>JANWZL010000133.1 GCA_025054655.1 Thiobacillaceae bacterium | reverse complement strand
CTCACCTTCAAGCTGTTGCGCTACATCAACTCCGCTGCCTTCGGCCTCGCCTGCGAGGTGCAGTCCATCCGGCACGCCGTCAACATCCTGGGCTATCGTTCGTTGAACAAGTGGCTGACCCTGCTGCTCGCCACCGCTAACCCCAAGCCGACGGCATCCATACTCACCCGCACGGCGATCACCCGCGGGCGCCTGTGCGAGCTCTTGGGGGGTTATCACCTGCCCAAGGCCGAGCTGGACAACCTGTTCATCACCGGGGTGTTCTCCCTGCTGGATGCCCTGCTGGAGACGCCCATGGAGCAGGTGCTGGAGCGCTGCACCCTGCCGCAGAACATCATCGACGCCCTGCTGCACCGCAGTGGGGTCTATGGCCCCATCCTGGCCCTGGCCGAGGCCTGCGAACGCGACGATCCTCAACCCATCACCCGGCTCGCCGAGCAGCTGCTGCTCACCCCACAGCAGGTCAACCAGGCCCACCTGGAGGCCCTGGCCTGGGTAGAGCGACTGGGTCTGGACTGATCAGGGCAGCTCCAGCGTCTGCCCCTGGGTGAGCGGGGCGATGGACAGGGCGGCGGGGGCGCCCGCCAGGATCTCGCGCATGATCTCCTCCTCCCCACCCGGCTTCAGGTGGGTGATCCACACCGGGGCTTGCCCCCGATAGCGCGTGAGATCCGCCACCAGGGCGCGCGGATGGTAATGGCGCGAGGCGTGCGCGATGGCCTCCAGACGGTCGGGGAAGGAGGTCTCGACGATGAGGTGGTGCAGATCATGGGCGTCGTTGACGACATCCCACAGCGCCGCGTGAGAGGCGGTGTCACCGGAGAAGACCAGGCTCGATGACTCGCCGCGCAGCCTATAGCCCACGGCCGGTACGGTGTGGTGCGCGGGGATGGGGGTGAAGCTGCGCGTCCCCAGCCGCACCGTCTCGCCCGGAAGCAGGGGCGCGTAGGTCATGAACGGCGCCTCGGGGCTGGGGATGCGGCTGAAATCGGGCCACACCTGCCAGTTGAAGATGCAGTCCCGCAGCACCTGCAGCACCTCGGGCAGGCCGTGGACCACCAGAGGGCGCTCGCGCAGACCGGCGCTGCTGTCGAGCAGCAGGGGCAGGGCCAGGATGTGATCGAGGTGGGCATGGGTGAGGAACAGGTGTTCGATGCGCGCGAGCGCCGCCAGCTCCAGCTGCGCCACCCCGCTGCCGGCGTCTATGAGCACGTCCGTGTCCACGAGCAGGGCGGTGGTGTGCCGCCCACCGCCGATACCGCCCGAACAGCCGAGAATGCTCACGCGCATGGGTCACCTCTATTTGCTGGTGAAGGTGTACACCCCGTCCCAGTCCGCTGGCGGCGGATGGGCGCGGAAATGGGCGATGCGCTCCAGATAAAGCGCGTACAGCGGCCTATCCTCCTGCTGGCGCAGGGCCTCGATGCGCGCCTGCGCCTCGTCCCAGCGCTGCTGGGCATAGGCCTCCAGGGCCGCTTCGAAGGACTCGGCGGCGGCCAGCCGTTCGCCGTCCACTCGGGCCCGTTCCCCCAGCGGCTCATAGATCGCCACCGGCTGCGCCTTGCCCTTGACCCGCACGCGATCGACCCGCATGAAGACGAGGTCGGGGCAAGCCGCCCGTGTGTCCTCGCCCACCAGAATGCCCACCCCGTACTGCTTGGTCAGCCCCTCCAGCCGTGAGGCGAGGTTGACCGCATCGCCCATGACGGTATAGGCCATGCGGAACTGCGAGCCCATGTTGCCCACGCTCATGCGCCCGCTGTTCACCCCCACGCCTATCCTCACCTCGGGCCAGCCCTGCGCCTTGAGGCGCTGATTGAGCTCGGCCAGGCTCGATTGCATGCCCAGTGCCGTGAGCACCGCGTGCTGCGCGTGCCGCTCGTCGGGTACGGGCGCACCCCAGAAGGCCATGATGGCGTCACCGATGTATTTGTCGATGGTGCCGCGGTTGGCCTGCACGATGCGCGTCATGTGCGACAGATACACGTTGAGCATGTCGGCCAGCTGGGCCGCCTCCAGCCGCTCGGAGATGCTGGTGAAATCGCGGATGTCGGAGAACAGCACGCTCATCACGCGCGATTCGCCGCGCAGGCTATAGCGGGCGGGATCACGCGCCATCTCGTCCACCAGCTCGGGGGGCACGTACTGGCCGAACAGCCGGGTGATCTGCGCCTTGGCGCGCGCCTCGACGAAAAAGCCGTACACCATGTTGAGCGCGAACAGCCCGAGGATGAGGCCGAGCCAGGGCGCCACCGGCCAATGCAGCTGCCACGCGGCCCAGGCGTAGAGGTCCGCGGCCAGCACGCCCACCACGAGGGCAAACGCGAGCAGCGCGGCCGGCAGCGGCGCGAGCAGCGGCAGCAAGGCCGCCAGCGCAAGCCCGATCAGGGCAAAGACCAACCACTCATGGGCGCGCACGCCATGGGCCTCCCAAGGCAGCCGGGCGTCGAGCAGACCGGAGATGAGGTTGGCATGGATCTCTACCCCCGGATAGGCCTCGGCCACCGGGGTCACCCGTAGGTCCATGATGCCCGGGGCGCTGGAGCCGATGAGCACGATGCGGCCCTCGAGCTCGGCGGCCGGGGCCACCCCCTTCAACACGTCCGCGGCAGAGACGTAGCGATAGGCGCGTAGCGGACGGTAGGGCACCAGCGCACGCCCCTGTGGGTCGAGCGGCAGGCTCAGGGCATCCATCCCTGGCGCCTTCAGCAGCAGACGCGCCGGCGCAAGACCGCGGGCGGGGGCGACCTCGACCGTCTCGATGCCCAGTGCGGCGATCGCCGTCATCAGAGCGAGCGAGCCGTAGCAGCGGCCGTCGAGGTCGAGCAACACCGGCACGCGGCGGACGACGCCATCGAAGTCGGGGTCGGCATTGAAGAAACCGGCCGCGGCGGCACGCTCCTGCAGTACCGGCAGATTGGCGTGATAGCCGGTCAGACGCGGGGGCCTCACACCCGCCGCGGCCAGCCGGGCGCAATCGATCACCGGCGCGGGCAGCCGGCCGATGCGCTCACGCTCGGGGGGATGATTGAAATAATAGCCCAGCACGCTGGGGCCCAGCCCCAGCGCAGCGGCCAGCTGGGCGTCGTAGTCGAGCTTGGGGCGCAGCCGCGCAAGCGCATCCGCGAAGCCCTGCTCCTGCGCCAGCGCGCTGCGTGCGAGGCGCTCCAACACGGGCAGTCCCGAGCTCTCGTCGGGCTCGGCGAACAAAACGTCGAAGCCGATGGCGGCCGCGGCGTACTGCTCGTACAAGGCCCGTGTGAGGGCCGCCGTCTGCACACGCGGCCAGGGCCAGCGGCCCACCTCGCGCAACGAGCGCTCGTCGATGTCCACCACCACCACGCGCTCGTCCACCGTGCGCGGCTGCATGAGCAGCAGCTTGAGGTCGTACAGACCGGCGTCCAGCCGCTCGACCGGCCGCAGCCGAGGCATCCCCAGCAGATGCAGCGCCAGCACCAGCACCAGGATCACGCCCAGCGCGAACTGCCCGACGGCCCGCCGTGTGCGTTGCGTCATGCCTCAGCGCACACGGTGCAGACGCTGGCGCACCTCTTTGCCCTCGGGCAGCTCCGGTCGCCCGGCCAGGGCCTCGGCCAGATGGTCGAGGCGCTCCTGCGGGTGCGGATGGGTCTTGAACAGGAAGGCCACCCGGCCGTCGTTGGCGGACAGGTGTCCGATCTCCTGTAGCACGGCGGGTAGTCCATAGGCGTCGTAGCCGGCGCGGGCGGCGAGGACCATGCCCATGCGGTCCGCCTCGTGTTCCGCCTCCTTGTCCAAGCCGCGGGCGAACACCTCCCAGAAGTTGCCGAGGAAATTGGCGGCCAGCGGCGAACCGCCCTGCATGCGCTTGCCCACCGCCGCACCCAGGTCCGCCAGCGCGCGCGACTGCTGCAGCAGGCGCAGGTGGTGTTTGCGCACGACGTGGGCGATCTCGTGCCCCAGCACCCCGGCCAGTTCCGCCTCGCTGCCCAGGCGCCGGTACAGCCCCTTGGTGATGAAGACATAGCCACCGGGCATGGCGAAGGCATTGATGTCCTCGCTGTCGATCACGCCGAAGCGCCAGTCCAGATCCGGCCGCTCGCTCTGCAGCGCCACCCAGCGGCCGACACGGTTGACATAACGCTGCAGCTGGTCGTCGCGCACCAGCGGGGCCGCCCCCAGCAGGCCGCCGGCCACGGTACGGCCGATGTTGCGCTCCTCCTCGGCGCTGTAGGGCGGTTCGGCGACGAAGGACAGCAAGCCACCGAGCAGCTCGCCCGGTCTACGCTCGGCCGGTGGCTGCTGCTGCGGCTGTTGGGGCGGGGTGCCCATGGCGGAGGGTTGCGCCGGCGGCTGGCCGAGCAGCAGCTCGCGCAGGGCCCGGTTGAGGTCGGCGGCGTGCGTGACGGTCATCGCAGCCAGCAGCGCCGCGATCAGGCCCCTGCGCATCATGGTTGTGGTTCCTCCCAAGTGTTCACGCGGCTGCGGTTGCGCGCCGGTGCAGGCAGGTAGGCGAGGGCGCGCGGTGCGAGCCCCTCCTCGCGCGCAAAGGCCTCGGCCTCGGCCCGGCCGACCGCATAACCGTCCAGCCGCGCCAATTCCTCGGCGTTGAAGCGCGCGGCGCGCAATTCCTGCTCGGTGAGCCCGCGCATGCCGGCCACGGCGACCACCCGCGAAGGATCGGCCTGGCGTGTGCCCAGCCCGACCACCCCGGCCAGATCCGCCCCGCTGACGCGTTCCCCGCCCTCGCTCAGGCGCACCGAGAGCATGCGCACCCAACCCGTGCGCCCATTGGTGCGCACCTGCATCCAGCCACCCTGGCGCGCCAGGACCTCGACCACATTGCCACGCGCCGCCTGCCCCGTCACCGCGGCCGTGGCCGAGGCCGCGGCGCGCAGCGACTCGTCGCGCAGCAACACGCCCTGTGCCGCGTGTGCACTCGACACAACCGCAATCCAGGCGGCCGTCAGGCCGCCCACCCATGGCCTACGCATGCGCTGCTCCTTTCCACTATGCTACATCATCCGTCATCCAGCCGACGACGCATCGTCCTATCATCGACTCATGCAGGCCCTCATTCAGTTCCTCACACGGGTGGGCGAGGCTGCCCTCGGCTGGCTTGCCGCCTGGGGGCGCATCCTCACCTTCGGTGCACATGCCCTGATCGAGGCGGCCACCCCCAGCGCCTACAACAGCGCCATGCGCTCGGTGGTGATGAAGCAGATCTACTTCACCGCCTGGCAGATCCTACCCGGTTTCCTCGTCTTCGCCGCCCTGCTGTCCTATGTGATCATCCAGATCGTGGTGGCCACCGCGCGTGACTTCGGCCTGTCCGAGTTCGCCCTGGAGATGTCCATCCGCGTGCTGGTGCTGGAGTTGCTGCCGCTGCTGACCGCCCTGTTCGTGGCACTGCGCTCGGGCGCGGCCATCAACACCGAGGTGGCGCTGATGCACATCAACAACGAACTGGCGGCGCTGCAGGCGAGCGGCGTGGACCCCATGCGCTTCGAGTTCACCCCGCGCGTGATCGGCGGGGCCGTCTCGGTCTATTCCCTCACGCTGCTGTCCTGTGTGCTCGCCTCCGTGCTGGCCTACGTCGCCGTCTATGGCCTACAGCCCTGGGCGCTGGGCGAGTTCCGCCATGTCATCGCCAAGATCTTCACCCCCGTGGCCTTGATCGCCCTCACGCTCAAGAGTCTGGCCTTCGGCCTGGCGGTGACCGTGATCCCCATGCGTGCAGGGCTGGAGGCGCCCAGGATGCTCTTCTTCGCGCCCATCGCCGTGCTGCGCGGCATGGTGCGGCTGTTCTTCGTGCTCATGCTGATCGAGGTGGCATCATTGTCCCTGGTGTATCTGTGACCTGGCTGGAGGACGCCGCGGCGCGGGCGCGCGTGCTCGAGGCACAGCCGCAGGCCGCGCTGGTGTCGGCCGAGCTGCCCCTGCGCGCCAACCTGTCGGTGTTGGAGAACATCGCCATCGTGCCGCAGTTTCGCCTCAACCTGTCCTACGACCAGGCGGCGGATGCCGCCTGGGCCCTGCTCGCCCGCCTGGGGCTGACCGATTGCGCCTTCAAGCGTGACCCCTCGCTCGACTGCGTGGAGCGCTTCGGCGCCAAATTACTGCGGGCGGTGATCGGGCGACCGCCTATAATCCTCATCGACCGCCCTGCCCTGCTGCTGCCGGACATCCACTATCCGCCCCACCTCGAATCTGTCCTGCAGCGGCTGGCGGACCTCATCGAACAGTGCCGCATCCTGGACTACGTATGGAACGCGCCCCTGTACGCGCCCCGCTGATCAAACACCTTGCGCTCAAGGTCGGGCTGTTGCTCACGCTGACCGCCGTGCTAGCCGTGGGACTGCTCGTGTACGTCCTTTACGCGCGCGGGGCGTTCGAACCGACGCAGACCGTGATCCTGCTGGCCGACGACGCCGAGGGGGTGAGCACCGGCATGCCCGTGACCTTCTCCGGTTTCCCCATCGGCCGCGTCAAGCGGCTTGAACTCCAGGACGACGGCCATGTGCGCATCCACGTGGCCATCCCCGAGAAGGACGCCCGCTGGTTGCGCACCTCCAGCCAGTTCGTGCTCGAACGCGGGCTGGTGGGCGGGGCGAAGATCCGCGCCTACAGTGCCATCCTGAACGACCCACCGCTGCCCGACGGGGCCGAGCGCACACTGCTGTCGGGCGATGCAACCCAGGACGTGTCCCAGATTTTGGCACGCGTCAAGGCCATCCTCGCTAATGTCGAGGCGATGACGGCGGCACAGTCGCCCATCAATGAGACGCTACAGAACGCCCGCACCATCACCGGCCGCATGGCCGGCGAATACGGGGTGCTGGAAGGCGTGCTTGGCGGCCCCGATAAGGCGCGCCGCGTGGTCGACGCCCTCGACCGGGCGAACGCCCTGCTCGCCAGCCTGCAAGGCGTGTCGCTCAAGGTCGACCAGACCCTGACCCGAGCCGATGCGCGGCTGTTCGGGGCGGGTGGGGTGATGGACCAGACCGAGCGCGCCATGTCACAGGTCAACGCCATCCTCACCGACGTGCGTGCGAGCCTCCTCAAGGCCGATGCCATCCTGAAGGAGGCCCAGGGCGCCGCCGCCAACGTCAACAGCATCACCGCCGACGTCAAGGGCGCCACTACCGACCTCGCCCTGCTGCGCGCCGAGGTGGACGACAGCATCACCAAGGTCAATCATCTGATCAACGAGATCAACCGCAAGTGGCCGTTCAAGCGCGACGTGGAACTCAAACTGCCGTGAAGCTCACCCCTCTGTCCGCCTGGCCTGCGCTCCTGTTGCTGGCCGCCTGCGCCGGCACGCCCCCGCCGCCGGATTGGAAACTCAACGCCCACGGCCTGCTGCAGGCCTATGCCAAACACTACCTCGACGGCCACACCCGCCAGGCGGAACGCCAGTTCGAGCGGGCGCGCGCCGAGATCGCCCGCACCGGCCGGCCCGACTGGGTGGCGCGGGCAGAGCTGACGCGCTGCGCCGTGCGGCTCGCCGCCCTGGAGATCGGCCCCTGCCGCGGCTACGAGGCACTGGCACAGCACGCGGGTGCGGCCGAGCGGGCCTACGCCCGCTTCATCGCGGGTGAATGGCAGGGTCTGGATGCCGACCTGCTGCCCTCGCACTACCGGGGGCTCATCGCTGCTCGCGACGATGCGGCCCGGCTGCGCCGGCTGGAAGAGATCGAGGACCCGCTCGCACGGGCCATCGCCGCCGGGGCCCTGCTGCGGGCCGGCGCGGCTAGCCCCGAGGTCATCGCGGTGGCCACGCGCACGACCTCGGACCAGGGCTGGCGGCGCGCGCTGCTCGCCTGGCTCGGTGTGCAGGCCGCACGCGCCGAGGCCGCGGGCGATGCGCAAGCCCTGGCGCTCATCCGCCAGCGCATGGGGCTGGTGCAGGAGAGCCTGCCGCGCGAGCGCTAAGCCGCGGGTCAACGGCCCGTTGCCGCACTGCCGTGCGGGGCGAGCTGAGTACCTGACACCAAGCCTGACGCGAAGCATGGAACTCGATACGATCCTGCGCACCTACCGCCGCTATGCGCGCAATTACGACCGCTATTTCGGGCCCATCCTGCAGCCCGGCCGGCGTTCGATCGTCGAACGGCTGCGCTGTCGCGCGGGCGAGCGCATCCTCGAAGTGGGCGTGGGCACGGGGCTGTCCCTGCCACTGTATCCGGGCGGGGTGCACGTGGTGGGCATCGACATCAGCGCGGAGATGCTGGCCCAGGCCCACGCCCGCCTGGTCCACGAGCACCTGGCGCATCGGGTCTCACTCGTGCGTATGGACGCCGAGCGCATGGCCTTCGCCGACGACAGCTTCGACAAGGTGGTGGCCATGTACGTGGTGTCCGTGGTGCCCGATCCGGTCCGCCTCGTGCAGGAGATGCGCCGCGTCTGCCGTCCCGGCGGGCAGTTGTACATCGTCAACCACTTCCTGAGCCCATACCCCGCCATCGCCCTGCTCGAACGGGCGGCCGCCCCGCTGTCGGGACTGCTCGGCTTCCGCCCCAACCTGTGCCTGGAGGAATTCATCGCCCGCACGCGTCTGCAGGTGGTCGAACGCACGCGGGTCAACGCCTTCGGGCTGTGGACCCTGCTGCGCGCAGACAACGACAAGGCGGCGCCCGCCGGCCCCAGCGTATGATGCCGGCCGCCCCCGCGTCGCCCGCCCTGCCGCTGGCGCCCAAGCTCGCCGTCAGCGCCTATGTCGCCGTGCTGGTGCCGGTCTATGCCTGGCACTACGGCGTGCAGAACTTCCTGTGGGCCTCCGACGTCGCCCTGTTCATGAGCTTGGCGGCACTGTGGCGGGGCAGCCGACTGCTCGCCGGCACCGCGGCGGTGCCCACCCTGCTGCCGGAGCTGGCCTGGAATCTGGACTTTTTCAGCCGGCTGGCCAGCGGCAGCGGCCTAACCGGGCTCGATGGCACCGCCTATATGTTCGACCCCGCCCTGCCCCTATATGTGCGCGCGCTGTCGCTATTCCACGTCTTCCTGCCAGTGCTGCTGCTGTGGCTGGTGTGGCGCCTGGGCTACGACCCCCGCGCCCTGCCCGCCGGCATCCTGCTCACCTGGGCGGTCTTGCTCGCCAGCTATCTGCTCACCGATCCGGCACGCAACATCAATTGGGTGCACGGCCTCGGCGACCCACCCACGGGTGTGCTGCCCGGCCCCCTGCATCTGCTGGCCATGTTGCTGCTCTACCCGCTGTGCGTATGCCTGCCGACCCATTGGCTGCTGAAGTCCCTGATACGGGCCAGACGCGCATGAGCTGGCGGCACGGCCGACGCCACACGGCGCAACGACCCGAGCAGCTCGTGGCGTGCCGCCGCAGCCCGCGACGAGACCCATGCCGGGCCGAAACACCCCGCCCGGTGCGCACTTCAGGGTGGCTGGCCGCTATCGACGGTCGAATTAGAATCTTCTAATATAGCTGAAATCATAGTGATCCTGAATGGAGGGGGAAATGGACACGATCCTCGCCTGGCTGTACGCGCCCTGGCCCTGGTATGTGGCGGGGCCGCTCATCGGCCTGATGGTGCCGCTGATGCTGTTCATCGGCAACCGCTCCTTCGGCATCTCTAGCAACCTGCGCCATCTGTGCGCCATCACCCAGCCGCGCCACGTCGGCGTGGACTTCTTCCAGTACGACTGGAAGGAGCACACCTGGAGCCTGGTCTTCGTCGTCGGCACCGCCCTGGGCGGCTTCCTGGCCGGAGTGGTGTTCGCCAACCCGCAGCCGGTGGCGATCAGCCCCGCCACGCAGGACATGCTGCTTAACTGGGGCTTCACCCTGCCCGCGGGCAGCCTGGTGCCCGAGGAGCTGTTCCATGCCAGCGTGCGCAACTACACCCTGCTGTTCGCCTGCGGCGTGCTGGTGGGCTTCGGCACCCGCTATGCCGCCGGCTGCACCTCCGGGCACGCCATCACGGGGCTGTCCACCCTGCAGCTGCCCTCGCTGTGGGCGGTGGTGGGCATCTTCGGCGGGGGCCTGTTCTCCTCCTGGCTGCTGGTGCCCTGGATGCTGAAGTGAGGCCGCCCATGCTGCGCTACCTGCCCTATCTACTTGCCGGCATGCTGTTCGGTTTCGTGTTGATCAAGTCGGAAGCGGCCTCCTGGTACCGCATCCAGGAGATGTTCCACTTCCAGAGCTTCCACATGTACGGCATCCTCATGAGCGCCATCGCCACGGGGTTGGTGAGCGTGCAGATCATCAAACGCCTGGGCAGTAGACGCTCGCTGGATGGGCAACCGATCCAGATCCCGGAAAAACCCCCGGGGCGGGTGAGCTACCTCGCCGGTGGGGCCATCTTCGGCGTGGGCTGGGGGCTGATCGGCCTGTGCCCGGGCCCGATCTTTGCTCTGGTCGGCACCGGCTCCCTGGGTGCGCTGGTGGTGCTGGCCGGGGCCCTGCACGGTACCTGGCTGTACGGGGCGCTCAAGCACCACCTGCCGCATTGAGCCGCCACGGGGTTTTGACAGCACGCCGGGTCTGGCACTACCCTAGCCCAGGGCATCCTGCATGCCTGTAACTGTTCGACAGCCAATCACGAGGAGCACACCATGCGCAAGCACCAGCTCAGCCTTTTCGCCGCGGGACTCGTCGCTGCAGCCCCGGTCCTGGCCACCCCGCTCATGTCGGCCGAATGGGCCGCACGCGCCTGCGAGGCGTGGAACAAGAACCCCATCCTCACCGACGAGCTGGCCGAGAAATGGATCAAGAACGACGGCGGCCGCGGCTACAAGATCGTGCACATGTACCGCACCGACTGCGGCGAGGCGACCAAGGTGGAACTGAAGATCGTGCCCCAGGGCGGCAAGGCCATCTGCGCCTACGGCGGCAAGCCGCAGCACACCAACCTGAACATGGACATGGATTACGTCATGCATGCCGAGACCAAGCGCTGGCGCGAGATGGGCGCCGGCGAATACGGCCCCATGCGCGCCATGATGTTCGGGCGGCTGAAGTTCGACGGCCCCAAGGCCGAGGCCATGCGGGTGATGGGCCCGTTCGAGCAGTTCCTGCTGCTGCCGGGCAAGATCCCCGGTGAGGACGCCTGCCCGCGCTGAGCCGTCGCCAACCGTGTGCACGGGCCCGCGCAAGGCGGGCCTTTTTCATGCCCGTCTGTGCGTCCGAGGCCAGGCCCGTGTAGGCGGGTCGTCCGGCCGCCGCGGGCATCCCCCGACCACCGCGCTAAGCCGCAGCCTGGCGCAGCAGGCGTCTGAGTTCCGGCACGCAGCTGCCGCAATGGGTGCCGGCCTTGAGCTGGGCGCCGAGCGCCTCCACACTACGGGCGCCGGCGGCGATGGCGGCGGCCAGCCGTGCCTCGCCCACGCCGTGGCAGGCGCACACCACCCGTCCCTCGCTGGCCGTGCCGCTGGGCGGGCTGCCCAGCAGCAGGGCGGCGCGCTCGGCCTCGGTCAGGCGCTCGCGCTCGAACAACGCCTCCAGCCAGCTGCGCTCGGGCAGCCGCTGCGGCTCGCGCTCGATGAACACGAGCCGTTCCAGGCGACCGTCGCGCATCAAGGCCGCACGCCAGCGGCCGGCGGCCGGGTCGGCGAACTCGGCCAGCTCGCCATCGCCCTCGAACCACGCGTGCAGGCCGGCGAGGTCGCCTTGCCGGCCGGCGAGGCCGTAACGCCAACAGCCGCGCGCCGGCGTGACGCTCCAGTAGGGTAGGTGGTCCACCGTCAGAGGGGTGCGGCTCAGGGCAAGCCCATACCAGTCGGCCGCATACGGGCTGACGGCCACCGGCGTGTGCTTGAACTCCGGCTGGCCGGAGATGGGATCGGTCACCGCCGCGGTGAGGGCGTTCGCCCACGCGCGGGCGCTGAAGCGGCCGTTCCAGTGCATGGGCAGGAAGGCCTCGCCCGGCCGCTGGCCCGGTTGCGCCAGCACGCGGGCGATCGCCTCGCCGTGCGGCGAGTGCAGCCGGGCCAGCCCCCCGGCGGCAAGGCCCAAACGGGTGATATCGGCCGGATGCAGCTCCACGCAGGGTTCGGTGCAATGGGCGGACAACCGGGGGCTTAAGCCCGTGCGGGTCATGGTGTGCCACTGGTCGCGCAGCCGTCCGGTGTTGAGCACGATGGGGTGCGCGGCATGCGGGGCGGCGGCCGGCGCGCGCGGGTGGATGGGCAGCATGCGCGCCCGCCCATCCGCGGTGGAGAAGCGGCCGTCGGCATAGGGGCGCTCCTGCCCCAGCGGCCACAGGGTGGGGGGGAGCCGGTCGTAGTCGGCATCGCTCAGGCCGGCCAGCGGCCCGAGGTCGAACCGGCGCGTGCCGTCGTTGGCCAGGGTGGTGAGCCGCGCGTGTTCGCGGAAGATCGCGGCCGGTCCGCGATAAGCGAAGGCGTCGCCGTGGCCCAGCCGGCGGGCCACGTGCGCCACCATCCACCAGTCCGGCCGTGCCTCGCCGGCCGGGGCGAGGAAGGGGCGGCAGCGCGAGATGCGCCGCTCGGAGTTTGTGACCGTGCCGTCCTTCTCGCCCCAGGCCGCGGCCGGCAGCAGGACGTGGGCATAACGGGCGGTGTCGGTGTGGGCGGTCATGTCCGACACCACCACGCAGGGGCAGCGCTCGAGCGCCTGCCGCACCCGCTCGGCCTGGGGCAGGCTCACCGCCGGATTGGTGGCCATGATCCACAAAAACTTGATCTCGCCCGCCTGCACCGCCTCGAACAAGTCCACCGCCTTCAGCCCCGGCGCGCGGGCGATGCGCGGGGCGCCCCAGAAGCGCGCCACCGCCTCTACCCGCTCGGGGGCGAAGTCCATGTGTGCGGCCAGTTGCGTGGCCAGTCCGCCCACCTCGCGCCCACCCATGGCATTGGGCTGGCCGGTGAGCGAGAAAGGGCCCATGCCGGGCCGACCGATGCGGCCGGTGGCCAGGTGCAGGTTGAGGATGGCGTTGACCTTGTCGGTACCGGAGCTGGACTGGTTAATGCCCTGCGAGAACAGGGTCACGCTGCGTTCGGTGGCGGCGAACCAGCGGTAGAAGGTGGCCACCTCGGCCTCCTTGAGCCCGCAGTGCTCGGCCACCAGCGGGATGGTGAGCCCCGCCACGGCCGCGAACGCCGCCCCGAAGCCGGCCACGTGCGCCTCCACCCAGGCCCAGTCGATGCCGCTCTCGCGCCGCAGGTAGTCGAGCAACCCGTTGAGCAGCCAAGCATCCGTGCCCGGGGCGAGGGCCAGATGCAGGTCGGCCGCCTCGGCGGTGGCGGTGCGGCGTGGGTCGATCACCACGACCTTGAGCTGCGGGCGCGCCTGGCGGGCGGCCTGTAGGCGCTGGAACAGCACCGGGTGGGTCCAGGCGGCGTTGGAACCGATGAGCACCACGAGGTCGGCCGCCTCGACGTCGGCATAGGTCGCCGGCACCACGTCCTCGCCAAAGGCGCGCACGTGGCCAGCCACCGCCGAGGCCATGCACAGGCGCGAGTTGGTGTCGATGTTGGCCGCGCCGAGGAAGCCCTTCATGAGCTTGTTGGCCACGTAATAGTCCTCGGTCAGCAGCTGCCCCGAGACGTAGAAGGCCACCGCCTGCGGGCCGTGCTCGGCCAGGGTGCGCCTGAGCGCCTGTGCCACCGCGTCCAGGGCGGTAGACCAACTGACCCGCTCGCCGCGCAGCAAAGGATGGAGCAGGCGCGTCTCCTGGCCTAGGGTCTCGGCCAGGGCCGCCCCCTTGGAGCACAGCCGTCCGTAATTGGCGGGGTGTTCGGGGTCGCCCTCCACCCGCCAGCCCGCGCCCGCGCGGTGCAGGAGCAGGCCGCAACCCACCCCGCAGTAGGGGCAGGTGGTGCGCACCGGCTCAGTCATGGCGGCAGCCCTGGGCGGGCGTCGGGCCGCCCAGCATGGCGCCGTTGAGCTGCAGCCACAGCTCGCCGTCGATGATGCGCACCGGGTAGCGGGCCACACAGCCCACGTCGGGGGCCACCGCCTGCCCGCTCTCCAGGTCGATGCGCCAGTCATGCAGGGGGCAGGCCACGCGGTGGCCGTGCACGATGCCCTGGGACAGCGGCCCGCCTTTATGCGGACAGCGGTCCTCCAGGGCATAGACCTGGTCGTCGTGGGTGCGAAAGACGGCGATGGCCCCGGCCGCGGTGCGCACCACCCGTGCCCCCTGACGTGGGACGTCGTGCAGACGGCCTATCTTGAGCCAACCTTCGGTCATGGCGTTCATGGCTGCCTCCGGGTTCAGACGACGGTCTCGAGCGGGGCGAACTCGTGCGCGGCCCCGCCTTGCGCGCGCTCGGCCCAGGGGTCGTGCTGGGCGTGGCGCTGTGATTGCAAGAAGCGCTCATACAGCGCGCGGCGGCTGTCGGCGTCCTCCACCACGCGCGCCTTGATGTGGGCGAGCCCCACCCGCTCCACCCAGGGCGCGGTGCGCTCCAGGTAATGCGCCTCCTCACGGTAGAGCTGGATGAAGGCGCAGGCATGCTCGATCACCTCGGCCTCGGTCTTGACGTGGGTGAGCAGGTCGGTCACCCGCACCTTGATGCCGCCGTTGCCGCCCACGTGCAGTTCATAGCCGGAGTCCACGCACACCACGCCGAAGTCCTTGATGGTGGCCTCGGCGCAGTTGCGTGGACAGCCCGACACCGCCATCTTGAACTTGTGCGGCATCCACGAGCCCCAGGTGGCCTGTTCGAGTTTGATGCCCAGGCCGGTGGAGTCCTGTGTGCCGAAGCGGCACCAGCGGCTGCCGACACAGGTCTTGACCGTGCGCAGGGCCTTGCCATAGGCGTGGCCGGAGACGAAGCCGGCAGCGCTGAGATCCCGCCATACCGCGGGCAGGTCCTCCTTGCGAATGCCGAACAGGTCGATGCGCTGGCCGCCGGTGATCTTGACCTCGGCGGCCTGGTACTTTTCCGCCACCGCGGCGATGGCCCGCAGCTCCCGCGGGCTGACCACCCCGCCCCAGATGCGCGGCACCACGGAGAAGCTGCCGTCCTTCTGGATGTTGCCGTGGGCGCGTTCGTTGATGAAGCGCGACTGGGCGTCGTCGGCATACTCGCCGGGCCAGGCGGCGAGCAGGTAGTAGTTCAGGGCCGGGCGGCACTTGGGACAGCCGTCGGGCGTCTTCCACTCCAGGCGGCGCATCACCGCGGGGATGCTCTTTAAGCCCTGGTCGCGGATGGCGGCGCGCACCTCGTCGTGGGTGTAGTGCGTGCAGGGGCATAGGGGCTTCTTCGACGGGGCGGTGGAGTGGTCGCCCCCCACCGCCATGGCCAGCAGGGCCTCGACCAACCCGGTGCAGGAGCCGCAGGAGGCGCTCGCCTTGGTGTGTGCGCGCACCTCCTCCAGGGTGAACAGCTTCTGGTCGCGGATGGCGGCGAGGATCGTGCCTTTGCACACGCCGTTGCAGCCACAGATCTCGGCGCTGTCCGGCAGCTGCTGCACGCGCGCCCTGGGATCGCCGTGGCCGGCGTCGCCCACGTGTGCCCGCCCGAACATGAGCCGCTCGCGCAGGGCGGTCACGTCGCTGCCCTCGCGCATCAGCTCGAAATACCAGGGGCCGTCCAGGGTGTCGCCGTACAGGCAGGCCCCGACGATGCGGCCCTGCCTGAGCACCAGCTTCTTATACACGCCGCGGCCGGCGTCCCGCAGCACGATCTCCTCGCACCCCTCGCCGCCCATGAAGTCGCCGGCGGAGTAGAGGTCCACGCCGGTGACCTTGAGCTTGGTGGCGGTGATCGACCCGGTGTAGCGGGCGATGCCGAAGCGGGCGAGATGGTTCGCCGCCACCTTGGCCTGCTCGAACAGCGGTGCCACCAGGCCGTAGAACACGCCGCGGTGGCTCACGCACTCGCCCACGGCATAGATGCGCGGATCGGTGACCGTCTGCAGGGTGTCGTCGACCACGATGCCGCGGTTGCAATGCAGGCCCGCCGCCTCGGCCAGTTGGGTGTTGGGGCGGATGCCTACCGCCATCACCACCAGCCCCGCCGGCAGCACCTCGCCCCCCTTGAGCCGCACCGCACACACCCGACCGGACTCACCCGCCTGCAGCGCCTCGGTCTGGGCCGCCAGCCGGAAGGCGATGCCTCGTTCCTCCAACGTGCGCTGCAACAGCCTTGCCGCCGGCTCGTCCAGCTGGCGCTCCATGAGCCACGATGCCAGATGCACCACGGTCACCTGCATGCCGCGCGCCCGCAGGCCGTTGGCCGCCTCCAGGCCCAGCAGCCCACCGCCGATCACCACCGCCTGACGGTATTCGCGCGCCGCCGCGACCATCGCCTGTACATCGGCGATGTCGCGGAAACACACCACCCCGGCCAGCTCGGCACCGGGCAGCGGCAGGCGCACGGGGCGCGAGCCGGTGGCCATGAGCAGCCGGTCGTAAGACGCCTCGATGCCGCTGCGGCTCACCACCACGCGCCGGGCGCGGTCGATGTGCACGACCGGGTCGCCCGTGTGCAGCCGAATACCGTGTTGGGCATACCAGTCCAAGGGGTTGAGGATGATCTGATCGAGCGTCTGCTCGCCCGTGAGCACCGGCGAGAGCAGGATGCGGTTGTAATTGGGGTGGGGTTCCTCACCGAAGACGGTGATGTCGTACAGATCGGGGGCGAGCTTGAGCAGCTCCTCGACGGTGCGCATGCCCGCCATACCGTTGCCGATCACCACGAGTTTGGGTTTGCCCATCGTGCGACTCCATCAACGAAAAAAACGGCGTCAGCAGAGTGTCCTGCGGACGCCGTCGTCCCTGACCGCTTTGCAGCCTTGCCCAGCGTGTCTGGCAAGGTATAAGCAATAGCCGTGCCAGGCTGACGGGGGCGCAGGGGCACGCGTCTGCGGCCCGGTGCGGTCTAAACTATGCCTTGCACTGGTGCAAGGTGCACTGCGTTGGTGCACAGGAGGCGGTGATGATGGCGATCGAGGCCAGGCTTGCCTGGCAGGACGCAGGCATAGCGCATTGCGACCGCCTGCTGCTGCCACCGTCCGCCCTGCAGGCGGACGGGGCATTGGTCCGGCTACTGCCGGCCCTGACGGCGGGCGAGACGGTCACGCTCGATGCCTCGCGTTGGCTTAAGCCCGCTGGCGAGCCCGAACAACGCCTGCCGGCGACGGCCTTCCGCCTGCGCACGGCGCCGGTGGTCGGCCGCTTCTACCCGCGCCTGGCCTTCGCCGGGCTGGCCCAGGGGCGCGAGGACCTGCGCCCCTGTCGGCTGCTCGCGGTGGAGGGCGACACTCTGCGGGTGGACGTCAATCACCCCCTGGCCGGCCGCGGCGTTGGCCTCACCCTGCAGGCGACGCAAACCCAGGCGGCGCGCGGCCGTTTCCTCGACCTGTTGCAGGGTCCGGGCATGCAGACGCCAGCGTCCGCGGCTGCCACCACCGACCACCCGCCCGCGGCGTTTACACGCGCCGACGCGACCGAAGACGCCGCCTTCTACGCCCGGCCGCGTCTCGTGCACCACCTGGACGCCGCCTGCCGGGCCGAACTGACCCGTCTGTACGGCCGCTTCCTGCGGCCCGGCCTCGAGGTGCTGGACCTGATGTCGAGCTGGGCGAGCCACCTGCCCGAGACACCGGCCGAGCTGGAGGTCGTGGGCCTGGGCATGAACGCCGAGGAACTGGCGGCCAATCCAAGGCTTGCTCGCTGGCTGGTGCACGACCTCAACCGCGACCCGCAGCTGCCCTTCCCCGCCGCCCGTTTCGACCTCGTGCTGTGCACGGCCTCGGTGGAATACCTGATCCACCCACGGGCGGTGTTCGCCGAACTCAAGCGCGTGCTGCGGCCGGGCGGCTTAGCTGTGTTCAGCTTCTCCGATCGCTGGTTCCCGCCCAAGGTGATCCGACTTTGGACCGAGCTGCACCCCTTCGAGCGTCTGGGTTACGTGCTGGGGCTGCTGCAGCAGGCCGGCTTCACGGCCCTGCACAGCGAGACCCTGCGCGGGCTGGCCCGCCCGCCGGACGACCCCTACATCGCCGAGCGCGACTACAGCGACCCCCTGTTCGCCGCCTGGGGACAGGCATGAGACGCTGGCTGTGGGCGCTCGCCCTGATCCTGTCGGGCTTGACGGTGCGCGCCCAGGAGGCACCGCTGATCCTGGTGGTGGAAGGGGTCAACCCCTTCCAGCTCTTCAACCCCCTGCCCGGCTCCCCCATAGGCACGGCCGCGGCGCTGGAGCGGGGCTATCTCGCGCGCTCGCCGCTGGCGCAACGGCTGGCCGCCTGTGGCGAGCTGCGACGCCTGGCCTGGAGCGGCGATCCCCTCGACCGGGCGGGGATCGCGGCGGCGGTCGCGGCCCTGGCCGGACTGCTCACCGAGGCCCGCGGACAGGGGCGCCGCGTGTGGCTGCTCACCCACTCGCTGGGGGCGGTGATCGCCTATCTGGCCTTGGTCGAGGCCGGCGGCGGGGCGGAACTCTTGGTCACCCTGTCCACCCCCTTGGGCCGTCCGGGCTGGCTGGACCTTTTGCGGCGCCTGCATCCGCAGCTGCCCTGGCCGCCGGGCGCAGTCTGGCCCGATGCCCAAACACTGAGGCTCAAGGGCTGGCTGAATGTGTACGTCCCCTGGGACCCCTTGGGCGGGCCTGTCGCCCTGGCGGGGGTGGAGAACCAGGCCTTGAGCCTCGCCCAGCTCGGACCGCAAGCGGGGATGCACGACCTCATCCGCGCCCACACCTTGCCCTACCGCGACGCGGTGGCGACGCAACGCGTGCTCGACTGGTTGGGGCGCTGGCCGGATGGGATGCAGTGCGCCCCCTTGTAGTCGTGCAGGCGCCAGACTTGATACACCAGCATGTGGTCGTGGTGGGTGCGGATGCGTATGTCGGGCATACGCTCGACCACGGCGAAGTGGCGCGCGAGCTGTGCCGGCTCGCGGCCACGGGTGACCAGCAGGAAGCGGCCATGCGGACGCTGCGCCACCTCACGGGTGAGGACATAGTGGTTGTCCAGGGCGCCCGAGGGGTTGTAATAGACGGCATCGAGACTTTCCGGGCGGGCGTAGTAGAGCAGGCTCGCCATGCTCTTGCGGTCGTCGGCCATGAGCCGCGCGCCGGGCTCGGCGGCCAGCCGCCGGCGCACTTCCGCCCCCAGGGCCCGGTAGCCGGTCACCCGGGCATAAGGGTCGGTCTTGCGGCCGAGTTCCAGCCCGAGCGCCCGGGTCGCATCGGGCAGGTGATACACCAAGGCCCCCAGCAGCAGGTTGACGATTAGGGCGGCCTTGAACCAGCGCCCCTGCCGCCGGACGATCCACAAGGTCACCACCAGGGCGCTGCCGGCGGCATAGGCAAAGGCGGCCCAGTTGGCGAGCGCCCTGGACAGCAGTGCCAGCAGCAGGAAGGCGGCCAGCGGTACGAAGGCGAAGGCGGCCAGCAGGCGCAGGCGCGCGTCCATCCACCAGATCCGCGGCTGCAGGGCGAGGGCGATCAGTCCCAGCAGCATGATCGGTCCGAACACTAGGAACTGGGCAGCGAAGAATTCCAGCAAGGCCTCGGGGTGGAAGAGGCTGCGCCCGAGCTGCGAGATCTCCGCCGTGTGCTGCAAGCTGGCGTAGTGGTGGCGCGCGTTCCACACCAGGTTGGGGGCGAAGACGGCCAGCGCCACGGCCGCGGCCGCATAGGGTTTGGGGGTGAGGAGTAGGCGCCGCTGTGCGGGGCTGGCGAGCAGATAGGCGAGCAGGGCCGGGGCGAAGAAGACCATGCTGTATTTGGACAGCAGCCCCAAGCCCGCCAGCAGCCCCAGGCCGAGCCAGTCGCGCCAGCGGTCGCCCTGCAGGGTGCGCACGAGCAGATACAGGCTCGCCGCCCAGAAAAAGAGCAGTGGGGCGTCGGTGGTGATGAGGATGCCGCCCAAAAAGGTCATGGGCAGGGTGGCGAAGGCCAGCGCCGAGGCCAGGGCGGCCGGCGCCGCCCAGGGCTCGCCGGCGAACAGCCGCCGCACGGTGAGCCACAGCCACACGCTGGTGGCCGGCCACAGCACGAAGGTGGCGGCGCGCACCGCGAGCTCGCCATCGCCCAGCAGCCGCGTGCTGAGCGCTATCAGCCAGGCCACCATGGGCGGCTTGGAGTAATAGCCAAAATCCGGCGCGAGCGACCAGCTCCAGTACTGCGCCTCGTCGGCGTAGAGCTCCAGGTCCAGGTGCAGCAGCGCAGCGATGCGCCAGGCGACAAGCAGGCCGAGCAGCAGGATCAGCAGCCACAGGTCGCGCCGGCCGCCGACCATCCCCACTTCACCGTTCACCCCCTCACCCGCACCAGCGCATAGCCCCGGCTGCGCCACAGCAGCTCGGCACCATTGATCTCGGGCAGCCGGGAGGTGCGCGTGAGCACCAGGTCGCCCGGCCGCGGCGGGCGACGGCTCACCACCCGGCCGGCATAGGTCTGGAAGCTGGGCACGTTGACCCCGTGCAGCACGAGCGGGCCGTCGAGCCGTGCCGCCAGACGCCCGGCCTCGCGCACCGGGCCCTGCTGCAGCCAGCCCGCCGCCGGCAGGGTCAGCAGCGCGAAGCCCAGCACGAGGACCACCGCCTGGGCATACAGTCCCGGCATCCAGCCGCGGCGCGGCTGGGCGAGCAGGATCAGGCCCAGCAACAAGGCAGCGGCGAACCAAGCCCGATAGACCGCACCGAAGGCGGCCGGGTAATCCGCCAACAGGGCCTGGTCGTCCGGCTTAAGCCGCGGCAGCACCTGACCGAGCAGCTCCGGCAGCGTGAGCAGGATCAGGGCGAGCAGCACCCCTGGCAGGAAGAGCAGCCCGCGCGAGCGCACCTCCACCCCCACCTGCGCCAGCGCCAGCACCAGCCCGCCGTAGCCGTAGTAGAGATAGTGCGGCAGCTTGGTGCCGGACAGGGAGAACAGCGCGAACACCAGGGCAAACCAGATCAGGCCATAGCGCATCAGCTCATCGCGCCACAGCCCCCGCAGGCGTGCAGCCAGAGCGGGAAGCAGGCCGCTGAAGGGCAGCAGGCTGAGAATCAACACCGGCAGGTAATACCACAGCGGGCCACCATGCCCCTCCATCGCCCCGCCGAAGCGGCCGACGTTGTGTTTGAACAGGAAGCCGGCGACGAAGGTGCCGCCGTCGCGCAGGCTCACGGCGACGAACCAGGGCAGGGCCAGGGCGGCCGACAGCGCCAGCGGGCCCGGCGCCAGCGCCCAGCGCAGGAAACGTGCGGGCTCGCGCCGGCTGAGGCACCACAGCAACACCGCAGTGGCCGGCACCACCACTGCCACCGGCCCCTTGGTGAGAAAGCCCAGGGCCATGGCGGCGTGGCCCGCGTAATGCCATAGCGCGCGACCCTCCTTCAGCCACAACCAGGCCGCGTAGCCCGCAGCGGCGAGCCACAGGTTGAGCAGCGCGTCGGCGGTGGCGGCGCGCTGGATCATGGCCGGCCCCACGGCGCAGGCGATGATGAGGGCGGCGAGCCGCGCCCGCTCGCGGTCCAGCACACGGGCGACGAAGGCGTAGGTGAGGCCGATCCAGACCGCCGCGGCCAGGGCGGAAGGCAGACGCCAACCCCATTCGTGGAAGCCGAACGCCGCCACCGAGGCCGCCTGCAGCCAGTAGCTGAGGATGGGTTTGTCGGTGCGCGGCGCGCCCATCAGCTCGATGGTGAGGAAGTCGCCACGCAGGAACATCTCCAGGGTGGCGGCGGTGAAGGCCCCTTCGTCCAGGTCGAACAGGGGGGCGGCCCAGATCCCCAGGAAGGGCAGGACGAGCAGGCCCAGCAGCCAGCCGTCCCAGCGGCGCTGAGGGCTGAGGGATGAGGGGTAAGGGCCGGGCATCACGCGCTGTCCCTGGAGCAGTCGCCTGCCGGCAGGTGGCTGAGGATCACGTCGCTCGCCGCGGACGCGCCGGGGGCGTCGGTGCGGTGCAGTGCGGCAAGGCCCTCACCCTTCACTCCCTCCCTCCTCCCTCCTCACTCCTTCCCCCTCACTCCTCACCCTCCCCGGCCGCGGTGCGGGCCGCAGCACGTACTGCTTGCCGCCGCCCGGCTCGTGGTAGATGCGGGTGAGCAGCTCGCCGATCACCCCCAGGCCCAGGAACTGCACACCCATCAGCATCAGCATCACCCCCAGCAGCAGCAGCGGTCGGCCGCCGATGTGTTCGCCCAGCACGAGCTTTTCGAAGCTCAACCAGGCCAGGATGACGAAGCCCAGGAACAGCATGAACGCGCCGGTGCCGCCGAAGGCGTGCATAGGCCGGTGCAGGAAGCGCAGCAGGAACTTCACCCACAACAGGTCGAGCAGCACGCGCACGGTGCGGTCCAGGCCGTACTTCGACTTGCCGCGCGTGCGCGGTCGGTGGTTGACCGGCAGCTCCATCACCCGCGCCCCGAACTGTCCCGCCAGGGCCGGGATGAAACGGTGCAGCTCGCCGTACAACCGCACGTGCTCCAGCGCCTCGCGCCGGTAGAGCTTGAGCGAGCAGCCGTAGTCGTGCAGTTTGACCCCCGTGATGTACGAGATCAGCGCGTTGGCCAGGCGCGAGGGCAGTTTGCGCGTGAGGGTGCGGTCCTGCCGGTCTTTGCGCCAGCCGGACAGGATGTCGATGTCCGGGTATGCCTGCAGTTCCTTGAGCAGCCGCGGGATGTCGGCCGGGTCGTTCTGCAGATCGCCATCCAGGGTGATCAGGGTGGCCCCCCGCGCTGCATCGAAACCGGCCTGCATGGCAGTGGATTGGCCGTAGTTACGGTTGAGGTAGAGCGGTTTGAGCCAGGGCCGCTCGGCCGCCAGCTCGGCCAGCAGGCGGTCGGAGCCGTCGCGCGAGCCGTCGTCCACGCAGATCAGCTCCCAGCTCAGCCCGGTCGCACGCATGGCCTGCTCCACCTGGGCGACCAGGTCGGGCAGGTTGTCATATTCGTTGTAGATGGGGATGACGATGGAGACGTCGAGGTCGGTACCGGTCGGTCGCAGCGGGTTTACTGTGAATTCAGTCATAGGCAGGTAGGGTCTGTATACCCGATTCTAACCGCCCGCATCCGGCTACGTTCATGATTCGGGGCAGGTCGGCATGTTGGACGCCTAGCCGGGTGGTCATTTGCACATCTGTGCCATGTTTCACTTGCCAACCCCGAAACTTATGTGGATTATTGGTTACTAAATTTTTACGAATTGCCGATAACACTGCGAGTAGGGCGGATTGGCCGGTGGTGTTAGTGGGTGTCCACCGGGGTGGTCACCTGGATGAGGAGACGAAACATGAACGCAATCGACATGACGGCGGGGCGGATTGCACCAGGCCCCGCATCCTGGGCAGTGCTACTCGCCGCCCTGATGGTGGCCATGCCGGTGGATGCCGTGACCAATGACCCCAAGGCCAGGGCAGGCGTGAAACGGGTGGCCGTCAAGCCTGCAACCGCCCCCCGTGTGCAGGCCGTGGTCGCGTCCAGTCAGAGTGCCGGCGGTGAGCGCACACAGGCTGCGGGTGAGATAGTGCCGCCGAGAAAAGAGCCCGAGCCCGTGGCGCCATCGCAGGCCGCGACCGAACGTTCACTGCCTGCCCTGCCCTCTGCAGGACCTGCCGCCGGCGTGACAGCCGCGGTTGCCCCATCCAGCGCATCGGTGCCAGCCGCGCCCGTGAGCGCAGCGCCGCCCGCGCCTGCGGTCGTGTCCGCCGGCCTCGTCGCACCACAGACCGTTGTCGCCGAGCCGCCGAAGCTGGCGCCAGGGGCCAAGGCCGACAATCCCTATCTGACCGGCTGGTACCGCCCCGTGTCTGCCGCTGCGCTGCCGGCGATGGCCGTGGGGCAGCTCAATCAGAACGCGCGCGTGGTCAGCGATGCCGTCACTTCCCTGCCCGCCAAGCTCACGGATGCCCTACCCAAGATCAAGACCGTGCACCCGACCGGCGGGCGCGAGCTAGTGGTGGCGAATTTGAAATGCCCCGCGGAGCTGGTCGCCGGCCAGTATTTCGCGCCGGCCAATGCCCTGCGCGAGGGGATCAACGGCCTGTTGCACAAGCTGAACGATGCGCAGTGGCTCAAATTCGACATCCAGTTGGTCTGCAGTTGAACGCCACCGACCGATAACGCCCCGCCGCACGCCCCACGGCGCCCGCATCGGCCTGTCGTTTGTCCTGTCCTGCGTCCTAAGCCTGCCGGCCCTGGCCGCTGCGCAAGGCACCCAGCACAAGGCCGCGGAGCAGGCCAGGGTGAGGACGGGGGTGGGCCGCAGCCCGGTCCAGCCGGTGCCGTCCGCCGACCCGCAGGGACGCCCCGCCGTCGCGCCGCAACGGGTAGCCGCGGACGGCATGACGGCCGCGGCGAGGGATACGGCCGCAGCGCCGCCGACCTGGTCGGCTGAATTGCCTGGGCTACCGCAGGCGACCAATCCCTACCTGGCGGGTTGGTTCACGCCCACACCCGCGGCCGAGCTGCCCAGAATCGCCGCGCGGCAGCTCCAGGACAACGCACAATGGACCTATGACCACGTCCTGACCCTGCCGGGCAAGTTGGTCGATACGCTGCCCAGGATCAAACGGGTCTTCCCTACCGGCGGCCGCGAGCTGTGGGTGGCCAACATCCGCTGCCCGGCCGAGATGGCCACCGGCCAGTACCTGTTGCCGGCCAACGCCCTGCGCGACATGGTCAACGGCCTGCTCGAACGCCTGAACGAATCGCGTCTGCTCGCCTTTGACATCCAGCTCGTCTGCAGTTGATCAGCGCGAAAAGGTGAGGTATGGATTGGAATGTCGTGGTCACCGTGCGTGCCGGACCGGGGCATGAACACGCCGTGCTGCAGGGCTTGAAGGCCCTCGGGGAATTCCACGCCACCGCTTTCAAATATGTCTGCCTTGGACGCGTGGAGGACAGCTGCGCCTTTCTGGACGAGGTGCTGACGGCGCAGGAGAGCGCACAGCCGTGGGTAGCCCATCTGGCGCGTGTGGTGCCGGTTGAGCGCGTCTTTGTCTGCCGGCCGGAGGACTTCGTGCAGAGCTTCAAGGCGGCCGTGACCCCCTTCGCCGCCCGCATGGGCGATGGCCGTTTCTTCGTGCGGGTCGAACGACGCGGGCAGCTCGGCCGCATCCACACCCAGGAGGCCGAGCGGGCGGCGGCGGACCATCTGATCGAACTGGTGGCGGCCCGCGGCGGGCGGCTGACGACCGATTTCCGCGACCCGGACTGGATCGTGGCTTGCGAGACCCTGGGCGGCGAGGCCGGCGTGGCCCTGCTCGACCGCCCCTTGCGCGAGCGCTACCCCTTCCTGCAGGTGCACTGAGCGGCCGCCCGGCGATCGGTGCGGTGCTCAAGCGAGCAGCTCCAGTGCACGCAGCTGGGGCAGTGCGCTGTGCACCGCACGCCGCCCCTCGGCGATCGCCTCGCGGGCGCGGTGGAACTCCAGCAGGCCCAGGTGCGCCACGCGCGGCGTGATGAGTACGTCCGGTGGCTCGCCAGCCAGGCGGCTGCGGCTTATCTGCACCTGCATGATGTTGAGGCTGGTGGCCAGGGTATCGAACAAGGAAGGCGGCGTCTCCCCACCCTCGTCGGCCTCGCGCCAAGGCAGCGGCAGGGCCTGCAGCCTCTGCATGAGGGCGGCGGTGAGGCTGTCGGCCGCCGGGCGGTTGCCCGCCGGCTCGCGTTTGCGCAGGTGGCGGCCGATGAGGAAGGTGTTGAGGTCCACCGCGATCACCACCTCCGCGCCCAGGGCGCGCGCCAGCGTGACCGGTACCGGGTTGACCAGACCACCGTCCACCAGCCAGCGCCCCGCACGCAGCACCGGTGTGAACAACCCCGGTAGGGCGATGGAGGCGCGTACCGCATCGAGCAGGCTGCCCTCGCGCAGCCACACCTCGCGCCCGCTGGCCAGATCGGTCGCCACCGCGCCGTAGGGGAGGTCCAGCGCCTCGATCGGCCGGTCCTCGAAATGCGTGCGGAAGAACTCCATCAGGCGCGCGCCCTTGAGCATGCCGCCGTTGAGGCTGAAGTCGAAAAAGCTCACCACCCCTTGCAGTTTCAGGCTGCATACCCAGGCCTCCAGGCGTTCGAGTCTGCCGGCGGCATAGGCCGCGCCGACCAGGGCGCCGATGGAGGTGCCGCAGACGATGCGCGGCGTGATGCCCAGCTCGGCGAGTGCACGGATGGCGCCGATGTGCGCCCAGCCGCGGGCCGAACCGCTGCCCAGTGCAAGCCCGATGATCGGCCTGTGGCTCATGACCGCCCCCGCACGCGCACCCCTTCGCGCAGCCGCTCGTCGGGTTGGGCGATCACCCGTTCGCCGGGTTCGACCCCGGCGGTGATCTGCACCGACGGTCCGGCCCACTCGCCCACCTGCACCCGTCGCAGCCGGGCGCGTCCATCCTGCACGGCATACAGGGCCCAACCGCCGTCGAGGCGGAAGAGACTGGAGGCCGGCACCTGCAGCACGTCGGCTCCTTCCCAGACCACGAAGCGCGCTTCGACCCGAAAGCCATCGCCGAGGGCGCGCCATTGTTCGGGTGGCGAGACGAGGTCCACCAGCACGCGCACGCGCTGCTCCTCCACCCCCAAGGCGGAGACCTTGGTGAAACCCTGCGGCTCCACTACGCGCACGCGGCCCTCCAGCGGCGGTCCGCCCCAGCGCTCCAGCACCACCCGGCCGCCGGGACGGATGCGCACCGCCTGGGTGGAGAGGACCTCCACCTCCACCTCCAGCGCCTGCGGATCGCCCAGCTCCATGAGCGGCTGACCTGCCGCCACAACGCCCTCACTCTCGCGCATGAGCCGCAACACCCGACCCGCCACCGGGGCACGTAGCACGAGCCGCTCCGCCGCCGTGGATGCTGGTAGCGTGGCAATGCTGCGGTAGGCGATGCGTGCCTGCTCCAGCTGATGCCGCGCCACCTCCACCGTCTGTGTCGCCGCCGCGTGCGCCGCCTGGGCGCGCTCGAAGCGGGCACGCGCCTGATCCACCGCCGCGCGCGAGAGGAAGTCTGCCCGCGCCAAGGCCTCGGTGCGACCGAGCTCGGCCTGCGCCAGCTCCAGTTCAGCCCGTGCCGCCCGCGCCTGCTCGCGCGCCGCCTCGAGCTGGGCCTGGGCCGCACGTACCTGCGCCGCCGCCTGGGCGCGCGCACGCGCGTCAAGCGCCTGCACCGGCAATGGCTCCAGCTCCGCCACCGCTTGGCCGCGCTGCACAGCGTCGCCCGCTTTCAGCCTAATGCGGTGTAGACTGCCCGCCACCGGGGCGGAGACCACGTAACGGTCGCGGATGCGCGTGCGCCCCTCGTCTTCGATCGTCACCGTGAGCGGGCCTCGCCGCACCTCGACGATCTCCACCGCGATCGGCCGCGGCATGAACCCCCAGGAGAGCGCGCCGGCGAGAACGAGCAGCAACGCGAACAGCAGCAGTCGGGAGCGGGTCATGCAAGATCGGCATCGCGGACGGATGCGTCAGTAAAACCCAAGCCCAGGCGTCCTGCAAGCAAGCCGCGACGGTGGCTGGCGGTCACCCATGGCCGGCTGCCGCGTCGTGCTGCCCGATCGATGCAGACGGCCGAGGCGACTTGCGCTAAGCTCGCTGCGCAGTCGCCCCAGCCTTTCGACACTGCCGCATGCGTGCCGATCGACTGCTCGTCCATCTCGGCCTGGCCGACTCCCGCAGTGCGGCGCAACGTCTCATCGCCGCCGGCTGCGTGCGCTATGAACGTGTCGAGGGCGGGCAACGGGTGTGGCGCAGGCTCACCAAGCCCAGCCTGGATCTGCCGCTGGATGCAGCGCTCGCACTGGATACCACGGAGCATGAGCGCTACGTTTCACGGGCAGGGTTGAAGCTCGCCGGGGCGCTCGCCCACACCGGTCTCGACGTCGTGGGATGGGTCTGTCTCGACGTGGGTCAGTCCACCGGCGGCTTCACGGATTGCCTGCTGCAGGCGGGGGCGGCGCGGGTGGTCGGGGTGGACGTCGGCCATGGCCAGCTGCACCCGCGTCTGCGAGCGGATGCGCGCGTGGTCTGTCTGGAAGGCGTGAACGCCCGCCATCTGTCGGCCGCGCATCTGGGCGTCCACCTACCCGTCCAGGGTTTCGACCTCATCGTCGTGGACGCCGCCTTCATCTCACTGACCCTGCTGCTGCCGCCTTTGGCGACATTGCTCGCCGCGGCGGGTCAGGTGCTCGCGCTGGCCAAACCGCAGTTCGAGGTCGGCCCACGGGCCGTGGGCAAAGGCGGGATCGTACGCGAGGCGAGCCTTTACGCAGAAGTCGAACACAGTCTGCGGGCTGCCGCGCATGCGGCGGGTCTGCGGGTGAAGGATTGGTTCGATAGCCCCATCACTGGCGCTGACGGCAACCGCGAGTTCTTCTTGTGGGCCGAGCTCAGTACGCGACCTGGGGGATGACGTCGAGGATGTCGTCGGTGTCGGTGTTGACGAGGGCGACGTCGGCGTTGACCACCAGCCGCAGATAGGGGGCGGCAAGGGCGGGCAGTGCTTCCTCCAGCTCGCGCGGTAGCCGGCGGCGGCGTGGGCCCGGGCCGAGCTTGCCGCCAGCCTTGACCGTCTGCGCGGGGACTTCGACCGGCCCACGCCCGCGCTGGCGGGCGAAGTACTCAGTGATGGCCTTGCGTTCGGCCTCGCTAAACCGAGGGCCGGCGGGTGCGCTGGCGCAGCCGGCAAACCCCGTCGTGGCGAGCAGGGCGGCAGAACAGACGAGGAAAGTTCGACGTGCAGGTGTGTGGCGATGCATGGCAATGACCCCTCCCTCCTCATGGGCGCAGGGCCATTACATCGCCATCATCCGGACGAGTCCTTGATCCTCATCAATATAGGGGGCGGCAGGGATTCAGCCCACGCCCAGGTAGGCGAGCATACCCTTGGCCGCCTCGCGCCCCTCCCACACGGCGGTGACCACCAGATCGGAGCCGCGTACCATGTCGCCACCGGCGAAGACCTTGGGGTTGCCGGTCTGGTAGGGATGATCGTGGCCACGGGCGATCACCCGACCGGTCTGGTCGGTGCTGATGCCGAACTCGGCAAACCAGGGCTGGGGGCTGGGGCGGAAGCCGAAGGCGACGATCACCCGGTCGCAGGCGATGACCTCCTCGGAACCGGGCACCACCACCGGCGTGCGCCGGCCGCGTGCATCGGGCGGCCCGAGTTCGGTGGTCACCAGCTTGATGCCCTCCACCCGGTCGCGGCCGACGACCTCCACCGGCTGGCGGTTCCACAAGAACTGGACACCCTCCTCCTTGGCGTTGGCCACCTCGCGGCGCGAGCCCGGCATGTTGGCCTCGTCGCGGCGGTAGGCGCAGATGACGCTTGCCGCCCCCTGGCGGATGGCGGTGCGATTACAGTCCATGGCGGTGTCGCCGCCGCCCAGCACCACCACCCGCTGCCCCCGCATGTCGATGAAGGTCTCGCCCGGTTTATCCAGGCCCAAACAGCGCCGGATGTTAGAGATGAGGAAGTCGAGCGCAGGCACCACACCGGGCAGGTCCTCGCCTGGGAAGCCGCCGCGCATGTAGGTATAGGTGCCCATGCCCAGGAAGACGGCGTCGTATTGGTCGATGAGCTGCTGGAACGGGACGTCGCGGCCGACCTCGCAGTTGAGCCTGAACTCGATGCCCATGCCCTCGAAGATCTCGCGCCGACGGCGCATGACCGTCTTTTCCATCTTGAACTCGGGGATGCCGAAGGTGAGTAGCCCCCCGATCTCCTCGTAACGGTCGTAAACCACGGGTTTGACGCCGTTACGCACCAGCACGTCGGCACAGGCGAGGCCCGCCGGCCCCGCCCCCACCACCGCCACCCGCTTGCCCGTCGGTGTGACCTGGCTCAGATCGGGTCGCCAGCCCTGGGCGTAGGCGGTCTCGAAGATGTAGCGTTCGATCTGGCCGATGGTCACCGCCCCGAAACCGGCGTTGAGGGTACAGGCCCCCTCGCACAGCCGGTCCTGCGGACACACCCGCCCGCACACCTCGGGCAGCGAGTTGGTCTGGTGGCACAGCTCCACCGCCTCCAGGATGCGCCCCTCTTCCGCCAACTTGAGCCAGTTGGGGATGTAGTTGTGCACCGGACAGCGCCACTCGCAGTAGGGGTTGCCGCAGGCGAGGCAACGACCGGCCTGCTCGCGTGCCTGGTCGGCATCCATTGGGGCGTAGATCTCGCGGAACTCGCGGCGGCGGATCTCGGCCGGGGTCTTGGCACCGTCGCGGCGGGGGATGTTGAGGAATTGGAAGACGTCGGACATGGGGTGACCTTTACTCGTCTGTGTGGCCGGAATGCAGGATCGTGGCGCGGGTCAGGATAGGTCGAGCGCGCTCAGCCCCTTTCGAGCGGTTGCTGATCTGCAATGGCATGGCAGCAACCAGGCCAACGGTTGCCCCCGACAGGCAGGATGACGGTATGCCAGGATTAACAGACCCATCGGGGTGCGGTGGCTGGATCGGCTCATGCTTCCAGACCCAAGTGTTTGCAGATGTGTCTGACCAATTGGTTATCGATCTCGCTGTGGCGCGGTATGGGCTGTTTTTGGCCCGTGCGTGGATTTAGGTAGATGTCGTGCCTTCCACCATGCCGCAACAACACACAGCCAGCCTGTTGCAGCCGGCGGATGAGCTCGCTGCGTTTCACACCGCGATCTCTTTGATCTGATACTGGTCGGGCACGTCTTCCATGACCATGCTCAGATAAGCGTCCTTGAGGTTTTCTTCCAGCTCTTCCAAGGTTTCGCCCTGACTCATGATCTCCGGGTGTTCCAGCAGCTTGCCCAGCCAGAACCGCTCAGATCTCCAGTACACCATGGTCATCTGCGCCATCGCTCAATCCTTCAGCAGGCTGTCCAGGGTGAGCGCCTTGGGCTTGACCAGCCAGAAGCGCTCCACCACCTCGTCGAAGTTTTCCAGCATCCAGCGCGCACGTGCACTGCCCGTATAGAGCAGGTGTTTCTCCAGGCGCTCGCGCAGGAAGCTGCGGTATTCGGCCGTCTTCTCGTCGTTGATGGGGTTCATGTCCACCAGCTCGTTGTTGAGCCGGTGCACGAATTGGCCGTCCTCGTCGTAGACCAGGGCGAAGCCGCCGGTCATGCCGGCGCCGAAGTTGAGGCCGGTTATCCCCAGCACCACCACGTGGCCGCCGGTCATGTATTCGCAGCAATGCTCGCCCACGCCCTCGATCACCGCCTGGGCGCCGGAGTTGCGCACCGCGAAGCGCTCGCCGGCGCATCCCGCGGCATAGAACTCACCGCCGGTGGCCCCGTACAGACAGGTGTTGCCGACGATGATGGCGCGATGCGCCTCGAAGGCGGAGCCCTTGGGCGGATAGATGACGATACGGCCACCGGCCATGCCCTTGCCGACATAGTCGTTGGCGTCGCCCTCCAGCTCCAGGGTGAGCCCCTTGTGGTTCCACACCCCGAAGCTCTGGCCGGCGCTGCCGGTGAGCTTGACGTGCAGGCAGTCGTCGGGCAGCCCCTCGGCCCCGTGGATACGCGCGATCTCGCCCGACAGCCGCGCGCCGATGGAGCGGTTGACGTTGCGGATGCGGTATTCCAGGCGCAGGGGTCGCTTGTCGCGGATGGCGGGCAGGGCCTCGCGCACCATCTGTTCGGCCAGCTCCCCCTTGTCGAACGAGGGGTTGGACGGTTCGATGCAGTGGCGCGGCTCGTCCTCCGGGATGTTGCCCTGGGACAGCAACAGGTCGAGCTTCAGGCGACGCTGTTTGTCGGTCACGCCCGGCATGAGCTCGATCAGATCGGTGCGGCCGATCAGGTCCTCGAAACGGCGCACGCCCAGCCGCGCCATCCACTCGCGCGTCTCCATGGCCACGAAGGTGAAGAAGTTGACCACCATGTCGGGCAGCCCGATGAAGTGGCGCTTGCGCAGGGTCTCGTCCTGAGTGGCCACGCCGGTGGCGCAGTTGTTGAGGTGGCAGATGCGCAGGTATTTGCAGCCCAGGGCGACCATGGGGGCGGTGCCGAAGCCGAAGCTCTCCGCCCCTAGGATGGCAGCCTTCACCACGTCCAGGCCGGTCTTCAGGCCGCCGTCGGTCTGCACGCGCACGCGCCCCCTGAGGCCATTGGCGCGCAGCACTTGCTGCGTCTCAGTGAGCCCCAGCTCCCACGGGGTGCCGGCGTATTTGACGCTGGTCAGCGGGCTCGCCCCCGTGCCGCCGTCGTAGCCGGCGATGGTGATGAGGTCGGCATAGGCCTTGGCCACGCCCGCGGCCACGGTACCCACTCCGGGCTCGGCCACCAGCTTGACCGACACCAGGGCCTGCGGGTTGACCTGTTTGAGGTCGAAGATCAGCTGTGCCAGGTCCTCGATGGAATAGATGTCGTGGTGCGGCGGCGGGGAGATGAGCGAGATGCCCGGCTTGGTGCATCTGAGCCGGGCGATCAGCTCGGAGACCTTGTGGCCGGGCAGCTGTCCGCCCTCGCCGGGCTTCGCCCCTTGTGCGATCTTGATCTGCAGCACCTCGGCGTTGACGAGATAGTGTGGGGTGACGCCGAAGCGGCCGCTGGCCACCTGCTTGATCTTGGACATGCGCTCGGTACCGTAGCGGGCGGGGTCCTCGCCCCCCTCGCCGGAGTTGGAACGCCCGCCGATGCGGTTCATGCCGATAGCCAGGGCCTCGTGCGCCTCGGGCGACAACGCCCCGAGGCTCATGCCGGCCGAGTCGAAGCGCTTGAGGATGGACTCGATGGGTTCCACCTCCTCCAGCGGGATGGGCTGCGGCAGGGTCTTCAAGCGCATGAGGTCGCGGAACATGGCCACCGGCCGGTTGTTCACCAGGTCGGCGTACTGTTTGTAGGCCTCGTAAGAGCCGGTCTGCACAGCGCGCTGCAGGGCCTGCACCACGTCCGGGTTGTAGGCGTGATATTCGCCGCCGTAGATGAATTTCAACAACCCACCCGCGGGCAGCGGGCGCAGCGGGTTGAAGGCGGCACGGGCGAGCTTCTTCTGGTCCTGCTCGAAGTCGCTGAAATCGGCCCCGGACACGCGCGAGACAGTCCCCTTGAAACACAGCTCGACCACTTCTTCGTGCATGCCCACGATCTCGAACAGCTGTGCCCCGCGGTAACTGGAGATGGCGGAGATGCCCATCTTGGACATCACCTTGAGCAGGCCCTTGTCGATACCCTTGCGATAGTTGGCCAGGGCCTTTACCGCCGGCAGTTTGACCTCGCCCGCACGCACCATCTGCAGGATGGACTGGTAGGCGAGGTAGGGGTAGACCGCGGTGGCGCCGTAGCCGATCAGGGCCGCGATCTGGTGCGGATCGCGGGCGGTGCCGGTCTCCACCACGAGGTTGGCGTCGCAGCGCAGGCCGGCGTCGATCAGGGCGTGGTGCACCGCCCCCACGGCAAACAGGGCGTGGATGGGCAGTTTCGTGCGGTCTATGCGGCGGTCGGACAGCACCAGGATCACCTTGCCGGCGCGCACCAGTTCCACCGCCGCCGCGGCCAGCTGCCTGAGCGCTGTCTTCAGGTCGCTGCGGGCGGGGTCATAGCTGAGCTCCAGCGTGGCCGGGGCATAGGCCGGGTCGGTCTGGCTGGTGACGGTAACGAAGGCGTCGTGCGACAGCACCGGCGAGTTCACCCCCAGCCGGTGGGCGTGCTCGGGCGTCTCCTCGAACAGGTTGCGCTCACGCCCGAACACCGTGTGCAGGCTCATGACGATGGCCTCGCGTATGGGGTCTATGGGCGGGTTGGTGACCTGGGCGAACTGCTGGCGCAGGTAGTCGTAAGGGGAGCGCACCTGGCTAGAGAGCACGGCCATGGGGGTGTCGTCGCCCATGGAACCCACCGCCTCCTGGCCGTCCTCGGCCAGCACCCGCACCACCTGGTCCAGCTCCTCGAAGCTCATGTTGTACAGCTTCTGATAGGTGGCGAGCTGGGCCGCGTCCATCTGCGGGCAATCGGCGTCCTCCTCGGGTTTGGTCTCCACCCGGCGGCCGTGCTGCTTGAGCCACTGACGGTAGGGCTGGCGGTCCTTGAGCAATGCGTCGATGTCCTCGGGCAGCAGGAAACGGCCGGTCTCCAGGTCCGCCGCCACCATCTGCCCGGGCCGCACCCGCCCCTTGGCCAGCACGTTCTCCGGCCCGTAGTCCCACACCCCGACCTCGGAGGCGATGGTGACGATGCGGTCGCGGGTGAGCACGTAGCGCGCCGGCCGCAGCCCATTGCGGTCGAGCAGGCACACGCCGTAGCGACCGTCGGTGAGCACGATCCCGGCCGGGCCGTCCCAGGGCTCCATGTGCATGGAGTTGTATTCGTAGAAGGCGCGCAGATCCGGGTCCATGTGGGTGACGTTCTGCCAGGCCGGCGGCACCATCATGCGCAGGGCCCGGAACAACCCCGCCCCGCCCATCACCAGGCCCTCCAGCATGTTGTCGAAGCTCATGGAATCGGAGCCGCGCTGGCTCACCATGGGGCGCACGTCCTCCATGTCCGGGATCAAGGGCGAGGCGAACTTGCGCTCGCGCGCCCGGCTCCAGTTGCGGTTGCCCTGCAGGGTGTTGATCTCGCCGTTGTGGGCGAGGAACCGGAACGGTTGCGCCAGCCGCCACTCTGGCCAGGTGTTGGTGGAGAAGCGCTGGTGGAAGACGGCGAGCGAGGATGCGAAGCGCGCGTCGTTGAGGTCCGGGTAGAACACCGGTAGATAGGCCGGCATCACCAGACCCTTGTAGGCGATCACGCGGCCCGACAGGGTGGGCACATAGAAGGTGGGGTCGTCGGCCTCCAGGGCCTTCTCCGTGCGGCGGCGGGCGATGTAGAGCCGGCGCTCGAAGATCTCGGCATCGATCGTCTCCGGACAGTTGACGAACAGCTGCTCGATGACGGGCAGGCTGGCCCGCGCATACTCACCAAGGGCGGATTCGTCCGTGGGGACGGGGCGGAAACCCAGCGGCTCCAGCCCTTGGGCGGCCAGCTCACGCACCAACAGTTCCCTGGCACGCTGGGCCTTGACCGGCTCGCGGTTGAGGAAGACCAGACCGGCCGCATAACGGGCGTTGAGCCGCCAACCCTGCTCCGCGGCCACGGCGCGCAGGAAGGCGTCCGGCTTCTTGAACAGCAGCCCGCAGCCGTCGCCCGACTTGCCGTCGGCGGCGATGGCCCCGCGGTGGGTCATGCAGGCGAGCGAAGAGATGGCGGTGGACACCAGCCAGTGCGAGGGCTCGTCGTCGAGTTGGGCGATGAGGCCGAAACCGCAGCTGTCCTGTTCGAAATCGGGGCTGTAGAGGGTGCCGCACAGGCGGCCTTGCCGGTCTTCCATGGGTTTAAGCCGCGTATTGAGGGTTTGCGAGGTGAAAAGGGGCGAAAATTCTAGCGCAGTCAATGGGTTGACGCCAACCCTGGCGCCAGTGCGGCGCGCAGGGCGTCAGACGGTTGGACCAAACGCGACGGCACGCGTTTCCTGACGTGCGGCTGCAGCCGCATCAGTCCAGCCAGCGCACCAGATAGTACAGGCGGAAGCCTTCCGAGGAGCGCGATGGGCCGTGTGCCACGGCGGCGCGGTAACCCGCCTCGGGTCGGGCGGCGGCACGCGCCTGCGCCTCGCTGGGGTAGACCGTGACGCAGTTCTCCGGGAAACGCTTGCGGCCGCGCGTGTGCGGGGCGTAGATCACCACCCAGTGGGTCTGCACCACCGACGCCTCGCTGTCGGAGATCAGAGTGCTGATCGCCTCGGCCATGACGACGCGTACCGGGTCAGTGCTTTTTTTCCGGCGGGATGAAATTCACCGGCTGGCTGCAGCTGGGTTCATCGACGAAGCGCGGCCGCTCGTTGCGGGCGATGCCCAGCCTGTCGGCCAATTCCGCCTCGCGTGCGGCGATCAGCCCCAGGCACATGCGGATGTCCTCTACCGTCGCCGGTGTGAGCGGGCTCTCGAAGCCCTCGCGCGGGGCGCAATCGCGCACGATGGCGGTGAGCGTCTTGCGCATGGCACGCATGATCTCCCGCTCCTTGTTCAGTTCGGCCGGGTCTTGGTCTGACATGGCGGTTCTCCTCGGGTCGGTGGGGTATTCTCGACCCCCGCTGGCTGGGGGTCAACCCTGCCGTCCGTGTGGGGTTGGGCTGCCTCCTCGCGCCAATCGCGCCGGCACAGACCCCGCATCTCACAATACCGGCAGACCTCGGCGGCGCCGTGGGCAGGTAGTGGGGCGCCGGCCAGGATGCGCGCCAGAGTCGCGCTTAGGCGGGCGGCCTCGCGGGCGCAGAGCGCGGGCAGTTCCCCGGCCGGGGCGACGAGGTCTATAGTCTCGTCGTCCAGGGCCACATATGCGGCCTGCTGGGCCTGGGTGAGCAGGCCGTAGAAGGCAAGCTGCACGTCCTCACCCGGGCGTCTGAGGCGCTGGCGCAGATCGCTGCGCCTGCGGGCCTTGTAATCGAGCACGATCGGGCCGCTGGGACCGTGGTCGATGCGGTCGATGCGGCCCTGCAGGGTGATGGCTCGGCCGTCCGGCAGGTCGAGCAGGCGGCTGTATTCCACCTCGCCCGTCTGCCAGCGGTGGCCCCGCTCCTCGTGTGCCAGGGCCCAGTCCAGATAGGCCTCCAGGCGCCGTTCCCAGCGCAGTTGCCAGGCGACGGCGAGATAGGCGCGTGCGGTCAGGGGCGCGAAGGCCTCGCGGGTCAGCCGCGTGAGCGTCTCCCGCAGTCGCTCGCGGGGCGTGTCGGCCAGACGTGGGTGGGCGCGATGGAAGGCGTGCAGGATGGCGTGCACCAGCTGTCCGTAGTCGCGTTTCGCCACCTCTTCCGGCACCGGCTCGAACTCGGACAGTGACAAGATGTGGCGGGCATGGAAGCGGTAGGGGCAATCGACCAGGCTCTGCCAGGCGCTGGCTGAGAGACGTTCGGGTAGCCGAGCGGGAGCAGGTGGGGCCGGCTGAGGGGGCATGACCACGCTCGGCACACACTCGGTGCTGGGCGGCACGGCCACGAGCGAGCCTGCCCAGGCCAGGCGGTGGGCCGCCTCCAGCAGCTGCAGCCATGGGCTGGCGGCGTTCGGCTCGCCCTCGCGCCGAGCCTGCCAGGTGATGAGCAGGTGCGGGATGTGACAGAGCACGTCGATGAAGGCCTGGCGCTGCCCCAGTTCGCGCCCGGCGGCGGTGGGCAGGCCCAGCTGGGCACGCACACGGTCGTTGAACACCGCCCCGTCGCACGCCGCGGGCAGATGGGCGGCATCCGCACCGAGCAGGATGGCGGCATCGAATTCACGCAGCCGCGCACCCTCCAGCGAGAGCAGCCGCACCGGGCTGTCGATGTCGTCCTCGCGGAAGGTGGCACGCTGCAGCTGCAGCTCCAGCCAGCCGCGCCAGGCGGCGAAATCGTAACGGCCATCATGCCCGGCGACCTCTGCGGTGAGGGCCTGCAGCCGCTCGAGCAGGGTGCGGCCGGCGGCATCGGCGGCCAGGGCCACATCGGCGCCGATGATCTTCAGGGCGGCAAGCAGCCGCTGCTGCCACTCACCCAGGGTGTAGGGCCCGCCGGCGAGCCGGCCCAGAGCCTGGTCGAGGCGCTCAAGCAGCGGTAGGGTGTGCGGCGCCTCCGTGCGGGCCAGCTCCAGGAAGCGCGGCAGGCCCGCCAGCACCACCGCCTGGCGGATGGCCGTCTCCAGTGCCGCCACCGCCTGCAAGCGTGCTGCGCGGTCGAGGTCGGCGAAGACGAACGGCGATTTGAGCAGATCGACGAGATCGCGGTGATAGGCGCCGTCCTGGCGCAGGGCGCAGAGGCGGTCGGGCACGTGCGACGCGGCGGCCGTGGGCAGGGTCCAGCCAGTCTCGTCCTGCACCAGGATGTGGCTGCGCTCGAGCAGGGCGCGCAGCCGCCGGGCGGTGAGCCGGTCGAGGGCGATCAGGGCGATGCGGCTCAGGCCCGCGGCCGCCCACGCCTGCACCTGCGCGGCTGCGGCCGCGGCTTCGGACTCCAGGTCGACCGCGGCGGCGAGCCGCACCTGCGGCAGCAGGGGACTCGCCGGCTGGTGTGCGGCGAGCTGCCGCATGCGTTCGGCGAGGGGCGCGTCGGGGCGCGCAGGCCAGAGCGCGGCGCACAGGGCGTGGCGTTCGGGCAGCCTTGGCTGCCACGGCAGGGTCCGCACCGGCTGACGCTGCGCCCACTGTTCGAGCAGGCCCCGCTCCAGTCGGGTCAGGCCCAGCAGGCCCAAGGTGTATAGGGGCCCGGCGGCCGCGCGTGCGGCCTGGGCGAGACGGTGGGCGTAGGCATGCATAGGATCCATGCAGCGGCCTTGGTGCATGGCCCGCCACAGTTCCAAAACCAGCACGGCCTCGGCCTCCAGCAGGGCATTGCTGCGGCGGCCATAGGCGGCGCTCACCTGGGCGAGCCACTGTGTGCGCTCGGCGCTCGGCTCCAGACCCTCGGCGCTCAGCTCGTCGATGAGCTCCAGCAGCTCCATGGCCAAAGCCCAGCGCGCCTGAGCGTGACCCACGGCGGCATGGGCCAGCACGTCGTGCACCTGGGCCAGACGCACCCCCTGGGCCTCGACCGGCGCGGCCACCGGCACCGCGGCGGCCAAACCCCGGAAGGTGGTCAGCCGTGGCGGCAGGAACACCGGATTGGCGATGCGCGCCCGCAGGGCGGCGAGCAGCGGCGCGGCGGCACCCATGTGCGGCAGCAGCACGGTGCACCGGCTCAGATCCGGCAGCCGCTCGGCCTCGTGCGCGAGGAACTCGGCGGCGGCGGCATCGAAGTCGGTCGGGGTGGCGGAACTGGGCAGGCTGCCGGTGCTCATGCGCGCATTGTGCCGCAGCGGGGTGCCACGGCGCAGCTAGCGCTACGAGCGACGGAAAAACAAAGCCCCGGCAGAGGCCGGGGCAAAAGAGAGGAGGAGGATGTCAGTCGCACATACGCCCTGCGACCAACACCCCTATCGTTCGCCAGATGGCTCAAGCGCCCGACAGGGGGTACGACGACATGAAACGCACATAACCGTTTGACCGCTGCGTGCCCGTTTGACCACTGCGTGCGACCGCTTGGCAAGCGAATATGCACATTTCGGATTTCAATATATGAAAGACCTTCATGCGTGTCAAGAAAATTTTTACCCCAGGCCGCAAGGCCGTGGCGTGTGCGCAACCACTGTCGCCGTTGCCGTCGCCCCTTCCACCTTGTGCGGGGCGTGGGGATGCCAGCCGACCAGACCCAACATGACGAAGAAACCGACCAGGTAGCCGAGCGCCACGTGCCAGCCGGCCTTAAGCCAGGCCCCGACCGAGCGGGCCTCGGGGAACAGATTGGCCAGGGCCACGCCGGCGGAGGAGCCAAACCAGATCATGGAGCCGCCGTAGCCCACGCTGAAGGCGAGCACCCCCCAGTCGTAGCCACCCTGGGCGAGCGCCAGGGCGGTCAGCGGGATGTTGTCGAACACGGCGGAGACGAAGCCCAGGCCCAGGGCGCTCGCCCAGGATGGCGGCGGCAGGTGCTCCACCGGCATCATGGAGGCACTCAGCACCAGCGAAAGCAAAAAGACGCTGCCCTTGGCCGCCTCGGGCAGCAGCCGCCACTCGGGCCGGCGCAAGGGAGCGGCGGTCAGGATGGCCAGCCACACCGCCGCGCCCAGGAAGGGGAAGGCTTGCGCGTACTGCGGCAGGCGGCTGTTGACGGTGATGTTGGTAGCCACGGCCGCGGCCAGTATCCAGACGACGATGGCGATGCGGCTCCAGTCCACGCGTGGCGGCGCATGGACCGTGCGCACGATGGGCTGATACGCATGCTGCTGGCGAGCGGCGATGAGCCCGAATACGAGCAGGGCAGCCAGTGCGGCCACATAGGCGTGCACCACCTGCAGCGGCGCGACGCCATCGATCCACATCATGGTGGTGGTGGTATCGCCCACCACGCTGCCCGAGCCGCCGGCGTTGGAAGCGGCGACGATGGCGGCCAGGTAACCCACGTGCACGCGCCGTCGATAGACGTGGGCGGCCACCGTACCGCCGATCAGGGCGGCGGCGATGTTGTCGAGGAAGGCGGAGATCACGAACACCAGCGCGAGCAAGGCAAAGCCACCGCGCCAGCCGGACGGCAGGATGCGCGGCAGGGCCTGCGGCAGGTGGCTCGCCTCGAAGTGGCGCGCCAGCACGGCAAAACCCAACAGCAGCGCAAGCAGGTTGCTCAGCCCCACCCATTCGTGCCGCAAATGGAGGAGCCAGCCGTGCAATCCCACGCCTTCGCGGAAGCCGGTCACGACGATCTTGTAGAGCGAGATCACGGCCAGCCCCGCGAGCGCCACCGGCAGGGTGCGCCGATGCCACAACGCCACCCCCAGCAGGGTGGCGGCGAACAGGAAGAACTCGAGCGGGATGCCGAGCAGCGTGGGCTGCGCACCGTAGGCCCACGCCGGGGAGCAGAGCAGGACCAGCGCGGCGACGGGCAAGCGCACGCTATTTGACCAGGGTGACGGGGATGGGGGAAAGATGCAGCACCTTGGTCGCCACCGAACCCATCAGCAGCCCGGCCAGGGTGGATTGGCCGCGTGTGCCCATGACGATCTGGTCACAGCCGAGTTCCTGCGCCAGCCGCACGATGCTCGCCGCGACCTCGCCCTGGGCGAGATGACAGTGCGGCTCGATGCCAGCGTCCTTGAGGATGTCACAGGCCGGGTCCATCGCCGCCTTGCTCCACTCCTGCTCCAATTCGGCCAACTCCTCCGGGGTGATGAGCCGCCGCACCATCCAGTCGTCGCCCGGCGCCTGCACGCTCAGCACGTGCACCTCGAGTCCGGGTATCAGGCGGGCCATCGCCGCCACGTGCCGGGCGGCCCGCAGCGAGCCCTCGGAGCCGTCGACGGGAAGCAGGATGCGGTAGGCCATCGGCTCAGGTCCGACCGATGAGGATGGGCATGCCCAACCAGGGCCACAGGGTGAGCAGGGCAAGACCCAACACGATGAGGAGTATGGCGCTCATGGCAAGGCCGTGCTTGAAGAACTCGCCGGTGGTGAACTGTTTCGAGTCGTAGGCGATGGCGTTGGGGGCCGCACCGATCAGCAGCATGAAAGGCATGCCGGCGGTGACCAACGAGGTGTAGAGGATGGCCTCCGGGGCCACCCCCAGATACTTGGCGATCACCAGCGACACCGGCAGGGTGATGGCGATGGCGGCCACGTTCATGATGAAGTTGGTCATGACCAGCACGAAGGTGGCGATGCCCATGATGAACACCCACCAGTGCGCATCCTGCAGTAGCCCCAGCCATTGCACCGCCATCCACTCGGCTGCCCCGGTCTTCCACAGACAAAAGCCGATGGACATCGCGCCAGAGAACAGCAGGATGATGTTCCAGGGGATCTGCTCCAGGTCCTCGACCTTGAGCACACCGAGGATGAAGAATAGCAGGGTGGAGGTGAGGATCAGGGCGGCGCGGTCTATGCCCTTGAGGGCGGGGACGAAGGCCTGGGCCGACATGAGCCCGACGACGATCAGTACGCAGGCGATGACGAGCTTCTCCTGGGCGGTCATGGGTCCTAGGGCGGCGGACAGCCGTGCGACCTTGTCCCTGAGGCCCGGAATGACCGTCTTCTCGGGTCTGAGCACGGTCTTGAGATAAAGCCAGGTCAGCAGCACCATGCCCCAGCCGATCACCCCCATGTACAGGGGCAAATCGAAAAAGGCGATCTCCTCGCCGGTGAACTCCTTGTACATGCCCGCGGCGGCCGGGCTGCGGGCGGAGCCGAGGAAGGTGATGATGCTGCCAGCCCCGGCGGCATAGGCCATGCCGATGAACAACGCCTTGCCGAAGCGGGTGGGTTTGTCCCCCTCGCCGTACAAGGCGTAGATGGCGAGCAGGATGGGGAACACGGTGGCGGCGGCGGCGGTGTGCGCCATCAAGTGGGCGAGCGCCGCCGTCACCACCATGGCCCCGAGCAGTATGCGCTCGCTGTGTTCACCCACCACGGCGAGCATCTTGTAGGCGATGCGCTTGGTCAGCCCCGATTTGGTGAAGGCGAGCCCGATGACCATGGAGCCGAAGATGAACATCACCGAGGGGTCCATGAAGTCGCGGAAGGCCTCCTTGGCCGGACGGATGAAGAACAACACCTGGAACACGCCGATGGCGATGGCGGTGACCCCGATGGGGATGACCTCGAACACCCACCAGATGCCGGCCATGAGGAACAGCCCGATGGCCGCCTTGCCCTCGCGCGAGAGCACGAACGCCTTGCCGGCGGGATCCACCGCCACCGGCCAGGGGGGCGAGAGATAGACCGCCAGGAAGACGGCAAAGCCCAACAGGAGGATGACCGTCTTGCGCGCCTCGATGGGCAGCCTGACCGGCTGCAGCGAGACCTCTTGGGTACTGGAGGCCGGTTCAGTCATCGAGCACCGCCCGCGCCGCCTCGTGGAACACGTCGATCATGCGCACCACCCCTGCCAGATGCACGCCATCGGTGACCGGCAGCATGCTGATGTCGTGTAAGATCATCAGATAGGCCGCCTTGGTGAGCGGGTCGTCCAACCCCACACGGGCGGGTACCGGCCGCATGAAGTCACACACCGGCCGTGTGGCGGCCTCTTTGCACTGCAGCCGGCTGGTCTCGGCCCAGATCAGGGTGAGCGCGGGGAAGTCCGGCAGGGAGCCCTCGGCGTGGTGTCCCAGCTCGCCGCTGCGCAGATAATCGGGCAACAACCCGTGCAGGATGTCGCGCATGCCGAGCACGCCCACCAACTCGTGCGTCGCGCTGAGCACCAGCACATGGCGGTAGCGCCGCCCGCGCTCCAGGCCGGCGTGCAGGGCCGCGATCGCATCGCGCAGCGTGGCATCGATGCCGATGTGCGGGTACTCCGCCAGAGGCACGCAAATCTCACGCACCAAGCGGTCGAGCGCCATACCGGGCTCCTCGAAAGCAGACTTGCAGATACGATTGGCACTATACAAACCTCGGCCCTGCCACGCAACGCCCACACCGACCGGCTGATGCCCGCGCAGAGCGTGGTATACTTGGAGGTTCAGCCTGTCGTGACCACCTCCACTGTATTCCCCATGAACCCCGCTCTGTTGCGCCTGCTGCCTTTCCTGCGCTGGTTTCCACTCAAGGCCGAAACCCTCAAACTCGACTTCATCGCCGGGCTCACCGTGGCCTTGGTGTTGATCCCGCAGTCCATGGCCTATGCGCAGCTGGCCGGCATGCCCGCCTACTACGGTTTGTATGCCGCCTTCCTGCCGGTGGCAGTGGCGGCCATGTGGGGTTCGTCCAATCAGCTCGGCACCGGACCGGTGGCGGTGGTGGCGCTGCTGACCGCCTCGTCGCTGTCGGTGTTCGCCGCGCCGGGTTCGCCCGACTTCATCGCCCTGGCCATTCTGCTCGCCTTCTTGGTCGGGGTCATTCAGTTCACCCTCGGGGTGTTCAAGCTGGGCGTGGTGGTGAACTTCCTCTCGCACCCGGTCATCGTCGGCTTCACCAACGCCGCCGCCATCATCATCGCCCTGTCGCAGGTGAGCAAGCTGTTCGGCGTGCCCATGGGCCGCAGCGACCACTTCCTGGTGGACATGTGGGGGGTGGTCAAGCAACTGGGCGACACCCACCTCCCCACCCTGCTCATGGGGCTTGCCGCCATCGCCATCATGTGGGCGGTGAAGAAATATCGGCCCAAGTGGCCCGGCGTGCTGATCGCCGTGGTGATCACCACCGTGGTCTCGTGGGCGATCGGCTTCGAGAAGAACGTCGACGGCAAGCTCAAGGACGTCAAGGACCCAGAATTGTACGCCCTGGTGCAGGCGGTGGACGCCGGCGTGCGCCGCCTGGACGAACTCAACAAGGCGGCGGCGGCCAAACAAGAGGCGCTAGAGGCCGCACACAAGGCCGATGCGGACCAGGCGCAGCTGCTGCGCATGGAGGCCGATGTGGGCTTGGCGCGGCTGGCGGCGAAACAGGCCGAGGAGCAGCTCAACGAGATCAAGGCCCGGCTGCGCCACATCCCCGTGGTGCGCGCGGTGGATGAAGCGGGCAATACCGCGGGGATCTATCCCGAGGGCCGGGTACCTCAAGGGCTGAAGATCGACGACACCCACTATCGCATCCGCAAGGTCAGCGGCGGCAAGTTCAAACTGGTCGGCGGCGGCGAGGTGGTGGGCAAGATTCCCGAAGGCCTGCCCAGCTTCAGCCTGCCCCAGCTCGATCTGGACAAGGTGCGCGCGCTGCTGTCCACCGCCCTGGTCATCGCCCTGGTCGCCTTCATGGAGGCGATCTCCATCGCCAAGGCCATGGCCGCCAAGACCCGTCAGCGGCTCGACCCCAACCAGGAGTTGATCGGTCAGGGCCTGGCCAACCTCGTCGGCAGCCTGTCGCAATCCTTCCCGGTGTCGGGCTCGTTCTCGCGCTCGGCGGTGAATCTGAACGCCGGCGCGGTCACCGGCATGTCCTCGGTGTTCACGGCGCTCATCGTGCTGCTCACCCTGCTGCTGCTCACCCCCCTGCTCTATCACCTGCCGCAGGCGGTGCTGGCGGCCATCATCATCATGGCGGTGGCGGGGCTGGTCAACATCGAGGGCATGAAACACGCCTGGCAGACGCACAAGCACGACGGCGCCGCCGCCGTGGTCACCTTTGTCGCCACCCTGGCCTTCGCGCCCCACCTCGACATGGGCATCATGATCGGGGCGGGCCTGGCCATCGTGCTGTTCCTGCTGCGCACCATGACCCCGCGTGTGGCCCTGCTCGGCCGTTACTCCGACGGCACGTTGCGCGACATCAAGGTCCACCCCCAACTGGCCACCAGCCGGCACGTCATGGCCATGCGCTTCGACGGCTCGCTGTATTTCGCCAACGTCTCCTACTTCGAGGATGCCGTGCTGGAGGCCCTGGCCTCGCACCCACAGGCCAAGTACGTGCTCATCGTCGGGGACGGCATCAACCAGCTCGACGCCTCGGGCGAAGAGGTGGTGCACCATCTGGTCGAGCGGCTGCGCGCGGCCGGGGTGGAGCTGGTCTTCTCGGGGCTAAAGAAACAGGTGCTCGATGTCATGCGCAAGACGGGGCTCATGGAGCTGATCGGCGAACACAACGTGTTCGCCACCGAGGACCAGGCCCTGGCGGCGATCTACGAGCGCCTAGGCGAGGAGGCACAGGACGACCTGCTCTGCCCGTTGCCGCAACGCGCCGCGGCGTGATGTACCGGGGTGCGGGGCATGGTCGGCGCACCTGTGACCGCTGACACCACCAGGATAGGTCTGCGCGAGCGACTCGCCCTCTTCATCGAGGATGCGCGCGTGCAGCACGCCATCCTCGCCCTCATCCTCATCAACGCGGTCACCCTGGGCCTGGAGACCGTCCCCTCGGTCATGGCCGCCGCCGGCGGCCTCATCCACACTCTGGATACAGTCATCCTGTCGGTGTTCGTGTTGGAGCTCGCTGTGCGCATCTACGTACACCGCCTGGCCTTCTTCCGCGACCCCTGGAGCCTGTTCGACTTCGTCGTGGTAGCCATCGCCCTGCTGCCCGCCACCGGCCAGTTCGCCGTGCTGCGCGCGCTGCGCGTGCTGCGGGTGCTGCGCATCCTCACCCTGGTGCCGGCCATGCGCAAGGTGGTGGGCGCGCTGCTCGCCGCCATCCCAGGCCTGGGCTCCATCGTCCTGGTGCTGGCCATCGTCTATTACGTCTTCGCGGTGATCGCCACCAATCTGTTCGCCGCCACCCACCCGGAATGGTTCGGCGACCTCGGCCGCTCGCTCTACACCCTGTTCCAGATCATGACCCTGGAGAGCTGGTCCATGGGCATCGCCCGGCCGGTGATGGAGCACTTCCCCTACGCCTGGGCCTTCTTCATCCCTTTCATCCTGATCGCCACCTTCACCATGCTCAATCTGTTCATCGCCATCATCGTCAACGCCATGCAGTCCTTCGGCGAGCGTGAACACGCCGAGACGGTGGCAGCGGTGGAGGCGGCGCGCACCCACATCGAGGCGGACCTACACGCCGAACTCAGGGCCCTGCGGGCGGAGATCGCGGCGCTGAAAGAGGCGCTCCGGGCCCAGCGCGAACGCGATGCCCAGGGTGCATAGAAAGGCTCACCAACCAAGCCGCGGGCAGTAGGGCCTTGCGGCCCTCTACCCCTGACCGAGCGCGGATAGCCTGGACTCAGTGCGTCCCACCCACGGTGAGCCCGTCGATGCGCAGGGTGGGCTGGCCCACGCCCACCGGCACGCTCTGGCCGTCCTTGCCGCAGGTGCCGATGCCGGGGTCGAGTTGCAGGTCGTTGCCGATCATGCTCACGCGGGTGAGGGCCTCGGGGCCGTTGCCGATCAGGGTGGCGCCCTTGACCGGGTAGGTGATGCGGCCGTTTTCGATGCGGTAGGCCTCGGCGGCGGAGAAGACGAACTTGCCGCTGGTGATGTCCACCTGGCCGCCGCCGAAGTTGACCGCGTATAGGCCGTCCTCGACCGAGGCGATGATCTCGCACGGGTCGTGCGGACCGGCCAGCATGTAGGTGTTGGTCATGCGCGGCATGGGCAGGTTGGCGAAGGATTCGCGCCGGGCGTTGCCGGTCGGCCGCATGCCCATGAGCCTGGCGTTGAGGCTGTCCTGCATGTAGCCGCGCAGGATGCCGTCCTCGATGAGCACCGTGCACTGGGTGGGGGTGCCCTCGTCATCGATGTTGAGCGAGCCGCGCCGCTGCGGCAGCGTGCCGTCGTCCACCACGGTCACCCCCGCGGCGGCCACACGCTCGCCCAGGCGCCCGCTGAAGGCAGAGGTCCCCTTACGGTTGAAGTCGCCCTCCAGCCCATGGCCCACCGCCTCGTGCAAGAGGATGCCGGGCCAGCCGGGGCCTAGCACCACGGTCATGGGGCCGGCGGGGGCGGGGCGGGCCTCCAGGTTGACCAGGGCCTGTTTCACTGCGTGCTCTGCATACTCGCGTAGCCGCGCCTCGGTGAAATAGCCATAGTCGAAGCGACCGCCGCCGCCGGCAGTGCCCTGCTCGCGGCGGCCGTCCTGCTCGACGATGACCGTGAGCGACAGACGCACGAGCGGCCGCACGTCGGCGGCCATACGGCCGTCGAGCCGGGCGATGAACACCACTTCATACTCGCCGGCGAGGGTGGCCATGACCTGGATCACGCGCGCATCCAGCCCGCGGGCATAGGCCTCCAGCCGGTGCAGTAGGGCCACCTTGTCGGCCTCGGTGAGCGAGGCGAGCGGATCCACGGGGGCGTAAAGGCTGCGGCCGGTCACCCGCGAGGGGATGGGCACGTGCGCCGTACCGCCGGCCAGGGCGATGGCGCGGGCGGTCAGCGCCGCCTGGCGGATGGCGGCGAGGCTCAGGTCGTCGGAATAGGCGAAGGCGGTCTTGTCGCCCACCACGGCACGCACCCCCACGCCCTGGTCGATGTTGAAGCTGCCGGACTTGACCTGCCCTTCCTCCAGGCTCCAGGCCTCGGAGCGCGTGTATTGGAAATAGAGGTCGGCGTCGTCCAGCTTGTGCGCGGCGAGCAGCCCAAAGATGGATTCGACCTGGGGGGTGTCCAGCTCGTTGGGGGCGAGCAGGGTGGACTGGGCGGTGGCGAACAGGGTCTGGGCGTCCATGTGTTGAGGTGGGAGGAAGAGGGGTGAGGAGTCTAGTGGTAGAGGATGAGGGAGGGTTCAGATGGCCTTGATCAATTCGACCAGCTCGGGGTCGCCGCAGTTCAGGGTGCGGTGCTTGAGGGCGGGGAGGCTGGCGCGCAAGCTCTCCTGGTAGGCGCGGTTGATGCCGGCAGTGACCACGCCGGAACCGCGCGGCAGCCGGTCGAGGATGTTGCCCCAGGGATCGACGATCATGGTGTCGCCATGGGTCTCGCGGCCGGAGAGGTGGTAGCCGCCCTGGGCGGGGGCGATGACGTAGGCGAGGTTTTCGATGGCGCGGGCGCGGATGAGGGTCTCGAAATGGGCCTTGCCGGTGGTGGCAGTGAAGGCGGAGGGCACCAGGATGAGGTCCACCGCCCCCATGGCGCGGTAGAGCTCGGGAAAACGCAAGTCGTAGCAGATCGACAGGCCCATGCGGCCGAAGGGACTGTCCACCACCACAACCCGGCGGCCCGGCTTGATGGTGGTCTCCTCGCGGTATTGTTCGGCGCCCAGCGACAGGCCGAACAGATGGATCTTGTCGTAGCGGGCCACCAACCGCCCTTTGTCGTTGTACACCAAGCAGCTGTTGTACACCTTGTCCGGCTCGCCGCACTCCAGCGGCACCGAGCCGCCCACCAGCCAGATGCCGTGCTTCTTGGCCTGGGCGGCGAGGAAGGCCTGGATGGGGCCTTTGCCGGGCTGCTCGCGCACCGCCACCTTGTCGGTGTCCTTAAGCCCCATGATGGCGAAGTATTCGGGCAGGGCGACGAGCCTCGCCCCAGTTGCGGCCGCCATCTGGATCAGGCGCTCGGCCTCGGCGAGGTTGGCCGAGACGTTGGGGCCGGAGGCCATCTGGATGGCGGCCACGCGCACCACGCCGGTGGTCTCGGGCGTGGGCCTGGGCGCGCTGCGGGAGCGGGTCTTGGCGAAGCTGGAGGTGGGTGTGGCGGTTTTCGTGCTCACGGGGGCGGCGCAACGGGCAAAAATACAAAACTTACACAATCCCTGCCTTACACGGCAAGGCATGCACGGCGCTGCGCCTTACTGCGGCGCATCCTCCGCGGCGGCGCGCGGACGCGGTAGCCGTGTCACCTCGGGCTCGGCCCAGCTGCCACGGACCTGGTATTCGAAGCTAACGGCACGGCTGATGGGGTCCTTGAGCACCTTGCCGGCCACCAGCGCCCCCACCCCGACGGCGGGGTTGACCAGCATGGCCCCAGCCGCGATCGTCTCCTCCAGCCGGGGCTGGACGGACACGCGCAGATCCTGGGTCTCGCGCACCAGATCGATGGAGCCGCGCAAGGTCACGCTGGCCGCCGGTCCGCGCATTTTCAGCTCCGCCACCTGCATCACCCCCTGCCCGAGCTTGATGGGTGCGGTCAGCTCGTCGAAGGCGAAACCCTCGCTGAAGACGTCGCGGAAGTCGAGCGCGATGCGCCGCGGCAGGGCCTGCAGGCTCAACACCCCGAGCAGCCGTCCAGCACCGGGGTCGAGCTTGAGGAACTGCCCTTTGGTCAGCCGCACGTCCAGCTCGCCGCCGAGCCGGTCGAGAGAGAATTCGGCCAACCCCCCCGGCCAGGTGAGGTGGCCGCCCAGGCTGCCCTCGCCACGTCGCACGTTGCCGGGGTAACCCAGGCGCGTGAGCAGGCCGTTCAGGTTGCCGCTGTCGAGCCGCAGCTCGATGCGGCTAGCGCCCCGCGGGTCGGCGGCGATGAGGCCGCTCGCCTCCAGTCGGGCATCGGGGTTGACCAAGCGCAGGTTGATCAGGCGCAGCCCCTGCGCCTCGGGCTGGGCGGCAAGCTGCAGCCCCCCCAGCTCGCGCCCGCCGAGCAGGAAGCTGTCGGCCTGCACATCCAGCGCGAAGGTCAGCCGGCGTGCAGAGGTGGACTGCCCGCCGCTCACCGCCTGCGGCAACTCCAGACGGCGGAAACGGCCGCGCAGCAGGGCAGGCGTGCTGCCACCCTGCCAGTGCAGCTCGCCTTGCACCTCACGGCTGGCGATCTGCACCTGCCAGCCCGCGTCGTCCGGCCGTGCGCTGATCTGGGCGTTGCTGATACGCCGGTGGAGGACGGTCAGCTCGCCGGCGACGAGTGTCATGCCCAGCCAAGGTAGGCCGCGCTGCGAGGGACCTTCGAGCAGGGCCAGCCAGGGGTCAAGGTCCAGCCGGGTCTGGGCGATGGCCAGACGGACACCGGGCTCACGCGCAGCGGGGGCCTCGTTCTGACCGATGGCCACGGCGATGGCGGCCGGCTCCGCCGCGTTGGTCGGCAGACGGGCCCGCAACGAGACGTACTCGCCATAGCGCAGCGTGAGCTCGGCACGGCCGGCATCGCCCTGGAGGTGGACGATCGACAGGTTTTTCGTCTGCTGCGCCGTCTTGCCCAAGGGGGCCGGCAGGTCTATGGCCAGCCCGCGCAGATCGCTGTCCACCCTCAGGTCGGTGTGTTGCGGGTGCAGAGTGAGCTCGGCGCGGTAAGTCGCGCTGCCGGACAGTCGCTGCACAAGGCCTTGCGGCAGCCAGCGCGTCAGCGGCTCGGGTGTGATGCGGCCGTTGAGCGTCAGCAACACCCGCCCGCCCGGGGCGCTGTGTAGGGCGAGCGCGGCCGGCTGTCCGAACAAGAAAGCGCTGAGCGCGCGGGCGTGGATGTCGCGATGGGTGAAGGCGAGGTCCCCTTTGAGGTGCTCCAACACCGGCAGGTCGCGTCCGGGGTCGAGGCGGTTGTCGAGGATGCGGTAGACGCCGCTCACCGTGCTGTCATCGATGCGGCGCAGCGGCAGGTTGAGGCGCAAGGCGAGCAAACCCTGGCCCTCGGCGCGCATCTGCTCGGTGAACCTGCCCGTGTAGTCGTGCACCGGGCTGGCCCGGATGTAGTCGAGGAAGGCCGCCGTGGGGCCGCGCGCGCGCCCCTCGATGTGCAGCATCTCGTCCTGGGTGAAATGCAGGTCGGGGATCAGCCCGCGGATGCCGGTCAGTTCGATGCCGCCGATGCCCTCCACCGCGGCGCGCTCGAGCTCCAGCTCTAGGGCCGTGTCGCGGAAGACTAACCGACCATTGACGGCGCTGAACCGCGGCCAGCCGGGGGCGACATCCACCACGGCGTCGCGCACCGCCACATCGACGCGGAACTGGCCACCGCCCTGGTGGAACGGGAAGCGGTCGAGTGGGCCGCGCAGGATGAGCCGCGTGTCGTCCGACAGCCCAGCGCGGATGCCGCGTCTGAGCCAATCGTAGGCGTCGTCCGAGACCGCGTGCGGCAGATAACGCCACACCGCGTTGCCTAGGGCGCGCTGTAGCCGCGCGGTCAGGTCCACCTCGGGTGCGGCGCCTTTGCGCCATAGCAGCCGGCCGCCCGCGCTGCCCTGCACGTCGGCATTGCTCAGTTGCAGCGCGCTGATGCGCACCTCGATCGCCGCATCGGCCCGCCGCTGCCAGCTCAACTGGGCCTGCAGGGTGTCGAAGGCGAGCGTATGGCGGAAGATCTTGGGCGCATCGAAGCTGAACCGCCGGCCTTCGAGCCGTGCACGCCCCCCGTGGTCGGTGGCCGTGATCTCGCCGGACAGACCGCCGAAGCCCGGGATGTCGCCGGCGGCGCGCAGGCTCACGTCGCGCAGCCGCGCTTCGAGGGCAAACTCGCCGCCACGTCTCCAGTGTAGCCGCAGCCGCTGTAGAACCCCACGCGGCGCGTGTGCCTCGATCAGGTCGTGGATATGCTGCGGAAACGGCACCGAGCCGGTCAGGGCAGTCAGTGCCTCCAGCTGCAGAGGATCGCTCTCCACCTTCAGCTGTTCGTAACCGGCGTCGGTGCGCCGGCCCAGGTGCAGGCGCAGGCTAGCGGGGGCGGCCGTGTGACCCTGGGGCGAGACGAAGCTAAGGCCTTCGACGAAGTAATCCTCGCCCGTGCGCGCGCGGCGCCAGCCCAGACGCCCTTCGATACGCTCGAAGGCGACCTCGGGCAGGTTTGCGCTCGGACCCAACCGCACCTGGCGCAGCCGCACGTCGCCCATCACCGCGTCGATGCGCCGGCGCGAGAAGTCCAACCACAGCCGCAGCGTGCCCTCGCCGCTGCGCACCGCTGCCTGCGCCCAAGGCGCCCAGGTGCGCAAGGCGGCCGATTGCGCCCCTTGCGCGAAGACGTAGAACTGGCCGGCGAAGTCCTGCAGCCGCGCGATGCTGCGGCCGCGGAAATCGGCGCGCACGTCCAGCCACTGCGCCACGGCGACAGGGGGGCGTGCGGTCAGGGCCAGGCGGTGACGGCCGAACCGGTTGACGAGGACGAACTCGATCGCGCTCAAGGTGAGCGGCGGCGCGGCGAGCCGTTCGTCACGCCACACCACGGTGGCATCGCGCACCCGCAGGCGTGGCTGGCGCAACAACCAGTCGGGCAGTGCGCTGGGTGCGCCTTCGGTGTTGACCGGTATGCCGGCCACGTGCACGACGCCGTATGCGTCGCGCGCGACGACCAGGTGAGGCCGGTCGAGATCGATCGCGGCGAAACGTGGCTCCAGCCGCAGCAGGCTGAGCCAGGACAAGGTGGCCTGCAGTCTGGGCAACGTGAGCAGCGCGGCCGCCTCACCCGTGCTGAAGCGCACACCACGCAGGATGACGGTGGGCTGCAGGCCCTGCCACTCGGCCGCGACGTGATCGATGCGCACATCGACCCCGGTGGCGAGGGCGAGCCGTCGTTCGAGGACGGGGCGGTAGTGGTCGATGTGCGGCAACAACCACACCCGCAGGGCCAGCGCCAGGGCCGACAGCACGATGAGCGCGCCCGCCAGCAGATAGACGGCGTAGTGGGCGGTGCGGCGCAGGGCGATCAGATAACGGGGCCGCGCTGTGGCCCGACCTCTCGTGGGCAGCGGCGCCGCCACGCTCAATCCCACCTCACCTGGCGCAGCTGTTCGGCCACCGCTTCGGCCTGCAGCGTCTGGTAATCCGCCCGGCTGCTGGCCACCACCCCACCGGCCATCTCGTACCACGCGTGCCCCTGCGTCCAGGCTGCACACGGGTAGTCGCCTTGCGCGCGCCGCGGCAGCAAATAGAGTCGGCCGGGCAGATAGATCAGGTTGTAGGGCCGGCCCTGGGCATGCAGGGCCTCGATCGCCGCCCAGGCGGGCGCGGCGGCGTCGAAACGCTGGCAGGCGCTCGGATAGGGTTGCGCGCCACCGTTGTGCGTCCACTGCGGCAAGGCCACGGGCAGGGGGGCCGTGCGCACGAAGCTCTGAAAATGCAGATGGTTGACCGAGGCATGGGCGCCGAGGCTGTTGTAGGCCAGGCCGAAGCCCGGCAGCGTCCGTGCCAGCGCCTGTGTCACCTCCCAGGCCCAGTCGTGCAGCTCGGCGGTCAGCCATTGCGCACGCTCGCACCCGGGCTCCGGCACCAGGATACCGTGCAGCTCGACCAAGGGGAATTTGTTGTAGTACAGCCGCGCCTCCCGCCCCAGCAATTCGCCCGACCACATGAGCTCGGCCTGCAGCTCGGGGCGGTTGAAGTGGAAGCCCTCCGGGTCGAAGGGGGTGTACAGACCCGCCATGCGCCGGCGGCTCGCCCGCGGTGGGCGCAGGGCACGCAGGGGGTTGTAGCTCAGCTCCCAGGGTCCGGCCTGACGCCGCTCTGCGCGGCCCACGGACTCGAAGCCCATGGCCATCAACTTGAGCAATACCACGAGGTCGTCTTCCGGCACGTCCAACGCACGGCCCTGACGCAAGGCGCTGGTCACCAGTGCCCCCAGGTGATAGTGCCGCTCTTCCAGCCGGCGCTCAAGCGTCTGCCACAGCATGGCATCGAGGGCGGCGTTGGCCAAGGCCAGGATGTAACCACCCGGGCCGGCCTCGGGACCGAGCAGGCGAGTAAGACCCGCGACATAAAGGGTGTGGAAGTGGTCAGGGCTGGACAATGACGCAGGCAAGCTCATAGCGGGGCAGGCACAGGTCTGGTGGTGCCGACATTATCCAGCACGCCACGCACTGCAGGGGTGAGGCTCGACCGCATGCGTGACACGCAGCGGGTCACAGGGTATGTGACCAGCCGTGACCGGCGCAGGAAGCAGCGCGCACCGAGCGATGGGCCCCGCTGCCGCGTTCAGGCCCCGCCCTCGTAGCCCAGGTTGGGCGCCAGCCAGCGCTCGGCGGTGGCGATGTCCCAGCCCTTGCGCCGGGCATAGTCCTGCAGCTGGTCACGACCGATGCGGCCGACGGCGAAGTAGCGCGCCTGCGGGTGGCTGAAATAGAAGCCGGACACCGATGCGGCCGGCCACATGGCGTAGCTCTCGGTCAGCCGCACGCCGATCGTCCCAGTGGCATCGAGCAGGGCGAACAGGGCGCCCTTTTCGGTGTGGTCGGGGCAGGCCGGATAGCCGGGCGCCGGGCGGATGCCGCGGTAACGCTCCGCGATGAGTTCCTCGTTGCTGTAGGCCTCGTCCGGGGCATAGCCCCACAACTCCTTGCGCACCTTCTCGTGCAGCCGCTCGGCCAGGGCCTCGGCAAGCCGGTCGCACAGGGCCTTGAACAGGATGGCGGAGTAGTCGTCGTGCGCCGCCTCGAAGGCGCGCGCCCGCTCCTCCTCGCCGATGCCGGCGGTGACCACGAAGGCGCCGATGTAGTCGCGCACCCCGCTGTCCTTGGGGGCGATGAAGTCGGCCAGGCAGAGGTTGGGCTGATCGCTGGGCTTGTACAACTGCTGGCGCAGGTTGTGCCAGGTCATGAGCACGCGCGTGCGTGACTCGTCGGCGTAGATCTCGATGTCGTCCACCGCCACCGTGTTGGCGGGGAACAACCCCACCACGGCGCGCGCCTCCACCCAGCGTTCGGCGATCATGCGCGCGAGCATGGCCTGCGCGTCGCCGAACAGTTTGCGCGCCTCCTCGCCCACCACGGCGTCGTCCAGGATCCTGGGATAGCGGCCGTGCAGCTCCCAGGCCTGGAAGAAGGGGGTCCAGTCGATGTAGCGGGTGAGCTCCTGCAGGTCCCATGGGGCGAACACCTGGATGCCCAGCCTGCGCGGTACGGGCGGGATGTAGGTGTGCCAGTCCGTCCGCAACCCGTTGGCGCGGGCAGCTTCCAGGCTCACCCGCTTCGACTCCGATTTCTGCGCCAGGTGGCGCTCGCGCGTGGCGGCGTAGTCGGCCTTGATCTTGGCCACATAGGCCTCGCGCTGCTGGGGTGAGAGCAGATTGGCACACACCCCCACGGCGCGCGAGGCGTCCTTCACATAGACCACCGGACCGTCGTAATTGGGGGCGATCTTCACCGCCGTGTGGGCGAGGCTAGTGGTGGCCCCGCCGATCAGCAGCGGCTGGGTGAAGCCCTGGCGCTGCATCTCGGCCGCCACGTGGGCCATCTCTTCCAGCGAGGGGGTGATCAGCCCCGACAACCCGATGATGTCGGCACCCACCTCGCGTGCGGTGTCGAGGATCTTCTGCGCCGGCACCATCACCCCCAAGTCCACGATGTCGTAGTTGTTGCAACCGAGGACCACGCCGACGATGTTCTTGCCGATGTCGTGCACGTCGCCCTTGACCGTGGCCAGCACGATCCGGCCCTTGGCCTGGGCCTCGGCGCTCTTTTCCGCCTCGATGTGAGGGATCAGCTGCGCCACCGCCTGTTTCATCACGCGAGCGGACTTCACCACCTGCGGCAGGAACATCTTGCCGGCACCGAACAGGTCGCCCACCACGTTCATGCCGTCCATCAGCGGCCCCTCGATCACCTTGAGCGGATGCCCCAGCTTCTGCCGCGCCTCTTCCGTGTCCTCGCCGATGTATTGGGTGAGACCCTTCACCAGGGCGTGTTTGAGCCGCTCCTCCACCGGCCAGGAGCGCCAGGCGAGGTCCTCCACCGCGCTGCGGGCCGTCCCCTTGACCTGCTCGGCATACTCGATCAGGCGCTCGGTCGCGTCCGGACGGCGGTTGAACAGCACGTCCTCGATGCGCTCGCGCAAGGCCTCCGGCACCTCCTCGTACACCCCGAGCTGGCCGGCATTGACGATGCCCATGGTGAGCCCGGCGCGGATGGCGTGGTAGAGGAAGACGGTGTGGATGGCCTCGCGCACCGGCTCGTTGCCGCGGAAGGAGAAGGAGACGTTGGAGATGCCGCCGCTGACATGGGCATGCGGCAGGTTCTGCCGGATCCAGCGCGTGGCCTCGATGAAGTCCACCGCGTAGTTGGCGTGTGCCTCGATACCGGTGGCCACGGCGAAGATGTTGGGATCGAAGATGATGTCCTCGGCCGGGAAACCCACCTCCTGTGTGAGGATACGGTAGGCACGCGCGCAGATGTCGATCTTGCGCTGCAAGGTATCGGCCTGGCCCTGCTCATCGAAGGCCATGACGATGACGGCAGCACCGTAGCGGCGGGCAAGCCGCGCGCGGGCCTTGAAGTCCGCCTCGCCCTCCTTGAGCGAGATGGAGTTGACCACCGGCTTGCCCTGCACACATTGCAGCCCCGCCTCCAGGATGGACCACTTGGAGGAGTCGATCATGATGGGCACGCGGGCGATGTCCGGCTCGCCGGCGATGAGCCTGAGGAAGCGCGTCATGGCCGCCTCGCCGTCGAGCATGGCCTCGTCCATGTTGACGTCGATCATCTGCGCCCCGGCCTCCACCTGCTGGCGCGCCACCGCCAGGGCCTCCTCGTAGTTGCCCTCCACGATCAGGCGCTTGAAGCGGGCCGACCCGGTCACATTGGTGCGCTCGCCGACGTTGACGAACAGGCTGTCGCGCGTGACGTTGAAGGCCTCCAGGCCGGCCAGACGCAGGGCTGGCTCGAGGCAGGGCGGTGTGCGCGGGGGGAAGGCACGCACGGCTTCGGCAATGGCGGCGATGTGCTCGGGGGTGGTGCCGCAGCAGCCGCCGACGATGTTGAGCAGCCCCTCGCGCGCCCAAGCGCCGATCTCCGCGGCCATGGCCTGGGGCGTCTCGTCATACTCGCCGAAGGCGTTGGGCAGCCCCGCATTGGGGTGGGCGGAGACGAGCACGTCGGCCTTGCGGGCGATCTCCTCCACATGCGCGCGCAGCTCGCGCGCACCCAGGGCGCAGTTGAAGCCGAAGGAGAAGGGCTCGGCATGCCGCAGCGAATTCCAGAACGCCTCCGCCGTCTGGCCGGAGAGGGTGCGCCCGGAGGCGTCGGTGATGGTGCCGGAGATCATGATCGGCCGCCGCTCGCCGCTGTCCTCGAAGTACTGCTGCAGCGCGAACACCGCCGCCTTAGCGTTCAAGGTGTCGAACACCGTCTCGATCAGGATCAGGTCCGCCCCGCCGTCGATCAGGCCGCGGGTGGCCTCGTAGTAGGTGGCGACCAGTTCCTGCCAGCTGACGTTGCGGTAGCCCGGATCGTTCACGTCTGGCGAGATGGACAGGGTGCGCGAGGTGGGCCCCAGCACCCCGGCCACGAAGCGCGGCCTGTCCGGTGTGCGTGCCGTGTACTCGTCGGCACAGACCCGCGCCAGCCGCGCCCCCTCGAAGTTAAGCTCGTACACCAAGGCCTGCATGCCATAGTCGGCCATGGAGACGGCGTTGGCGTTGAAGGTGTTGGTCTCCAGGATGTCCGCCCCGGCGGCGAGGTATTGCCGGTGGATGTCGCCGATCAGCCCGGGCTGGGTGAGCGTGAGCAGGTCGTTGTTGCCCTTGAGCTCGCGCGGCCAGTCGGCGAAGCGCGCGCCGCGGTAGTCGT
>JANWZL010000091.1 GCA_025054655.1 Thiobacillaceae bacterium | reverse complement strand
CATGCGGTTTGATGCGTTCGACCAGATCGTCGCCGGCGGCGATGTCCACGCCGGCATCGCGGTAGGAGAGACTGGGTGGCACGATGGTTGACTCGGGCAATCAGGGCTATGATTCTACCCGAGATGACCGCCACCCCGCTCAACCGCACACGCCTGCTCGTCTATGTCGTCTTGGCGGCGGGCCTGGGCTATCTCCTCCACCTGCTCGCGCCCATCCTCACCCCCTTCCTGATAGCCGTCGCCCTGGCCTATCTGTGCGATCCGCTGGTGGACCGGCTGGGGCGGCTGCGGCTGCCGCGCACCCTGGCCACGGTGGTGGTGATGCTCGCCCTGCTGCTGCTGGCCCTCATCCTGTTCGCCATACTCGCGCCCATGCTGCGCAGCCAGCTCGTCGCTCTGATGCAGCAACTGCCCGTCCTGATCGAGTGGGTGGAGCGCAGCCTGCTGCCCTGGGCAGGGCGTGTCCTGGGCGCGGAGCCGCTGCCTGACCAGGCTGGGCTGGCGGCCTGGCTGCGTGCACACCTCGCCACCCTAGGCGCGCTGGGCACACGGCTGCCCGGCCTGGTCGAGCGCGGCTTCGCCCTGGTGTGGGCCCTGACCGGGCTGCTGCTGGTGCCTGTGGTGCTGTTCTACCTGCTGCGCGACTGGAACCGGCTGCTCGCGGCCCTGGCCGAGTGGATCCCACTGCCGGTGCGGCCGCGTGTGACGCAGATCGTCAGTGAGATCGACGCGGTGCTGGCCCAGTTCGTGCGCGCACAGCTGGCGGTGATGCTGATCATGGCCGCGGTGTACGCCCTGGGGCTGTGGCTGATCGGGCTGGACTATGCCCTGGCCGTGGGGGTGGTGTCCGGCCTGCTGGTGTTCATCCCCTACCTGGGACTGGTCGTCGGCGTGGCCCTGGGGACCCTCAGCGCCTGGGTGCAGTTCGGTGAGCTGGCGGCGCTGATCCAGGTCTGGGCGGTGTATGCCGTGGGCCACCTGCTGGAGTCCATGGTCATCACCCCGGCGCTGGTGGGGGAGCGTCTGGGGCTGCACCCGGTGGCGGTCATCTTCGCCCTGCTCGCCTGCGGTCACCTGTTCGGCTTCTTCGGCGTGCTGCTGGCCATCCCCGCCGCCGCCGCGGTGCTCGTCGTCATGCGTCACCTCAAGGCGGGGTTGGCCGGCCGCTGAACGCGGCCAGGTCCGGTACCTGGTTTCGGGGCCCTGACCGATCAATCGAGTCGCCGAAACTCGCCCTCGATCACGTCCTCGGCCTGAGAGGTGGACGCAGATCGGCGTGCCGGCGGCGGACGGCCGCTGGGCCAGGCGAGCAGCGCCAGGGCCAGGGCATCGCTCAGCGGGCCCGGTAGGATGAGCAGCACGGCGGCGGTCACCCGGCGGAAGCCGTGCAGCAGGACGTCGAAGGGCAGACGCCCGGACTCGACGGCCTGCAGCAAGCGTGCCATGAACCCCCGGCGTTCTCGACGCAGCAAGGCGAACCCGGCCAACGCCGCGGCGAACAACCATAGCAGCGTCCAGGCCCCAATCGAGTGCCACATGAGGATGAGTCCCACGAGTTCCAGGGCCAGCAGCCCCATGGTTATAATCGGCCAAACGCGCACACCCGCCCCCATGCAAACCCTCGTCGTCCTCACCACTTTGCCCGATCAGGCCGCCGCCGTGCAACTGGCGCGCAAGCTGGTGGAGGCGCGGTTGGCCGCCTGTGTGAACGTGCTCGCCTCCTGCACCTCGGTCTACCGCTGGCAGGGGGCGATCGAGCAGGCGCAGGAGGTGCCCCTGGTGATCAAGACCACGGCCGAGCGCTATACGGCCATGGAAACCTTTGTGCGCGAACAGCATCCTTATGAATTGCCGGAGCTGATTGCCCTGCCGGTGACGCAGGGCCTGCCTGCTTATCTCGATTGGGTCGGGGCGGAAACCCGCCCATGAGGCCCGAGGCCGTGTACACCATGCTGCGATTGAGCGTCATCCTGTTGCTGTGGCTCGCCGCCGCCTCGACCTGGGCGGAGGAGGACCTGCTGGAGCCGGACAAGGCCTTCGCCTTCTCCGCCCGCATGACCGAAGCCGGCCACATCGAGGCCCGCTTCCGCATCGCACCGGGCTACTACCTCTACCGCGACAAGATCGGTTTCGAGGCCAAGGCGCCGGTGCGTCTCGGTAAACCCGCCCTGCCCGCCGGCAAGATCAAGGAAGACGAGTTCTTCGGCCGGGTAGAGACTTACCGGGGTGAGCTGCGCATCCCCATCCCCGTCGAGGGCGCCGATGCCCCCTTCGACCTCACCGCCCGCTTCCAGGGTTGTGCCGACGTGGGGGTATGCTATCCGCCACAGACGGCCCGGGTGCGGCTGGCGCCGGTGTCCAGACCCGCCGCGCCAGCGGCGGCCGAGATGCCGGCAGCGGCCGTGCAGGACGAGGGCCTCATCGAACGGCTGAAACGCATGGCGGGCGAGCTCAGCCGCCAGACGGGTGAGGAGGCGCTGCTGCCGCCGGACGAGGCGTTCAAACTCGAACTGCAGTCCGGCTCGGACGGCACCCTGGTGGCGCGTTTCACCGTCGCCCCCGGACACTATCTCTACCGCGACAAGATCAAGCTCAGCGTGCGTGAGCCGGCCGGCGTCAGACTGGGTGCGCTGCAGCTGCCCCCGGCCGACGAGAAGGATGACCTGGCCTTCGGCAAGACCCAGGTCTATCACCAGTCCTTCAGCGCCAGTGCCCGACTCGATGGGCTGCCCGCGGGCAATGTGCGGCTCACGGTCGATGCCGTCTATCAGGGCTGCAACGAAAAACTGGGGGTGTGCTATCCGCCGATCGAAAAGCAGCTGACCTTGGGCGTTGTCGGGCCGACGGGGGCGGCACCGCCGCAGCCGGCGGCTGCGCCGGCGGAGGATCGCTCCGAGACCGGACAGATCACCCGTCTGCTCAAGGGCGGCAACTACTGGGTGGTGGCGGGCAGCTTCTTCCTGCTGGGCCTGGGGCTCGCGCTCACCCCCTGCGTCTTTCCCATGATCCCCATCCTCTCGGGCATCATCGTCGGTCAGGGGCAGCCTGTCACCAAGCGGCGCGGTTTCCTGCTCTCGGCCGCCTATGTGCTCGGCATGGCCATCACCTACGCCATCGCCGGGGTGCTGGCGGGGCTGTCCGGGACACTGATCTCCAACGTCCTGCAAAACCCCTGGGCGCTGGGCTTCGGTGCGGCCCTGTTCGTCGCCCTCGCCCTGTCCATGTTCGGGTTCTACGAACTGCAGCTCCCCTCCTTCCTGCAAAGCCGTCTCACCGAGGCGAGCAACCGCTTCAAGGGCGGGTATCTGCCCGGCGTGTTCGCCATGGGGGTGATCTCGGCGCTGATCGTCGGCCCCTGTGTGGCCGCGCCCCTGGCCGGGGCACTGCTGTACATCGGCCAGACCGGTGACGTGGTCCTGGGGGGGCTTGCCCTGTTCATGCTGGCCCTGGGCATGGGGGCTCCATTGCTGGCGATCGGGCTGTCGGCCGGGTCGCTGCTGCCCAAGGCGGGGCCCTGGATGGACGCGGTCAAGCAGTTCTTTGGCGTGTTGATGCTGGCGGTGGCCATCTGGCTCATCTCGCCGCTCATCTCCGACATCGTGCAGATGATGCTGTGGGCGGCGCTGCTGATCATCTCCTCCATCTATCTCAAGGCCATGGACAGTCTACCGCCGCACGCCACCGGCTGGCAGCGGTTCTGGAAGGGGGTGGGCATCATCGCCCTGGTGGCCGGTGTGGGCCTGCTGCTAGGGGCCATGGGCGGCAGCCGCGATCTGCTGCAGCCGCTGCAGGTCTATCAGGGTGGGCCGCAGGCCGGGCAGAAGAAGCTCGACTTCACCATCATCAAGGACATGGCGGCGCTGGATGCGGCCCTGCAGGCCTCCAGAGGGCGTTACGTGATGCTCGACTTCTATGCCGACTGGTGCGTCTCCTGCAAGGAGTTGGAGCGCTTCACCTTCACCGATCCGCGCGTACAGGAGCGCCTCAAGGACGTGGTGCTGCTGAAGGCGGACGTCACCGCCAACCGGCCCGAGGACAAGGAACTGCTCAAGCGCTTCACCCTGTTCGGCCCGCCCGGCATCATCTTCTTCGACCAAGAGGGACGTGAGCTGCCGCACCGGGTGATCGGCTTCGAGCCGCCGGACAAGTTCCTCGCCAGTCTCGACCAGGTCTTGCCATAACGCGGCAGGGGGCAGCATGCGACGGCCGCGATGGATCATGCTGGCGGTGGCCATCGCCTTCGGCCTGATGGGGGTGCTGGCGGCGCGTCTGGTGGGGGAGTCGCAGACCCGGTCCGTCCAGGGGGTGAACACCGCCCAGCTGTGGTCGGCAAGCCTGCCCGATCTGGCGGGTGCGCAGCAGCCGTTGTCGCAATGGCGCGGTCGGGTGGTGGTCATCAACTTCTGGGCGCCTTGGTGCCCGCCGTGCCGTCAGGAGATCCCCGGCTTTATCCGCCTGCAGGAGCGTTATGGCGCACAGGGCCTGCAGTTCATCGGCATCGCCCTGGATGACGCCTTCAGCGTCAGGCAATACGTGGACGAGGCGGGGATCAACTATCCCATCCTCCTCGGCGGGGTGGAAGGGGCCCTGCTTGGCCAGGCGGCCGGTAACAGCCGCGGAGGACTGCCTTACACCCTGCTGCTCGACCGTCAGGGCCGTCCGGTAGCCGGCCTGGTGGGTGCTGTGAGCGAGCGGCGGCTGGAGGAGCTGGTGCAGCCCCTGCTGTGAGCGCGCACCCCATCAGGCCCCCGCGCCCGCTGGTGACCGCCGCCGGTCGCGCCATCGGTGACTATGGCATGATCCGGGCAGGCGACCGCGTGTTGCTCGGGTTGTCCGGCGGCAAGGATTCCCTGTCGCTGCTGCATGTGCTGCTACACCTGCGCAAGCGCGCCCCGGTGCGCTTCGAACTGGCCGCCTGCACGGTGGATCCGCTCTCGCCTGATTACGATCCCTCGCCGCTCATCGCCTACATGGCGGCTTTGGGTGTGCCCTATCTCTACGAGCGCCAGCCCATCGTTGAACAGGCCCGCACCCACATGCAGGGCGACTCCTTTTGCGCCTTTTGCTCCCGTATGCGCCGCGGCATCCTCTACCGAGTGGCGCGCAGCCACGGCTACAACGTGCTCGCACTGGCCCAGCACCTGGACGACCTGGCCGAGACCTTCCTCATGAGCGCCTTCTTCGGCGGTAAGCTGCGCACCATGCAGGCGCACTATCGCAACGACGCAGGCGATATCCGGGTGATTCGTCCTTTCGTCTATGTGCGCGAGCGGCAGACGCGCGACTTCGCCGCGCGGGCGGGCCTGCCGGTGGTGCAAGAGAACTGCCCAGCCTGTTTCGCCGCGCCCCAACAGCGCTGGCGCATGAAGCGGCTGTTGGCGGAGCTGGAGCGAGAGCACCCGAGGCTGTTCGCCAATCTGCTCACGGCCATGCGGCCGTTGATGGCCCTGCAGGGCCCTGAAGAAGATGAGTGAATAAGGTCTTGTGACTCAAGGCCGCACCCGGTCGATGACCAGCCGCACCTCGCCGCCCCCCGGTCTGACCCGCTTGAGCTCCCCCTCCAGGTCACCGCTAGTGGGCATGGCCTGGCCGCTGCGAGAGACGCGGGCCACCAGATCGACCTCGGTCTGGCTGGACAGCCGCTGGTCCTTACTCATGGCCTGGGCATCGCTCAATTCGAAGGCCTGCGGCAGGCTCGCCGCCAGGCGCAGCACCGCCACCGGCGCACCACCCCCGCCGGCCGGACGGGCGATGATGAACAGGGTCGCATCCGCGGGCAGACGGTCTTTGAGCGCGGGGGCGATCTCTACCCGGCCGCGGATCGTCTTGTCGGCAGTCTGTGCCGTGCCGGTCTCGGCCTGCGGCTCGGGTAGGGGGGTGCCGGCGGCGGCCGCGCGGGCACGCGCCTCGCGGATGGCGTCCTGCACCGCCTGTGCCTGCTCGCTGCCGGCCGGCAGCTGGCGGGCGAGCCGCTGCCAATAGACTACCGCCTGGGCATAGTCGCCCTCCATGAAGGCGTGGATACCGGCGAGGTTGAGTGCGGTGGGCTCATCGCCGTTGAGGGCGAGGGCCTTGCGCACCAATTCCATGGGCTGCCCACGCAGGTCGCGGCCACGGCTTAAGGCCAGCGTCTCGGCGTAGCCGGCCCACACCGAGGCATCCTCGGGCAGCAGGCGCACCGCCTTTTCATAGGCCGCGAGCGCCTGCGGCCAGCGCTCCATGGCGGCATAGGTGCGGGCGAGCAGCAGCACCGGCCGCGGGTCGTTCGGGTTGGCGCGCGCGCGCTCCTCCACCGACCTCACCATGGCCTCCAGGTCGTGCGCCCCCATGCCCGGGCTGAGCCTGGGCTGGGTGATGGCGGCCGGATTGCCGAGAACGAGATAGAGCCCGATGGCGGCCACGGGCAGGCTCACCCCCAGGGCATAGCCCAGCCAGCGGCCGATCTGCCGTGCGGCCTGCGGCGCCGTGGCCTCGCGCAGGGCGTCCTCGGCCAACCGGGCCTCCAGCTCCAGCTTGGCGGCCTCGTACTGTTCGGGGCTCAGCAAGCCGTTGTCGCGGTCGCGTGTGAGTTCCTGCAATTGGTCGCGATACACGGCGATGTTGATACGCCGCCGCTCGTCGGCCACGAGGGTGGTCTGCCGCTTGAACAACGGGCGCAGCACGAGGGCCAAGGCGACGAGCACGCACAGGGTCGCCAGCGCCCAGAACAGGGCGAGGGTGAGCTCAGGGTCCATTATTTGTCTTCGCTTTCGAGTAGGCGCGCGGCCTGTGCAAGCTCATCCGCGCTGACGGATTGGGTCGCCTGCAGCCGTCGCCGGCGGCGCAGGGTGAGGTACCAGACACCGACACCGATGCCCAGGAACAGCGCTGGCCCCGCCCACAACAGATAGGTCACGGGCTTGACCGGCGGGCGGTAGAGCACGAAATCGCCGTAGCGGTCGGTCAGGTACTGGATCACCTCGGCATCGCTCTTGCCCTGCCGCATCTGCTCGCGAATCTCACGCCGCAGGTCCTCGGCCAGCTCAGCGCGCGAGCCGGCGAGTGACTCGTTCTGGCAAACGAGACACCTCAGGTCCTCGGCTAGACGCATCAGACGCGCCTCGATCTGCGGGTCCTCGGCATTCGGGCGGGCCTCGCCGCCCCACGCGGGCAGCGCCAGAAGCGCCCACAGCAGGACAAGCCGGCGCGGGGCACTCATGCGTCGAGCTCCTTCATGAGCGGTGCGAATTTCTTCTCCCACACCTGCGGGGTGATGGGGCCGACGTGTTTCATCCGGATGACGCCGCCTTTGTCGATGACGAAGGTCTCCGGCGTGCCGGTCACGCCATAGTCTATGCCGACACGGCCGTCACGGTCATCGACGGTCAACACGTAGGGGTTGCCCTGGCGGGCGAGTAATGCCGCCGCCTCACCGTCCTTGTCCTTCCAGTTCAGCCCGTAGATGGCCACCCCCGCGGCCTTCAATTGCATCAGCATGGGGTGTTCCTGGCGGCAGGACACACACCAGGGCGCCCATACGTTGAGCAGCCACACCCGGCCCCTCGCCTCTTGGGGTGAGAACATGCGACCTGGTTCGCCGATCACGGGCAGGCGGAAATCGGGCGCCGGCTTGCCGATGAAGGGCGAGGGGACTTCGCGCGGGTTGAGGTAGAGACCCAGGTAGAGAAAGACCGCGAGGGCGATGAAGACCAGGAAGGGGATGAAGCGCTTCATGCGCGCGCCCCCTCGGCGACCCCGGCGGTACGCATCTCGCGCCGCAGGGCGATGCGGTATCTGCGGTCGGAGGCCGCCAGTGCCCCGCCTAGGGCGAGTAAGGCCGCCCCGCCCCACAACCAGCCGACAAAGGGCTTGTAATAGACCTGCACCACCCAGGTCGTCTCGTCGAGCGGTTCGCCCAGCGAGACATAGACGTCGCGGAACACCCCGTAGTCGATGCCGGCCTCGGTCATCACCATCCCCGAGGCGTGGTATTTGCGTTTCTCCGGGTGCACCACCGCCACCTTGCGCTCACCGCGCCATACCTCCATCGTGCCGCGCATGGCGGAGTAGTTCGGTCCCTCGCGCGGTTCCGCCCCCATGAACAGGAAGCGGTAGCCGGCCAGGTCCACGTGGTCGCCAGCGGCCATGCGCACGTCGCGCTGCGCCTCGTAATTGGACACCACGGTGGCGCCGATCACCACCACCGCCAACCCCGTGTGGGCGATCTGCATGCCCCAGAAGGCGCGCGGCAGCCCGGCCAGGCGCGCCGCCCAACCGCCCTGGGCGTGCTTTAGGCGCTCGACGAAGCCCATGGCCACGCCGAACAGGATCCACAGCGCCAGGAACAGGCCCAGGCTGGCCCAGGGCTTCATGCCATCAAGAGTGAGCGGCAGCAGGGCCGCCACCGCCAGGGCCACGGCGAAGGCCCATTTCAGGCGCAGCGCCAGCGACGGCAGGCTATCGCCCTTCCAGCGGGTGAGCGGCCCCACCGCGGTCAGGAACAGCACCGGGGCGATGAGCGGGATGAACACCGCGTTGAAATAGGGCGGGCCGACCGAGATCTTGCCCAGACCCAGGGCATCCATGAACAGGGGATAGAGGGTACCCAGCAGCACGGTGGCCATGGCGGCCATCAGCAGCACGTTGTTGGCCAGCAGCAGGGCCTCGCGCGAAAACCAGGTGAAGCCCCCACCGGTCATCAGATGCGGGGCGCGCCAGGCATATAGCAGCAATGAGCCACCGATGACGATGGCCAGGAAGGCGAGGATGAACACGCCGCGCCCGGGGTCGGTGGCGAAGGCGTGCACCGAGGAGAGCACACCCGAGCGCACCAGGAAGGTGCCCAGCAGCGACAGCGAAAAGGTGGTGATGGCGAGCAGCACCGTCCAGCTCTTGAAGGCCCCACGTTTCTCGGTCACGGCCAGCGAATGGATGAGCGCGGTGCCGGCCAGCCAGGGCATGAAGGAGGCGTTCTCGGTCGGGTCCCAGAACCACCAACCGCCCCAGCCCAGCTCGTAATAGGCCCACCAGGAGCCCAGGGCGATGCCGAGGGTGAGGAACAGCCAGGCCACCGTGGTCCACGGGCGCGACCAACGCGCCCAGGCCGCGTCCAGTTTGCCCGACAGCAGGGCCGCGATGGCGAAGGCGAAGGCCACCGAGAAGCCGACATAACCCATGTACAGCATGGGTGGGTGGATCACCATGCCGGGGTCCTGCAGCAGCGGGTTCATGTCGTTGCCCTCCGGCACGGGGGGGAGGAGGCGCAAGAAAGGGTTGGAGGTGAACAACATGAAAGCGAGGAAGCCCACGCTCACCAGCCCCATCACCCCGATCACGCGCGCGGCCATGTCCTGCGGCAGGTGACGCGAGAAGACGGTGACCGCCACGGTCCAGAAGGCGAGGATCAGCGTCCACAACAGCAGCGACCCCTCGTGCGAGCCCCAGGTGGCGGTGAAACGATACACCTCGGGCAGGCGCGAATAGGAGTTGCGCGCGACGTTTTCGACCGAGAAGTCGTTGGTGAGGAAGGAATAGGCCAGCGCGGCGAAGGCCAGCGCGACGAAGACGAACTGCCCGTGCGCGGCCGGCCGCGCCACCGCCATGAGGGTGGCATTGCCACGATGCGCCCCAACCAAAGGCAGCACCCCCTGCACCAGGGCGAGCAGCAGGGCGACGATGAGGGCGAAATGGCCGAGTTCGGGGATCATGGCAGGGTGCTCCTCAATGGGGTGTAGGAGCGGCGTAAGCCGCGACCCAGACATGGTGCAGGCGGCAGGTCGCGGCTCAGAGGGTCGCGCTTCAGAGGGTCGCGACTTTCGTCGCTCCTACAGGGGGGCGTCTGGGCCAAATCGATTTGCCGCTTCATGGCTTGACCCGCGTTTTCTGCGCTTTCTGCGCCTGCTCGCTGGCATGCGCCGCCTCCGGGGGCGTGGAGTTTTGGCTCCGGCCGGGCGCATGCGCGCCCTTAACATGCGCTGCGCGCATGTTAGCCTGCGCCGAAATGACATGCCGCTTCATGGCTTGACCAGCGTTTTCTGGGCTTTCTGCGCCTGTTCGATCGCATGCGCCGCTTCAGGCGGCATGTAATTTTGGCTCCGGCCGGGCGCATGCGCGCCCTTAACATGCGCTGCGCGCATGTTAGCCTGCGCCGAAACTCTATGCCCCCTCATGGTTTCACCAAGGTCTTCTGGGCTTTTTGCGCTTGCTCGATGGCATGCGCCGCCTCCGGGGGCATATAGTTTTCATCATGCTTGGCGAGGACCTGGGTGGCGGTGAACAGGCCGTCCTTGCCCAGTTTGCCTTCGGCCACCACGCCCTTGCCCTCCTTGAACAGGTCGGGCAGCACGCCCTTGTAGACCACGGGGATGGCGTGGGCGGTGTCGGTGACGACGAAGCGCACGGTCAACCCGTCGGCCTCGCGTTTGAGGCTGCCTTCCTCGACCATGCCGCCGATGCGGAAGGTGCGCTCCACCGGGGCCTTGCCCTGCACGACCTCGGAGGGGCTGAAGAAGAACACCAGGTTGCTGCGGAAGGCGTTGAGCACCAAGGCCACCGCGATGCTCAGACCCACTACGGTGAGGCCGATGGCCAGGAGTTTGCGATGTCGGGGTTTCATCGGTATTGCGGATGGATCACTGTTCTTCCCAGCGCTGCAGGCGGCGCAGGCGTTGCAACGTCTGCTGGCGGCCGCGGCGCAGCAGAATGATTTCCAACACGATGACGAGGGCGGTGACGGCGTAGGAGCCCCACACATAGAGGGCATAGCCGCCCATGGTCCAGAAGTCGCTCCAGCTCGTCCAATACATGTTCAGCCTTGCAGGATCTGTTTGACCCACTCGGTGTGCCGCTCGCGCTCCAGGATGATGCTGCGCACCCTGGCGAGCGCCGCGGCGATGGCGTAGAACCAGGCGGCGAAGGCCATCACCAGCATGCCGGCGAGCATGATCTCGTCCATGCTGGTACCCGAGGGCTTGATGCTGGCGCCCTGGTGCAGGGTGTTCCACCACTGCACCGAGAAGTAGATGATGGGGACGTTCACCGCCCCGATCAGGGTGAGCAGGGCCCCGGCCTTATCCCCGCGCTGGCGGTCGTCTATGGCCGACCACAGGGCCAGGATGCCGATGTAGAGGAAGAGCAGGATGAGGGTGGAGGTGAGCCGCGCGTCCCACACCCACCACGTCCCCCAGGTGGGTTTGCCCCAGAGCGCGCCGGTCCACAGCGCCACGAAGGTGAACATCGCCCCGGTGGGGGCGAGGGCCCGCGCCATCATGAACGACAGCCGCGTCTTGAAGGCCAGACCCACGGCGGACCAGAAGGCCATGACCAGGTAGATGAACATGCCCATCCAGGCCGCCGGTACGTGGATGAAGATGACGCGGTAGGCATCGCCCTGCTGGAAATCGGTAGGTGCGACGAACAGACCGATGTACAACCCGATGATGGTGAGCAGCGCCGCCCCCCAGCCGAACCAGGGGATGAGCCGCCCGGCCAGGCCATAGAAGGTGGCCGGTGAGGCGTAATAATAGAGGTTGAACGCCATGTCCTACTCAACCGATACACGCAGGGCCGCCGCCGCGACCCAGGGGGAGACGACGAGGCACATCAGCAGGAAGGCCCCCAACAAAGACAGGTGTGCCTGCGCCCCGGTTCCGGCCAGGGTCGCATCGACCGCGCCGGCGCCGAAGATCAGGGCGGGAACGTACAGGGGCAGGATGATCAGTGTCAACAGCACGCCGCCGCCGCGCAGCCCCAGCACCAGGGCCGCCCCCACGCTGCCCAGCAGCGACAAGATGGGCGTGCCGATGGCGAGCGAGGCCATCAACACGCCGATGGCCTCGGCCGGCAGCGCGAACTGCAGACCCAGTAGCGGCGCGATGGCGAGCAGCGGCAGGCCATAGATCAGCCAGTGCGCCAGGGCCTTGCCCAGGGCGATCAGCACGGTGGGCTCGGGCGAGAGCAGCATCTGCTCCAGGCTGCCATCGCGATGGTCGTCGGCGAACAGGCGTGCGAGCGACAGCAGCGAGGCGAGCAGGGCCGCCACCCACACCACGCCGGGGCCTATGCTGCGCAACAGTTGCGGATCGGCGCCGATGCCCAGCGGGAACAGGCTCACCACCATGACGAAGAAGGCCTGCGCGGTGAGCCAGTCGCCACGGCGTCGGGCGGCGAGCAGCAGGTCGCGGCGGATGACGGTCAGCAGGAAACGACCCATCGGCCTTCATTGTCCGGCAGACATCGTCTCGGCAGGGGTGAGATCGGCATCACCCACGCGCAGGCGCTGGATAGGCACATTGGCCAGCTGCAGGGGCTGATGCGTGGTCATCACCGCGAGCCCCCCCGCGCGCACGTGTTCCTGTAACAGCGACTCCACCAAGGCCACGCCGTGCACGTCCAGCCCCGTGAGCGGCTCGTCCAGGATCCACAGCAGTGCCCCTGCGGTGAGCAGCCCCGCCAGCGCCACCCGCCGGCGCTGTCCGAAGGACAGCACGCGCGCGGGCAGGTCGAGACAGTGCGCCAGACCCAGCCGCTCTAGGGTCTGCTCGGCCTGCGCCTCGTCCAGACGCCGACCGGCGAGTCCCGCTGCCATGCGCAGGTTCTCCAGCGGCGTGAGTTCGTCCTTGATCCCGTTCAAGTGCCCGACATAGGCCATCTCGGCATGATAGCGCTCGCGCACGCGCTCTATGGGCTCCCCGCGCCAGCGGACCTGTCCAGCCAACGGGGTGGCCAGGCCGGTGAGTAGGCGCAGCAGGCTGGTCTTGCCGCGGCCGTTGCCGCCCTGCACCAGCAGCAGTTCACCTGCGCCGATGTCGAAGTTCACGCCGCTGAACAGCAGGCGGTCGCCACGGCTGCAGGCGAGGCCGGTGACGCTGAGTCTAGGTGGGGACACGATTACAGAAAAAGCCCATTCTAGCAGATCACGGCCGTCTACCCCACCGGCGTAACACACGCCATGGCTTGCGACTCGGCAGGGACAGAGACACCGCCCGCTGGCTCACGGCCGGGCGGGCGGCGGGCAGGGCGGGTCGTTGACCCGGGCAAGCCTCAGGCGAAGGCGTCGGCCATGATGTTGCGCCACCAGCCCTGCATGTACTGCGCCTCCAGCGCATACTGGATGCGCGGCACCTTGGTGCCCTTGGCGGCGTCGTCCGCCGGCGACACCCCGCCGGCGGCAGTGATATAGACAAACTTGTTGTTTTCCACCCGGTAGATGTGCACCACGGAAAAGCCGTAGTTCTCGCCAGCCAGGCTGTAGCAGGTGTTGACGTACCATGGCGTGGGCGGCGGCAGCCCGTTGACCTTGGCCACGATCGCCCCGGCCGCCACCTTGGCCTGGGTATTGGCCATGTGTGCGCTCTTGGGCATGTCGTACACCGGCAGCTCGCCGGCGATGCAGGCGTCGCCCACTGGGTAGATGTCCTTGTGCACGGCCGATTCCATGGTCATGGGCACCACCTCGCACCAGCCGCGTGGGTTGGCCAGCCCCGTCCTGATAGCGATATGGCCGGCGTGGTGCAGCGGGATCAGGTTCAGCACGTCGGCCTTGTGCTCGCCGAAGCTGGTGTAGGCCGTGCGCGTCTTGGCGTCGACACGCACCACCTTGCCGTCCTCGGCCGCCGGCACCCACTCGATCATCTGCCCCTTGCCGTAACCGTACAGCTCGCGCCAGGCCTGGCGGAAGAGGGCCTGCTTGGAGTGCGAGTCGTTGGCGTCCAGGATCAGCACCTTGGCCTTCGGTTTGCCGTGCGTCTTGCAGTACCAGGCCACCTGGGCGGCGCGCTCGTAAGGCCCGGGCGGGCAACGGATGGGGCGCGGCGGCACGCTGATGATGAACACGCCGCCGTCGGGCATGGCCTCAAGTTGCTTCTTGAGCAGAACGGTCTGCGGCCCGGCCTTGTAGGCATGCGGAATGACCTCGGCCACCTTCTCGTCGTAGCCCTCGACGCTATCGTATTTGAAGTCGATGCCCGGCGACATGACCAGGGCGTCGTAGGACAGGGTCTTGCCCCCCTTGGTCTTGACGGTCTTCTTCACTGGATCGACCGCCTCGACCAGATCGTGCATGACGTTCACGCCACGCGCGGCGATCTTGTCATAACCGGTCTGCAGGCTCTCGATACTGCGATGGCCGGAGATCACCTCGTTCGACAGCGGACAGGAGGTGTAGATCTTATTCGGCTCGATCATGGTCACCTCGATGGCCGGATCGAGCATCTTCACGTACTTGGCGGCGGTGGATCCGCCGAAGCCGCCGCCGATGACGACCACACGCGCCTTGGGCTTGGCCTGGGCCTGAGCGGGCACGCTGAGCACGGAGGCCGCGGGCGCGGCAGCCAGGGCCTTGATGAAGCTGCGACGATCGAATGGGTTCATGTGCGGTCTCCTCATCATTTCTGGCTGGCGTAGAAGTGGGCGATGGCCTCGATGTCCTCCGGCTTCACCTGTTTGGCCATCATGCGCATCATGGCTGGCATGGGGACGCTATCATCCTGGTACTTGCGCATCTCCAGCTCGAGGTATTTGGCGATCTGCCCGTTCATGTTCGGTGCGGTGGGCATCATTGCCTTGCCGGTCGGCCCATGGCAGCTCACGCAGGCCTGGGTCGCCTGCTTGCCGCGCTCGACCAGCTTGGGATCGGTCTTCTGCGCCACCGGCGTCCAGGGCAGCTTGCTGAAGTAAGCGGCCAGGCCGGAGATCTCCTCCTCGGTGTAGCCCTTGATCAGCCGCGCCATGGTGGCGGAGTAGCGCTTGCCCTCCTTCCACTCCATCATCACCGTCTTCAGGTAGGACTCCGGCAGCCCGCCGATGGAGGGCATGGCGTCGCCGCTGCTGACGCCGTTGACGCCGTGACAGTTGTTGCAGGTGCGGGCCAGGGCCTCGATCGTGCCGGATGCGTGCGCGATGCCTGCCACCGCCAAACCCACGGCGGCCAGGGCATGGATGACTCCTCGATGCATGCCATTCTCCTTGGAAGGGTTGTCCACGCGCTCACACGACGCCGCAGCGCGGCGAGCCGCAGGGCGTGATGGTAAGTGCGCCCGAGCGCTGAAATCTTTGACCAGGGTCAAGAAACGCCGAACGACGCCGCCGGCCATCTCGCCATACCTGGCGGGTGGCGGTGCGGCGACAAAAAAAGGCGGCCTTGCGGCCGCCCGTCAACCCTCTCCAACCGAAATCTAGACCGAGGTCTTGCCCATACGGCTCGCCAGCCGCCCCGTGTCGGCGTGCTCAAGCCATTGGCGGATGCGGTTGGCATCCCCGATGCGCGAAAGCTTGCCCCAGGAGTCGAGCAGGACGATGATGACGTTGCGGCCAGAGATTTGGGCTTGCATGACCAGACAGTGGCCCGCCTCGTTGATGTAGCCGGTCTTGGACACGCCGATCTCCCAGTCGGCGCGACGGGTGAGCACGTTGGTGTTGTGGTAGGCCAGATGGCGTACCTGCTGCTGCACGGGGACGATCAGATCGAAACTGCCGGTGGTGGAGATGCGGCGGATGAGCGGATAGCGATAAGCGGCATCGACCAGCTTGGCCAGGTCGGCAGCGGTGGAGCGATTCTCGCTCGACAAGCCGGTGCCATCGACGAAGCGGGTGTGGTACATGCCCAGCTGCTCGGCCTTGCGGTTCATGGCTGCGACGAAGGCCTCGCGCCCGCCCGGATAGGCGCGCGAGAGCGCTGCCGCGGCGCGGTTTTCGGAGGCAATCAGGGCTAGGTTGAGCAGGTCCCAGCGGGTCAGGGTCGAGCCCAAGGGCAGTCGGGAGCTGGTGCCTTTGAGCCGGTCCACGTCTTCCGTCTCGATGGTGATCTCCTCGTTCAGCGGCAGCCCCGCATCCAGCACCACCATGGCCGTCATCAGCTTGGTGATGGAGGCGATGGGTGCGGACAGGTGCGCATTCTTCGCGTACAGCGGCTCGCCCGTGTGTTGGTCCACGACTAGTACGGCGTTGGAGCGTAGCCTCAGCTCCCCCCCGGTGTAGGGTTCGCCCATCGGATCGTGCAGCGATGTCCTCCTGAACGAGGCCTTTCTGAACGTGGCCTTCTTGCCGACGAGGCGTTTGCCATGCAGTACCGGCTTTTTCTTTTTCTGCGCGGTCGTGATCTTTTTCTTTTTCTGGCTGGACGTCTTCGCCGACTTCGCCTTGGCCGGGACGCCGGCCTTCAGAGCGGTCTTGACCGGCCCGGCCTTGGTGGTCTCACGCGCAAGGCCGGCGCTGGGTAGGGCCAGGCTGAGCATCAGGGCAAGTGCGTAAGCAAGCGCTCTTGGCATCGGTGCTGACGTCGAGTTTGACCAAACTAATTTAGCAAATATCGACGATTATGCAAAAGACTTTAGAAAAATCTTTAATAAAAGGCAAGCGGCCGGCGGTGCGAGCGTGCAGCGGGCGGCCGGTTCAGCCCTGGGCGTGTGCCCTGAGGTTGTCGATGCGCACACGCCACTCGCGCGGACCGGCCTCGTGCACCGAGTTGCCCTGGCTGTCCACCGCCACCGTCACGGGCATGTCGCGTACCTCGAACTCGTAGATGGCTTCCATGCCCAGTTCCGGGAAGGCGACCACCCGCGCCGCGGTGATCGCCTTGGAGATCAGATAGGCCGCCCCCCCAACGGCGATGCAATAGACCGCGCCGTGCCGGCGGATGGCCGCGACCGCCTCGGGGCCGCGCTCGGCCTTGCCGATCATGCCGATCAGCCCCGTGTGCGCGAGCAATGCCTCGGTGAACTTGTCCATGCGCGTGGCGGTGGTGGGGCCAGCCGGCCCCACCGCCTCGCCGGCCACCGCATCCACCGGACCCACGTAGTAGATGAAGCGGCCCCTGAGGTCCACCGGCAGTGGCTCGCCGCGTTCGATCAGCTCGACAAGCCGCTTGTGAGCGGCGTCACGGCCGGTGAGCAGCCGGCCGGAGAGCAGCAGGCGCTCGCCGGCGCGCCATTGTGTCACCTCTGCCCGGGTGAGGGTGTCGAGATCGACCCGCCGGGCGCCGGCTGCACCCTGCCAGGCGATCTGTGGCCACAGCTCCAGCGGCGGGGGATCGAAGCGGGCGGGGCCGCTACCGTCGAGGGTGAAATGCAGGTGCCGGGTGGCGGCGCAGTTGGGGATCAGGGCCACGGGCAGAGAGGAGGCGTGCGTGGGGTAGTCGCGGATCTTGACGTCCAGCACGGTAGTGAGCCCGCCCAAGCCCTGCGCGCCCAGCCCCAGGGCGTTGACCCGCTCCATCAGCTCCAGCCGCAGCGCCTCCACGCGGTTGGCCGGCCCGCGCAGGCGCAGCTCGTGGATGTCGATGGGTTCGAACAAGGCCTCCTTGGCCATGAGCATGGCCTTCTCGGGCGTGCCGCCCACCCCCAGGCCGAGGATGCCGGGCGGACACCAGCCCGCCCCCATCTGTGGCACCTGTTCGACCACCCAGTCGGCCACGGAATCGCTCGGGTTGAGCACGGCGAAACGGGCCTTGTTCTCAGAGCCGCCGCCCTTGGCAGCGAGCTTCACCTCCACCGTGTCACCCGGCACGAGCTCCACGTGCACCACGGCGGGGGTGTTGTCGCGCGTGTTGGTCCGGCTGCCCAGAGGGTCGGCCAGCACCGAGGCGCGCAGGGGGTTGGCGGGGTCGGTGTAGGCCTGGCGCACCCCCTCGTCCACCATCGCCTGCAGGCTGAGCCCACCCTCCCAGCGCACCTCCATGCCCACCTTGAGGAAAACCACGGCGATGCCGGTGTCCTGGCAGACCGGGCGGTGGCCTTCGGCACTCAGGCGCGAATTGATCAGCAGCTGGGCGAGGGCGTCGCGGGCGGCGGGCGACTGCTCGCGCGCGTAAGCCTGCGCCAGCGCCCGCACGAAGTCGGGCGGGTGGTAATAACTGATGTACTGGAAGCCGGCCCGGATGCTCTCGACCAGATCGGCCTGTCGGATCACGCGCATGGCGTGTTTGTGTCAGAATGCCGTCGAAAATGCAAGTGGCCGCCCGGCCATCGGCTCGATCCCAGCGCGGGAGCAGAAGTGACTGTGAACCGGCTCACTGGCTGCAGCAGGGCGGTGGGTTAAACCCAGATTGTCCATTAGGCCGGCTTTGCCTTCGGTGAGGGCACTGCTTCTGCCGCCGCAGCCGCGTGCCGACACGGCCTTACCGCCTACGCGGGCCTCGCTCGCCCCTGCTCGGCCATCCTGCGCGCGAGCCCTCGGCCAGGTGTTCAACCTGGCCTGCGGCCGTCGCGCACAACCTGCCTCGATCATGGGCTTCGCGCCTTCCCGCGTCCTAATGGACAATCTGGGTTAAATTGAGCCCGACGACGTAGGGCCATCAGAGGGAGATCAGCCATGAGCATCGCTCAGGAATTCAGGGAATTCATCCTGCGTGGCAATGTAGTGGACATGGCCGTAGGGGTCATCATCGGCGGGGCCTTCGGCAAGATTGTCGACTCCCTGGTCAAGGACGTGCTCACGCCTCCGCTTGGGCTGATTCTGGGCGGGGTCGATTTCAGACACCTCTACGTCAACCTAGGCACGGTCGAGTATGCCACGCTCGAGGAGGCGGAGAAGGCAGGGGCTCCGCTCATCAAATACGGCGCCTTCATCAACACGGCGGTCGATTTCCTCATCGTCGCCCTGGCCATCTTTCTGGTCGTCAAGGTCGTCAACCGTATGCGGCGCGCTGAGCCGCCGGCAGCGCCCGCCGCAGCCGAGCCTAGAGAAGAGATCCTGCAGCTGCGGCAGATCCGAGACGCCCTGCAGCGATGAGGGGCTTGCCCGGCTCACGGATCGTTACAACCACCCCACACGAGAAAAGAGACTCCATGTCGATGCATTCCCGCTCGCCTGCGCTACCGGTGCGCCTGAGCACCCTGGCCCTGGTCCTGGCCAGTGTGGCACACACGGCCGTGGCGCAGAGCCGCTTCTACGACCCCAGCAACGTCGCCAGCCCCACGGGCAACACCACGGGATACGAGCTGTATCGCACCATCGGCTGTCCGGGTCAGCAGCTGCTCGGCACCCCCTGTCCGGAACCGCCGCCCCCTGCCAAGGCGCCGACCCCGGCACCCACACCGGTGCCGCCCAAGGACAGCGACGGTGACGGCGTGCCAGACGACAAGGACCGCTGTCCGGGCACCCCAGCCGGGGCCAAGGTCGATGCCCAGGGTTGTGAGCTGGACAGCGACGGCGACGGGGTGGTGGACCGCCTCGACCGTTGCCCCGGCACCCCGGCCGGCCGCAAGGTGGACGCGAGCGGCTGTGAGCCGGACAGCGATGGCGATGGCGTGGTCGATGCGCTCGACCAATGTCCCAACACCCCCAAGGGCGACAAGGTGGACACCCGCGGCTGCACGCTTGCCAGCACCATCATCCTCAAGGGGGTCAACTTCGACCACGATTCCGCCACGCTGCGGCCTGAGTCCAAGGCCGTGTTGGACGAGGCGGTGGCCACCCTCAAACGCTATCCGCAATTGAGGGTGGAAGTGGCCGGCCACACCGACGACCGCGCGAGTGAGGCCTACAACCTGGCCTTGTCCGAGCGACGCGCGCGGGCGGTGATGGACTACTTCGTGCAGGCCGGCATCGAGCCCGCGCGCCTGAGCGCCAAGGGCTACGGTGAGGGCCAACCCATCGCCGACAACCGCACGGCCGCAGGACGTGCCGCCAACCGCAGGGTCGAGCTGCGTATCCTGCCCTGAGCGCTAGCCGATCTACAGACCGCCTCGATGGCGGTCTGTAGACACCGGGTTCCTCACCCCACGCGTCCGTGTCCGCCCATGAGGGACGGCCGGGCGCGTCAGCCGCGAGGGGAAGCCCGCAACGGGCGCAGTGGAACGGCGGTCGAATCAGGACATCCAAATACAAAATTCCACTTGCCCCGTGTCCGGGCCGGGGGCATAATCGCGCGCCTATCCGTTTTCGTCGTCGTTTGCAAGAGGTGATGGGCATGTCCGATCTGGCGGGCGCTTCCATGCTGGACAAGGTCAGCCCGGCGTTGCCGGTGGAGTGGTATTTCGATCCCAAGATCTATGCACTGGAGATCGAGCTGCTGTTCAAGAACGGTCCCGGTTACGTCGGCCATGAGCTGATGGTGCCGCAGGTCGGCGACTACCACGTGCTCGACTGGTTGCACGGCGGCGGCCGCATGCTGCTGCGCAACGCCGAGGGCGTGCAGCTGATGTCCAACGTCTGCCGCCATCGCCAGGCACTCATGCTCAAAGGGCGTGGCAGCCTGGCGACGAATGCCAATGCCATCGTCTGCCCTTTCCATCGCTGGACCTACGATCTCGATGGGCGGCTGCTGGGGGCGCCGCACTTTCCCAGCAACCCGTGTCTGAACCTCGACCGTCAGCCCCTGCAGCAGTGGCACGGCCTGCTCTTTGCCGGTCGGCGCGACGTGGCGCGCGATCTCGACGGTATGAGCGCGGCCTCCGAGCTGGATTTCAGCGGCTATGTCTATGACAAGACCGTGGTGACGCACTACGACTTCAACTGGAAGACCTTCATCGAGGTCTATCTGGAAGACTACCACGTGGTGCCCTATCACCCCGGATTGGGGCATTTCGTCGATTGCGACCAGCTCAAGTGGGAATACGGCGAGTGGTATTCGGTGCAGACCGTGGGCGTGAACAGCGCCCTGGCTAGCCCCGGCAGCGAAGTCTACCGGCGTTGGCACGAGCAGGTGCTGCGCTACCGTGCCGGACGGCCGCCGGAACACGGCGCCATTTGGCTCACCTACTACCCCAACGTCATGGTCGAGTGGTATCCGCACACCCTGGTGGTCAGCCACATCGTCCCCACTGGGGTGGAGAGCTGTCTGAACGTGGTCGAGTTCTATTATCCGGAGGACATCGCCCTGTTCGAGCCGGAATACAAGGAGGCCGAGCAGGCCGCCTACCGCGAGACCGCGCTGGAGGACGACGACATCTGCTACGGCATGCATCGCGGGCGCAAGGCGCTGCTCGCTCAGGGGCTGAACCAGACCGGCCCCTACCAGTCGCCTATGGAGGACGGCATGCTGCATTTCCACGAATGGCTGCGCCGTCAGCTTGA
>JANWZL010000009.1 GCA_025054655.1 Thiobacillaceae bacterium | reverse complement strand
CGCGAGTTCGAGCTGGACGCCGATGAGGCGCTCATCCGGCGCGAGGAGGATCGTCTGGTGATCGAGCCAGTACGCCGGCAGGGCCTGCTCGCGACGCTGGCCGCCTTACCCGTGATCGAGGAGGATTTTCCCGATGTCGATACCGGCCTGTTGGCGTTGGATGACGTCGTTCTATGACCATGCGGCGTTATCTGCTGGATACGAACATCCTGTCCAACCTGGTGCGTTTTCCACAAGGCAGGGTGGCGCAGCGCATCGCCGCTGTGGGCGAGGCGGCGGTGTGTACGTCCATGATCGTTGCCGCCGAGTTGCGTTTTGGCGCCGCCAAGCGCGACTCGCCCCGCCTGATGAACCAGGTGGAGGCAATACTGGCGGCCATGGAGGTGCTGCCCTTCGATGCGCCGGCCGACCGCACCTACGCGACGCTGCGCCTGGCGCTGGAGAAAAACGGTCTGCCCATCGGCCCGAACGACATGCTAATCGCTGCACATGCGCTGGCCTGCGACTGCATATTGGTGACGGCGAATGTCGATGAGTTTTCCCGTGTGCCTGCCTTGCCGCTGGAGAACTGGCTCGACCCGGTATAGGCTTTGCCCTGAGCGCCAAAAACGGCGGACGTGCCCGCATGACCCCCGCCGGCCGGGTCGATCGTCGCCAGTGGGCGCGGGACAAGGCCTCCACAACAGCACTGGCCGAGAGACATATCCCGTGAGTCAGCGGGTCAGTCGTACTGCGCGTAAAACCTGGCCTCTCGGCTGCACAGCAGACCTATTCAGCCTTGCTCTTGGCTTCCATCAGCTCCTGCAATAGGGGGGCGCAGATCACCTCCAAGGCGAGTTTGAGCTTGCCGCCCGGCACCAGCAGGGTGGATGGGCGGGTCATACGCGCCTTGGGAATGCGCTTGAGTATAGCCGGGAAGTCGTGGCGTTTGCGGTCGCGGAAGTGGATCACCAAGGCGGACTCGTCGGGGGTGGGTACGTCGCGGGCGATGAAGGGGTTGGAGGTGTCCACCAGCGGGATGCGTTGGATGTTGATGTCGGTGAGGCCGAACTGCGGCACGATGTAGTGGATGTAGTCGTCCATGCGGCGCAGGATGATCTCCACCGACTGCTCCGGGGTGCAGCCGTGCCGGTTGCAGTCGCGGTGGATCTTCTGGATCCATTCCAGGTTGATGGCCGGCACGATACCGATCAGCAGGTCCACGTGCTGCGCCACGTCGATGCCCTGGCGGCCCACGCGCCGGTCGATCTCGGCGGGGAAATGGCGACTGTCGACCTTGCGCCGGGTCCAGGTCTGCGCCACCACCCCGCCGTGCTGCCCTTCGTAGAACAGCAGGTCGCTGCCTGGCGGCAGGGGCTTCCAGGGCGTGAACTCGCCCACCCCGACACCCAGTTCGGCCGCCCGTTCAGGGGTGTGCGCATACTCGCGGTAAACACCGCTGCCGGTGGCCCCATAGGTGCGGAAGAAGTCCTCCAGCTCCTGGAAATGGTTGGTATCGGGCCCGAACCAGGACAGGCTGCGGCCGCTCGCGCGCGCTTCGGCGAGCAGCGCCGCAAACTGTCGTTCGGTGTAGCGGCGAAAGCCGTCGCCATGGACGATGGCGGCGCGGATGCCCAGCCGCTGGAAGATGTCCTTGAAGGCGTGGCGCACGGTGGACAGCCCCGCACCGGAGGAACCGGTCACGGCGATGATGGGATGTTTGGCGGACATCCGGCCCTCCCGCGATGAGATCAGCGGCGACAATGGTAGCATTGACCGCTGCCGCAACCGCAAGAGGTCGGCGGCGGTCTAATCCTATCGAACCGCGAGTCCACCAGGAGGCCGCATGGACGCATGCGAGCACGATTGTCCCACCGCGCCCACGACGGGCAGTCTGGGCATTCCGCAGATCAAGCCTTTCGATGCAGCCGCTTTCGAGCGCGCAATCAGAGACCTGCTCGTCGCCTGCGGGGTCTCGCCCGACAGCGTGCACACCGGCCGCACCGCCCGCCGCGTGCGCGAGCTGTGGCAGCGGCGGCTGCTGGGCGGCTACGCCATGGACCCGGCCGAGGCGCTGGGCGAGGGTTTTGCCGACCCGCGCGAGGACCTGGTGGTGGTGCGCGGCATCGCCGTGCACGGGGTGTGCCCGCATCATCTCGTGCCCTTCCGCGGGGTGGCCCATGTGGCCTATGTGCCCGGTGGGCGGCTGCACGGCTTCGGGCGTATCGCCCGCATGGTGGATGCCATCGGCCACCGCTTCACCTATCAGGAGTGGATGACGCGCGACATCGCCGAGGCCCTCATCGCACACGGGCGCGCCAAGGGTGCAGCCTGCGTGATCGAGGCCGAGCAGCTGTGCCTGCTGCTGGGCGAAGACCGCCGTGGCGACGAGCGCGTGGTCACCCAGGCCTATGCCGGGGTGTTCCGCGAGGACGCACAACTGCGCAACGAATTCCTGCGCGCGTTGTCCACCCCTTCAGTGTGAACGAGACGAACGACCCATGCGCACGCTTTTCCCCCTGTTGATCGCCGGTCTCGCCGTGCCCGCCCTGGCCCAGGACAGCTACACCCTGGACCCCAGCCACACCATCGCCAGCTTCGAGATCCGCCACCATGGCGTGTCACTGCAGCGCGGCCTCTTCCCCCGCGGCCAGGGCCGCGCCGTGCTGGACCCCGTGGGGGGTGGCGGACGCATCGAGGTCAGTTTCGACGCCAACGCGGTAGTCACCGGTGTGGAGGCGCTCGACCGCGTGCTGCGCGGCCCCAATTTCTTCAACACCGCCGTACATCCGAGGATCCGCTTCGTCGCCGATGCGATCCGCTACGCCGACGGCAAGCCGGTGGAGGCCACGGGCCAGCTTACCCTGTTGGGCGTGAGCCGGCCGGTGACGCTGGAGGTGCGCGATTTCACCTGCACCACCCACTTCTTGCGTCGCATCCCGCTGTGCGGGGCGGAGGTGCGCACCACCCTGCGCCGGTCCGACTTCGGCATGAACTTCGGCTTGCCGCACCTGATCGGTGACGAGGTGCGCCTAGCCATCCAGGTGGAGGGGCTGCGCGACTTCTGACCAGCCATCGAGCCGGCGGGCTTACTTGCCGGTGAGCCGGTGGTACTTCTCCAGCAGCTGTTCGCGGGTCTCCACGTAATCCGGGTTGAGTGGGATGCAGTCGACCGGACAGACCTCGCGGCACTGCGGCGTGTCGTAGTGCCCGACGCATTCGGTGCATTTGTTGGGGTCGATGACGTAGATCTCCTCGCCCTGGGAGATCGCCCCGTTCGGGCACTCGGGTTCGCACACGTCGCAGTTGATGCATTCGTCGGTGATCATCAGGGCCATGGCAGTCCTCGGCTCGTCTCAGTTCGATCGGGGTTGCAGTCTTGCACTCAGGCGATCGGCGATGGCGGGGGGTACGAAGGGGCGCACGTCGCCGCCGAGCCGTGCGATCTCGCGCACCATGCTGGCGGAGATGAACATGTATTGCTCCGCCGGCGTCAGGAACACGGTCTCCAGCTCGGGATAGAGGCTGCGGTTCATGCCGGCGAGCTGGAACTCGTACTCGAAGTCCGACACCGCGCGCAGCCCCCGCAGCACCAGATGAGTGCCCTCGCCGCGCACGAAGTCCACCAGCAGGCCGTCGAAGCCCACCACCCGCACCCGCGTGAGGTCGGCCAGCGCCGCGCGCGCCATCGCCACCCGCTCCTCCAGGCTGAAAAAGGGCTGCTTGGGGGCATTGGCCGCCACCGCCACCACCACCTGGTCGAAGATGCGCGCCGCCCGCCGCACGAGGTCCTCGTGCCCGCGGGTGACGGGGTCAAAGGTGCCGGGATAGACGATCTTGCGGCTCATGTCGGGGGCAGCGCCTCGAGCAGCCAATGCTGCGATTCGCCCGCCCTGCCCTGACGCAGCACACGCCAGGCGGAGAGGTCGGGCACGACTCTGGCTTCGACATAGATTTTACCGTGAGGTTGCAGGCAGCGGCCGGCCGCGGCCAGGGCCGGTGCGAGCAGGGCCGAGTCGTATGGTGGGTCGAGCAGGATGAGGTCGAATCGACCGGGTGCGCTGTGCAGGAAGGCGAGCGCATCGGCCGGCACGATGCGCACCTGCTGCGCCCCCAGGGCCTCGGCGTTGCGCCTGAGCGCCGCCAGCGCACGGGCATCGCGTTCCACCAACACCACCTCGGCCGCCCCGCGTGAGGCGGCCTCGAACCCCAACGCCCCGCTGCCGGCGAACAGGTCCAGACAGCGCCAGCCGCTGAGGTCCTGCCCCAGCCAGTTGAACAGGGTCTCGCGCACGCGCCCCGGCGTGGGGCGCAGGCCCGGCCGGGCGGGGAAACGCAACACCCGGCTGCGCCAGGCCCCGCCGATGATGCGCACCCGGTTCGGTCCACCCCGGCCTGGCTGCGCCCGCACCACCTCTGCCGCATTCATGGCGCCGTCGCCCCGCCGACGATCACCGTGTGCAATGCCTCGGGACGGATACGGGCGCGGAAGGCGCGCACGACGTCCTGCTGGGTCACCGCCGCGACCCGCTCGGGGTAGCGCGTGAGCCAGTCGAGCGGCAGAGCGTAGAAACCCATCATGCCGATGTGGTCGAGGATCTTGCGGTTGCTGTCCAGGCGCAGGGGGAAGCTGCCGACCAGATAATTCTTCGCCTGCGCCAGCTCGTCCTCGGTGGGGCCGTCGCGCAGGTAGGCGGCGAGCAGCTCGTGCACGGCGGCGAGCGCCTCCTCGGTGGCCTCGCGCCGGGTCTGTAGGCCGATGACGAAGGGCCCCGGCCGCGTCAGCGGCGCGAGCGTACTGTAGGCACTGTAGGCCAGCCCCCGCCGCACGCGCACCTCCTTGAGGATGCGGGCATCGAAGCCGCCGCCGCCGAGCACGTAATTGCCCACCACCAGGGGGAAGAATTCCGCATCGTCGCGCGCGATGGCCGGCAGGCCCAGGAAGAGGTGGCTTTGGCTGGCCGGGTGGGGGATCACGCGCACCGGTCCCGCTGCGCCTACGCGTACCGGTGGCAAGGGCGGCGCCGCCTCACCCGGCGGCAGCGCCCGCGTGAGCGCTTCGGCGATGCGCTCGGCCTCGGTGCGCTCCACGTCGCCCACCAGCGCCACCACCGCATTGCGCGCCGTGTAGTGCCGGCGGTGGAAGTCGAGCAGATCGTCGCGCGTCAGTCGCTCGATGGTCTCGATCTCACCCGCTTCGTCCATGGCATAGGGGTGGTCGCCGTACATGGCGGCCTGCAGGGCCTTCTCTCCCAGGTAGGACGGCCGCGTGGCCGCCTCCTTGAGCCCCGCCACCGCCCGTGCCTGCTCGCGTTGCAGGATGGCGGGGTCGAAATGCGGCTGAGCGAGCACCGCCTGCAGCACGGCGAGGGCCTGTTCGCGCGCGCGCGGCTCGCTCAGGGTGCGCAGGGTGAACACTGCACGATCGGCGTCGAATTGCTTGCCGAGTATGGCGCCCACGTCGGCCAGGGCCTCGGCCAGGGCTTGTTCCGACCACGCCCCCGCCCCCAGGCTCATCAACTGCTGCGTCATCCGCGCCAGGCCCGACTTGTCCGCGACATCGCGCGCGCTGCCGGCGGCGAAGGTCACGCTCACGTCCAACATGGGCAGCTCGCGCGCCTGCACGAAGTACACGCGCGCACCGCTGGCGCTCAACCAGTGCTGGATGACGGGACCGGCCCAGGCGGTCGGCAGGCAGGCGAGCAGGAACAGGAGGACGAGGCGTCTAGCGTACATGGCGTATGTCAACATCGGCTGCGGGATCCGGCGCGGTCCGGGCGGGTTCGGCCGCGAGCGGCAGCGGTACGAGCTGCGCCAGGGTGAGTCGGTCGTCGACGAGATAACGGGCCGCCACGGCCTGCACCTGCTCGGGCGTGACCTGGCGCAGCCGCTCGATGCGCAGGCCGCGGGCGCGGTGATCGAGGCCGGCTGTCTCCCACTCGCCGATCTCACGCGCCTGGAAGAACAGGCTGTCGCGCTCGTAGACCTGGGCGGCCAGGATCTGGGCCTTGACGCGGGCGAGCTCCGCCTCGCCCACCCCTTCGCGCGCCAGACGTGCAATCTCGGCCTTGAGCGCCGCCACCGCCTCGTCCAGCGTGCGCCCCTCGGCGGCGGTGACACTGGCGAGGAACAACGCCGGCCCACGCCCGACCGGATCATAGCCGGCCGACACCCCCACCGCCACCCTGCCTTCCTGCACCAGCGCGCGCGGCAGGCGGGCCGAGGCGTGCCCGTCGAGCACACCCTCGAGCACCTCCAGGGCGTAAGGCTCCCAGTCCTCGGCCGGACGCTCCAGCTTGGGCACCGGCCAGGACAGATAGGCCGCCGGCAGGCGCGCCGGGGCCCGCACGGTGACTGTGCGTGGCCCGCGCTGCGGCGCCTCCGCCAGCGCCCGACGTGCGGGCAGGGGCCGCGCCGGGATGGCGCCGAAATAGCGCTCGGCCAGGGCGAACACCGCGGCCGGCTCGACATCCCCCACCACCACCAGCACGGCGTTGTTAGGCGCGTACCAGCGCGCATACCAGGCGCTCGCATCCTCCACGCGCATCTGCCTCAAGTCCTCCATCCAGCCGATGACCGGGTGACGATAGGGGTGAGACTGAAAGGCCGTCGCCATGAGCGCCTCGTACAGTAGACCCTGCGGGTTGTCCTCTGTGCGCAGCCGCCGCTCCTCCATCACCACCTTGAGCTCGCGCGCGAAGGCCTCGGGCGCGAGCGTGAGGTTGCTCATGCGGTCGGCCTCCAGCTCCAGTGCGAGCGCCAATCGCTCGGCCGGCAGGGTCTGGTGATAGACGGTGGCATCGCGCGAAGTGAAAGCGTTCTCGCGCCCGCCGGCGGCGGCGATGCGACGCGAGAACTCGCCTTCGGGCACGCTGCGGGTGCCCTTGAACATCATGTGCTCCAGCACATGCGCCACCCCCGTCAGCCCGTAGGACTCGTCCATGCTGCCAGCGCGGTACCATAGCTGGCTCACCACCACCGGCGCGCGCCGGTCGGGTTTGACGATCACCTTGAGCCCGTTGGCCAGCGTGTGCTCGTAGGTGTCGGCGGCGTGGGCCCAGCCCAGCACCAGCAGGCAGGCACACGCCAAGGCCCAGGTTCTTGCCAGGATCACGTGCATGCTTTTTCCGTAAGAGTCAGACGGCGCCAGTTTAACCCGACGCCAGCCGCGGCCGCAGCCGCTGGCGGCGTGTTAAGATTGCTGCATCCCTAGTCTGTGACCCGCTGCCCACGTGTTCGGTTTCCTCAAGAGCAAGCCAGACCCCGCACCCACCGGGGCGGAGACGGCGGCGCGCAAGGGCTGGCTGGAGCGGCTCAAGGCGGGGCTGACCAAGACCCGGCGCGCGCTCAACACGCCGGTGGGCGAGCTCTTCCGCCGGCATGCCCGTATCGACGAGGCGCTGTACGAGGAGCTGGAGGAGGTGCTGTTGACCGCCGACGTGGGCGTGGAGGCCACCCAGCACCTGATCGAGGCGCTGCGCGCGCGGGTGCGGCGCGACAAACTGAGCGAGGTCGGGCAGCTGCGCGAGGCCCTCAAGGCGCTGATGATCGAACTGCTCGGCCCGCTGGAGGCCCCGCTCGATCCCGCCCGAGCGCGTCCCTTCGTGATCATGCTGGCCGGGGTGAACGGAGCCGGCAAGACCACCACCATCGGCAAGCTCGCCTGGCGCTTCCAGCTCGAGGGCCGCTCGGTGCTGCTCGCCGCCGGCGACACCTTCCGCGCGGCGGCGCGCGAGCAGCTGGCCGTGTGGGGCGAGCGCAACCGCGTGGAGGTAGTCACCGGCAGCGCCGGTGCCGATCCCGCCGCGGTGATCTTCGACGCCGTGCAGTCGGCGCGTGCGCGCGGCATCGACGTGGTGCTGGCCGACACCGCTGGGCGGCTGCCCACGCAACTGCACCTGATGGAGGAGCTGAAGAAGGTCCGCCGCGTCATCCAAAAGGCTGACCCGACGGCCCCGCACGAAGTGCTGCTGGTGCTCGACGCCAACACCGGCCAGAACGCGCTCGCCCAGGTCAAGGCCTTCGACCAGGCCATCCAGGTCACCGGCCTGGTGCTGACCAAACTGGACGGCACCGCCAAGGGTGGGGTGATCGCGGCGCTGGCCCGCCGTCCGGGGCATGACGGGAGGCCCATCCCGGTGCGCTACATCGGCGTGGGCGAGGGGCTAGAGGATCTACAACCCTTCCGCGCGCGCGAATTCGTCGAGGCCTTGTTCGCCGACGACGCCGGCAACGGTGCATGATCGAATTCGACCGCGTCACCAAGCGCTATCCCGGCGGCCACGAGGCCCTGAGCGAGGTGAGCCTGACCATCGCCGCCGGCGAGATGGTCTTCCTCACCGGCCACTCGGGCGCCGGCAAGAGCACCCTGCTCAAGTTGATCGCCGCCATCGAGCGGCCCACCAGCGGCCAGGTGATCGTCAACGGGCAGAACATCGGCCGCCTCAGACGCTCCGCCCTGCCCTATTTCCGCCGCAACATCGGCCTCATCTTCCAGGACCACAAGCTGCTGTACGACCGCTCGGTGTTCGACAACGTGCTGCTGCCGCTGCACATCCAGGGGCTCACCGGCGCAGCCGCCGCCAAACGCGCGCGGGCAGCGCTCGACAAGGTCGGCCTGCTCAAGCGCGAGAAGGCCCGTCCCATCACCCTCTCCGGCGGTGAGCAACAGCGGCTGTGCATCGCCCGCGCCATCGTCAGCCGGCCGGCCCTGCTGCTGGCCGACGAGCCGCTGGCCAACCTCGACGCCGCCTACGCGCACGAGATCATGGAGATGTTCCGCGCCTTCAACCAGGTCGGCGTCACCGTCATCCTCTCCACCCATGACCCCGGGCTTGCGTTGCGCTATGGCGGCCGCCGCATCGACCTGGCGCACGGCCGGCTGTTGCCGGCAAACCCGATCGGGTTCGGCCCCGGGCCGGGCACGGTGGGACAACGCACATGAGCACCGCCCCGACCTCCGCGCCCCAGGCTGCAGCCTCACCGCCCATCGGCGGCCTGCGCACCTGGTTCGCGCAACACGGGCACAGCCTGCGCACGGCGGCAACCCGCCTGGCCGCGACACCACTAGCCACCGCCTTCACCATCCTGGTCATCGCCGTGGCCCTGAGCCTGCCCGGCGGGCTGTACCTCGTGCTCACCAATCTGCAACGGTTGGCCGGGGCCACGCCGGCGCAGGCCGAGATCAGCCTCTACCTCAAGCCCGAGGTGGACACCGCCGCGGCCCGCGCCCTCGCCGATCAGCTCGGCCGGCGGCCGGACGTGCGCGCGGTAGAGCTGATCGAGCGCGATGCGGCGCTCGAACGGCTCAAGGCGAGCGGCCTGGGGGATGTGATCGCGGGGCTGCCCGCCAACCCCCTGCCCCACACCCTGATCGTGCTGGCGCGCGAGGACACGCCCGCCGCACTCGAACGCCTGGGCGCCGAGCTCGCCCGGCTCGACGGGATCGATCAGGTCGGCCTGGACAGCGATTGGGCCCGGCGGCTGGCCGCCCTGATGCAGCTGGGGCGCGATCTGGTCGGCGTGCTGGCCGTGCTGCTGGGGCTAGCCTTGGCCGCCATCACCGGCAACACCATACGCCTGCAGATCTACGCCCAGCGCGACGAGATCGAGGTGGCGCGCTTGATCGGCGCCACCGACCGCTTCATCCGCCGCCCCTTCCTCTATTTCGGCGCCCTGCAGGGCCTGGCCGGGGGGCTGGCCGCCTGGCTGCTACTGTCCGCCATCCCGTTGCTGCTGCAGGATAGCGTGAGCTCGCTCGCCGCCAGCTATGGCAGCGCGTTTCGCATCGCCGGACTGGATGTGCAGGAGGGTCTTACCCTGCTCGCCGCCTCGGCCCTGCTCGGCTGGCTGGGCGCCCATGTCGCCGTAACCCACACCCTGCGCAGCCTGGACATCCCCTAGCCAGGCCACGGCGTGTGCGCCGTGGCGAGGGCGGCTCAGTGGGTGAGATTGAGGTGTAGCTGCCGGGTGGGCAGGGCCGGCCGCAGGGGCACCGCGCCGCTGCGGATGGCCTCCAGCCGCTGCAGGTATTCCTCCGTGACGTCACCGGTGATGTAGCGCCCGTCGAAGCAGGAGGCGTCGAAGGAGGTCAGCCGCGGGTTGACCTCCCGCACGGCGCGGATGAGGTCTGGCAGGTCCTGGTAGATCACCGCGTCGGCCCCGATCTCGCGCCGAATGTCCTCGTCCGTGCGGCCGTTGGCCAGCAGTTCCGCCCGTGTCGGCATGTCGATGCCATAGACGTTGGGATAGCGCACGGGGGGGCTGGCGGAGGCGAAGAAGACCTTGTGGGCGCCGGAGTCGCGCGCCATCTGGATGATCTCGCGGCTGGTGGTGCCGCGCACGATGGAGTCGTCCACCAGCAGCACGTTCTTGCCGCGGAACTCCAGGGCCATGGCGTTCAGCTTCTGCCGCACCGATTTCTTGCGCACCGCCTGGCCGGGCATGATGAAGGTGCGGCCGATGTAGCGGTTCTTCACGAAGCCCTCGCGGTAGGGCAGCCCCAACCGCATGGCCAGCTGCAGGGCGCTGGGCCGGCTGCTGTCGGGGATGGGGATCACCACGTCGATATCCAGATGGCGGAACTCGCGCTGGATCTTGTCCGCCAGCCGCTCGCCCATGCGCAGCCGCGTCTCGTACACCGAGGTGCCGTCGAGCACCGAGTCGGGGCGGGCGAAATAGACGAATTCGAAGATACAGGGGTTGAGGCTCGCGTGCTCGGCACACACCCGACTGTGGAACTCCCCGTCCAGGGTGATGACGACCGCCTCGCCCGGCGCCACGTCGCGCAGCGGCTTGAACCCGAGCGCGTCCAGGGCCACGCTCTCCGAGGCCACACACCAGTCCACCCCCGTCTCGGTGGGCATGCGGCCGACGATCAGGGGGCGAATGCCGTAGGGGTCGCGGAAGGCGAGCAGGCCGAAGCCGGCGATCATGGCCACCACTGCGTAGGCACCGCGGCAGCGGCGGTGCACCCCGGCCACGGCGGTGAAGACGTCCTCCACCTCGAGGCGATGGCCCTGCACCGCCTCGGCCAATTCGTGCGCCAGCACGTTGAGCAGGACCTCGGAATCGGAACCGGTGTTGACATGCCGTAGGTCCTCGCGGAAGAGCTCGTCCAAGAGCTGCTCGGCATTGGTCAGGTTGCCGTTGTGCCCCAGCACGATGCCGAAGGGGGAATTGACGTAGAAGGGCTGCGACTCGGCCGGGCTGGCGGCGGTGCCGGCGGTGGGGTAGCGCACGTGGGCGATGCCGGCGTTACCGATGAGGTTGCGCATGTCGCGGGTGCGGAAGACGTCGCGCACCAGCCCCGTGCCTTTGTGCATGTGGAACATGGCCCCTTCAGCCGTGCAGATGCCGGCCGCATCCTGGCCGCGATGCTGCAGCAGCTGCAACCCGTCGTAGAGCAGCTGGTTGACCGGCTGATCGGAGACGATGCCCAGGATTCCGCACATGGCTCAGCCCTCGGCGTAGCGGATGTGTTCGGCCAGACGCGCCGGCAGCCAGGGCAGGGCCTTGCGCGCGGCCGCCTCGAGCGTATCGTGGGTGTAGGAGCGTTGCCAGAAATCGGTGCGCGGTAGGGCGGTGAGCCCGGCGAGCAGGGTGAGGAAGAGCAACAGCAGACCGCCGCGCAAGGCCCCGAATACACCGCCCAGGGCCTTGTCGTAGAAGCCCAGACCTACCCACTGCACCATGCCGGCGACCACCGTGGCGGCAAGCCGTGTGAAGATCAGGGCGAGGATGAAGACGACGACGATGGCGATCAAATAGCGCAAGGCCTCCACCCCCACCCCGGGCACCCAGGGGGCGAGCCAGGGCCCCAGCGACTTGGCGGCGATGAAGGCGAGCACCCAGGCGGCGAGGTTGAAGACCTCATGTGTCAGACCGCGCAGGTACCCGGCCAGGCTGGACAGGGCGAGTACCCCGAGGACGATGAGGTCGAGCGTGGTCATGCCCGCTACCTCATGGCCCCAACAGGATGGGGGCGAACCCCCGCTCGCGCAAGCGGGCCTGCATCTGCAGGGCCTCGCTGCGCGCGGCGAAGGGCCCCACGCGCACGCGTACCTGGCCGCCCTGAGTTTGCACGAAGGCGTCGAATCCGGCCGCGCGCGCCCGCTCCAGCAGCTGGCGGGCGTTGGCCTCGCTGCCGAAGGCCCCCAATTGCAGGAAGTAGCCGCGCGCGGCGAAGGTCTCGCTCACCGGCGGCGGCGCCTGCGCTTTATCGCCCGCGGGAGTTACGGCGGCGGCCGCGCCGGCCGACGCCGTCGTCTCCTGCCCCTGTCTGACCGGGGACTTTGCCTGCGGCTTAGGCGGGGGCGCCGATACCACCGCGGGGGCCTCGGGCAGGTTGCGCTCCGCTGATTGACCGGCATCGGTCGGCGGTGTGGCGGCCGGTGCGGGCTGCTGCGGGGCCTGCGGCACCGCGACTGGGCCGCCGGGGAAGGGGCTGGCGGGGTCGGGGATGCGGATGTCCACTTCGGGCCCCAGGGGTCTGGGCTCGGGGCTGAACAGCATGGGCAGCACCACCACGGCCGTGAGGGTGAGCGCGATGGCGCCCACCAGCCGCCGGCGCGCGCGCCGGCGCAGGGCCGCTTGCTCGGCGGAGAGAGGTTCAGTGTGCGCCATGCTGTAGGGCCTGATTCGCCTCGGCGACGGTGTGGAAAGAACCGAAGACGACAATTATATCGGCCGGTCCGGCGCTGTCACGGGCTGCGGCGAGGGCGTGGGCGACGTCGGCATGCACGGCGGCGATGGGCAGCCCGAGCGGCTGCAGGCGCGCGGCCAGCTCGGTGCCGGCCAGTCCGCGCGGCCCCGCCAGGCCGGCCAGGTGCCAGGCATCGATCCGACCCGCCAAGGCCTGGGCGATGCCTGCGGCGTCCTTGTCGGCCAGCACGCCCAGCACGGCGATGCGGCGGGCGGCGGGCAAATGCGCCAGATTGTCGGCCAGGGCGCGCGCGGCCTGGGGGTTGTGCGCCACGTCGAGGACGATGAGCGGCCGTCTGGTCACTACCTGAAAGCGGCCCGGCAACGTGGCCTGCGCAAGCCCTGTGCGTACCGCATCGATGGACACGGTCAGGCGGGGGCGCAAGGCGGTCAGCGCGGCGATGGCTGCGGCCGCGTTGTGGAGCTGGAACACCCCAGCGAGCGACGGCTGCGGCAAGTCGACATAGACCTGGTCCCCGACCCTGCAGGTCCAACCGCCGTCCCCCGCCTCGATGCGGATCTCCCGCCCCAGGCGCAACAACCGCGCCCCGAGGTCATGTGCGTGGGCGACGAGGCTCGCCGGCGGATCGGGGTCGGTCACCACGGCGGGCCGCGACGGACGGAAGATGCCAGCCTTCTCCCGACCGATGGCCTCGCGCGTAGGGCCCAGATACTGCTGGTGATCGAGGTCCACCGAGGTCACCACCGCGCAGTCGGGGTCGAAGGCGTTGACCGCATCCAACCGCCCGCCCATACCCACCTCCAGCACCAGGGCATCGAGCCGCTCCTGCGCGAACAGCCACATGGCCGCCAGGGTGCCGTGCTCGAAATAGGTCAGCGGGGTGTCGCCGCGGGCGGCCTCCACGGCGGCGAAGGCCTGTGCGTGCCGCTCGGGGGACAGCAGGCCGCCGTCGATGCGCACCCGCTCGCGGTAGTCGATCAGATGCGGCGAGGTGTAGCAGCCCACGCGATGACCGGCCGCCTGCAACATGGCCTCCAGAAAGGCGCAGGTCGAACCCTTGCCGTTGGTGCCGCCCACGGTGATGACGGGGCAGGCGGGATTCAGGCCCAGACGAGCACGTACCGCCTGCACCCGGTCCAGACCAAGCACGATGGGCCGGTCGGCGTGCCGCCGCTCCAGCAGGGCGAGCCATTGCGCCAGGCTGAGGGAGGCGGCGGCGGACATGCGGGCACGGGTCCCCGTCGGCAGGTCGATGGCGGGTCCGCTCAGGTCTGCGGTGCCGGTTTGCGCATGAGGGCGCAGATCGTGCGCGCGAGGACCTTTTTCAGCTCCCTGCGGTCCACGATCTGGTCCACGGCCCCATGCTCCAGCAGGAATTCGGCGCGCTGGAAGCCCTCGGGCAGTTTCTCGCGCACGGTCTGCTCGATCACCCGCGGGCCGGCGAAGCCGATCAGGGCGCCAGGCTCGGCGATGATGACATCGCCCAGCATGGCGAAGCTGGCCGACACCCCACCCATGGTGGGGTCGGTCAGCACCGAGACGAAGGGCAGTCGGTGGGCCGACAACTGGGTGAGCGCCGCGCTGGTCTTGGCCATCTGCATGAGCGACAACACCCCCTCTTGCATGCGCGCCCCGCCGCTGGCGGCCACGCAGACAAAGGCCTGTTTGCCCTTGATGGCGGCCTCCACCCCGCGCACGAAGCGTTCGCCCACCACCGAGCCCATGGAGCCACCCATGAAGCGGAACTCGAACGCGGCCACCACCGCCGGCACGCCGTGCATGCGCCCCTGCATCACCACCAGGGCGTCCTTTTCACCGGTCTCCTTGGTCGCCTCGGCCAGCCGCTCGGTGTACTTGCGGCTGTCCCTGAAGCGCAGGCTGTCCACCGGCAGGATGTGGGCGCCGATCTCCTCACGCCCCTCCTCGTCGAGCAGCAGATCGAGGCGTTTGCGCGCGCCGATGCGGTTGTGGAAGCCGCATTGCGGGCAGACCTGGGCGTTGGCCTCCAGGTCGGCGGCATACAACACCGCCTCGCAGTGCGGACATTTGGTCCACAATCCCTCGGGCACCGTCTTCTTCGCCTCGACCCGGCGCTGGATCTTGGGCGGCAGGATCTTCTGGAACCAGCTCATTGGCGTGAGGGTGAG
>JANWZL010000005.1 GCA_025054655.1 Thiobacillaceae bacterium | reverse complement strand
CGGCGGACAATTGGATGAAGTCGGCGTCGAAATGCTGTGCGGCCAGCCGCGCGAGCGTGGTCTTGCCCACGCCGGGCGGCCCCCACAGGATCATGGAGTGCAGCCGCCGGGCCTCGAACGCGAGCCGCAGCGGCTTGCCCGGCCCGAGCAGATGGCGCTGACCGATCACCTCGTCAATCGAACGCGGGCGCAACCGCTCGGCCAGGGGAACGGCGCCGGGCGTGGGGGAGGGTGGGGCGGCGGGGGTGTGCTGCGGTCCCGGCCCGAACAGGTCCGCCGTGGCGCCGGCTGGGGGGGTCATGGGACTTGTGGCCTCACGGGTCGCCGATCACATCTACCCCCTTGGGCGGGGTGAAGCGGAACAGCTCGGCGGCGATGGCTGGGTTGCGCTTGATGTTAGAGAACCGCAGCCGGGTGACCTGGCCGAAATTGTCGCGCACCTCCATGGCCAGGATGTCGTTGCCGCGGAAACCCAGACGCACGCTTTCGAAACTGCCCTCCTTGCTGCGGGGGGTGGCCTCCAGCCAGCTGAGCCCCTCGGCGGTGCCCTTGTCGCTGAAGCGAAACAGCCGCTCGATCTCGTTGCTGCCAGCCAGCAGCGCCGCGGGGCTCTCGCCCAGGGCCTGGTCCAGCTTGCGCACCGTCACCTGTTCCAGGTCCTGGTCATAGAACCACACCCGGCTGCCGTCGCCGACCACCACCTGACTGTAGGGCCGCTCGTACACCCAGCGGAAGCGACCGGGCCGTGCCAGCAGCAGACTGCCTTGGCTTTCCTGCAGTTTGCGCCCGTTGCGGTCGTACACCACCTGCGTGAACTGGGCGCTCAGGGTGCGTGTGCCGGAGATGAATTCCTGCAGCCGGCCGTCGGCCAGGGAAACTGCATAAAACACGTTAAGTATGCAAAACAATGCTATGTGATGAAAATATTTTCCCATTTTTGCCTCATTCCTGACGCGGGGCGATGACCTCGCGGTTGCCGTTCGTCTGCATGGGTGAGACCAGGCCGGCGCGCTCCATCGCCTCGATGAGCCGGGCAGCGCGGTTGTAACCGATGCGCAGGTGCCGCTGCACGGCCGAGATGGAGGCGCGCCGTGTGCGCAACACCAAGGCCACCGCCTCGTCGTACAGCGGGTCGGACTCGGCGTCCGCGGCCTCGGTTCCCTCGGCCTCGCCCTCGTCGGCCTCGGCGAGCACGCGCTCGTCATATTGCGGCGGCCCCAGCTCCTTGAGCCAGGCCGTCACCCGATGCACCTCCTCGTCGGAGACGAAGGCCCCGTGTACACGCGTGGGGTAGCCGTGGCCTGGGGGCAGATAGAGCATATCGCCCTGGCCCAGGAGCGACTCCGCCCCCTGCTGGTCGAGGATGGTGCGCGAATCGATGCGGCTGGCGACCTGGAAGGCGATGCGGGTGGGGATGTTGGCCTTGATCAGCCCCGTGATGACGTCCACCGACGGCCGCTGGGTGGCCAGTACCAGATGGATGCCGGCGGCGCGCGCTTTCTGGGCGAGTCGGGCGATCAGCTCCTCCACCTTTTTGCCCGCCACCATCATGAGGTCGGCCAACTCGTCGATCAGCACCACGATGTAGGGCAGGGGCTCCAGCCGCTCGGGGTTTTCAGGCGTGAGCGACAGGGGGTTAGCGAGCGGCGCGCCGGCCTTGCGCGCCTCTTGCACCTTGTGGTTCAGGCCGGCGATGTTGCGTACCCCTACGGCGGACATCAGCCGGTAGCGCCGCTCCATCTCGCCCACGCACCAATTGAGGGCGGTGGAGGCGAGCTTCATGTCGGTGACCACCGGTGCGAGCAGGTGGGGGATGCCCTCGTAGGCCGACAGCTCCAGCATTTTGGGGTCCACCATGATCAGCCGCACCTCGGCGGGGGTGGCCTTGTACAGCAGCGACAGCACCATGGCGTTGATCGCCACCGATTTGCCCGAACCGGTCGCACCCGCCACCAGCAGATGCGGCATGCGCGTCAGATCCGCCACCACCGGATGGCCGCCGATGTCCTTGCCGAGGGCTAGGGTGAGCGGCGAGGCGAGGTCGTTGTAGGCCTTGGAACCGAGGATCTCGGCCAGACGCACCACCTGGCGCTGGTTGTTGGGCAGCTCCAGGCCCATGCAGCTCTTGCCCGGGATGGTCTCCACCACGCGGATGCTGACCAACGACAACGAACGCGCCAGATCCTTGGCCAGGTTGACGATCTGGCTGCCCTTCACGCCCGAGGCCGGCTCCACCTCGTAGCGGGTGATGACCGGCCCGGGGTAGGCCGCCAGGACCTTGGCCTCCACACCGAACTCGGCCAGTTTGCGCTCGATCAGGCGCGAGGTCGCCTCCAGGGACGCGGCGTCCACGACCGAGGCCGCCTCGGGTGGCTGGTCGAGCAGATGCAGCGGTGGGCGCTGGGCATCCGGCAGGTCGCGAAACAGGAAGGGTTGTCGTTCTTGCTCCAGACGCTCGGAGCGCTCGACCGGGGCGGGCGGGGTCTCGATGCGCACCGGCGCGGATTGTCTGAGGCGCTGCTGTTCCCTGTGCAGGCTTTGTTCGCGCTGCTGCAGCGCCCTTTGGCCGGCGCGGCGGTCGCGCCAGGCCTGCCAGGCCGCCAGCAGCCAGCCCGTCAACCGCTCCAGGCCATAGCCGACGCGCTCGCTCAGCTCCAGCCAGGACAGCCCGGTAAACAGGCTCAGGCCCACCCCCCAGGCGAGCAGCAGGAAAACGGTGCCGCCGTCGAAGCCCAGGCCGGCCTGGATCAGCCGGGCGAGGCCGTCGCCCAGCACACCGCCGGCGGTCAGGGGCAGGCGCCAGCCGTGATCGTGCAAGCGCAGCGCCTCCAGGGCGCTGCTGGCGCTCAACAGGAGCAAGAAGCCCAAGGCGGTCAATCCGGGCCCGTGTGCGTGTCCGGCCTCGGGATTACCGATGCGCCGATAGCCCCACCAGACCAGATACAGGGCCATGGCGATGAGCATATAGGCCGACAGACCGAACAGGTACAGCAGCAGGTCGGCCAGCCAGGCGCCGAAGCGGCCGCCGGCGTTGTGCACGCCATCGCTGGCGGCCGTCCGCGACCAGCCCGGATCGAGTGGATCGTAGGTGACCAGGATCATGCCCAGGTAGAGGGCCAGCGCCACCGCGGTGAGCCACCACAGCTCGCGCAACAGGGCGGCCGCTCGCGGGGCCAGCGGTTTGCGCACGGGACGGGCCAGCCGTTTTTTCGTCTTGCGCAGCATGCGGCAACTATACGGGAAAGCGCGCCGTGCACGTCAATGCCGGTGCCCACACCCCCACGGGGGCGGATGCAAAATACGCACAATGTATATTATGTAAAATTATGTAGATGAAGGTCGTGCCGCGCCATTGTCCAGGACCGATGGGATTGCGTCTGAGGCCAGCCCCATATCAACCCGTGGTTCGCACTCCGTGATGCACGGCGGCCGAGTGTAACGCTACCGTGCTCTGACGGCTGCGCCCTGCGGGCTAGCGCACCAGGCCGAGCAGTCCGGCCAGGAAGCTCAGGGCCTCCTGGTTGAGAAAGATGACGACGAAGATGGTGGTCATGAACAGGACGGTGAACTTCTTGTCCAGCCGCTCGAAGCGGGCCTCCATCCGACCTTCGAGCCTGGCCATCTCCTCCCTGATGGAGCCTTCGAGTTTGGCCAGGTCTTCCTTGGTGGAGAGCTCATCGCGCAGCTCGCGTTTGAGCTCCTCTTTCACCTCCTGCTTGCGGCTTTGCGCGATCTCGCGGCTGCGCTGCTCGATGAGGGTGAGCGAGGCCTCGATGCTCTTGGCCACCGCCATGGCATCCTCCCGCCCCAGGCGGCGTTCGAGCAGGTCGTAGACTTCGATCGGTACGTTCATGGTGGGATTTTATCACCAGCGCGAGCGGGCGCCTTTCAGCCCTCTGCCTTGTTGCGTGGGGCACGTGGCAGGCGCCGCACGGCGCTTACGCGTCCGATGTCCATCGCCGCCTCCCACTTGCCCTCCAGTCGGGCCACGCGGCGGTCGATCTCGCGCAACTCCTGGGTGAGTTCACCGATGCGCTCGGCCACCCGCCGCACCTCGTCGACCAGGCGCAAGGCCTCGCGGACGGCCTCGATGGCATCCCTAAGGGCGCTCATGCCGCCAGCTTGTCGCGGCCGTGTTGCTGCAGGCGCAGTTCCGCCAGTACGGCCTCCAGCTGCGCGGTGGCCTCGGCCAGGCTGGCGCGGGCCGCGACGGTGGCCTGTCTGAGCTCGGCCACCAGCGCGCTGAGTTCCGCCTCTTCCGCACTGGCCGGTGTGAACCGGCGGCGGATCAGCTCGGCCACGCTCACGCCGGCGGCGGCCGCCTGGGCGTGCAGGCTGGCCTTGAACTCGGGCGTGGCGACGAATTCGATGCGCGTGGTTTTCATGCCAATCTCCGTATCCGGTGCCGTTACCGTAATATCCTATCGGCAACGCCGGGCGTCAAGGGTGGCGAAGGGCGGCATGTGTCCGGTCGGTGCGTATCAACGCCGGAAGATCCACAAAATCAGGGTCAGCAACAGCGATAACAGCAGCCCACTGGTGAAGGGGAAGTAGAAGACGAACCCCTTGCGTTCAATGCGCACGTCACCGGGCAGATTGCCCAGACCCAGCTTGCCGAGCAGCGGCCACAGCAGCCCCAGCACGACGAGGATAAGCCCCAGGGTGATGAGCCACTTGGCCATGACGACGAGGTCTGCTCAGCGCGGATGGCCGCTGCGCTCCGTGCGCGTGTACGGGTCGTAAACGCGCACGCGCCGTACGCGCGGCCGATAGGGGTGAGCCGGTGCATCGGCGCGGGGGCGCATGGGACTGCCGTTTTCGCCGCGGGGGATGAGGCGTTCGAGGCCGCACCACTTGAGCAGCTCGGCCACCTCTGGCGCGGTCAGCTCCTGCAGCATGCCGCGTTTGAGCCGGCTGGGCAGGGCGATGGGGCCGAAGCGCACGCGGATCAAGCGGCTGACGGTGAGCCCGAGCGCCTCGATCAGCCGGCGCACCTCGCGGTTGCGGCCCTCGCGCAGCACCATGCGGTACCACTGGTTCACCCCCTCCCCGCCCTCGTGGCGCAGGCTGTCCACGCGGGCGGGCCCGTCCTCCAGTTCGATGCCGTGGGTGAGCTGTTCGATCTGCTGGGCGGTGAGCCCGCCCAGGACGCGCACGGCGTATTCGCGCTCGACCTCGTAGCGGGGGTGCGACAGGCGCTCGGCCAGCTCGCCGTGGGTGGTGAAGATGAGTAGCCCCTCGGTGTTGTAGTCCAGCCGCCCCACCGAGATCCAGCGCTGACCTTTGAGCCGAGGCAGCTTGTCGAACACGCTCGGACGCCCCTGCGGGTCGTCGCGCGAGACGATCTCCCCTTCCGGCTTGTGGTACAGCAGCACACGCGGCATCTGTGTCCCCCAGGGCAGGTGGACGATGCGGCCATGCACACGCACCACGTCGCTGGGGCGCACGCGGTCGCCCACCTGGGCGGGCTCGCCGTTGATGGACACCGCGCCGCTGGCGATCAAAGCCTCCATCTCGCGGCGCGCCCCCAGGCCTGCCGCGGCCAGCATCTTGTGCAGTTTTTCACTGCGGGGGACGAGTTCTTCCGGCGACGCCTTGAGCGGCCGGCCATAGTAGGAATAGCGTGGCATCGTCAGTCCGACCTTGGCGGTTCGTTTGCAGTATCGAGTTCACCGGGGCCGACAAGTTCCGCGCTCGCCAGCTCCGGCAGCGGCGGCAGCTCGGCCAGCGAGCGCAGGTTGAGGTCGCTCAGGAACCTCGGCGTGGTGGCGTACAGGGCCGGGCGTCCGGGCACGTCACGGTGTCCGACCACCTCGATCCAGCCGCGTTCTTCCAGCGTGCGCAGGATCTGACTGCCGACCGCTACGCCGCGCACCGCCTCGATGTCGCCGCGGGTGACCGGCTGGCGGTAGGCGATCACCGCCAGCGTCTCCAGCACCGCGCGGGAATATCGGGGCGGTTTTTCCGGTTGCAAGCGTTCGAGATAGACCTGGTACTCCGGCCGCGTGCGGAAACACCAGCCCTCGGCCACAGGGACCAGTTCCACCCCCTTGCCCTGCCATTCGGCCCTCAGCTCCTCCAGCGCCCGGCGCAGGAAGTCGGCCGCCAGGGCGGGTTCGAAGACGCGGCGCAGCTCGGTCAGCGGCGTGGGTTCCGCGCGGCTGAGCAGGACCGCCTCCAGCACCCGTTTGACCTCTTCCAGGCTATTGGGGGTCTGCGGCATGGCTCAAACGCACGTGGATGGGTGCCAGGGGGGCGCTCTGGACGATCTCGACCAGGCGTTCGCGCGCCAGCTCCAGCAGGGCGAGGAAGGTGACGATCAGTTCGGCCCGCCCGGCGCGTGGGGGGAACAGCGCGGCGAATTCCAGGAACGGACCGTAGCGCAGCAGGCGCAGGATGCGCCCCATGTGCTCGCGCACCGACAGCTCAGGGCGCGCCACCTTGTGATGGCGTGTCAGGTGGGCGCGTCTGAGCATGCCGCGCCAGGCCGCCAGCAGGTCGTCTGGGTTGACCGCGGGCAGGCGCTGCACCGCCAGGCGCTCGACCATCGCCGCCACCGGCATGAAGTCGCGTCCGATGCGCGGCAGGGCGTCGAGGTTCTGCGCCGCAGTGCGTATGCGTTCGTATTCCAACAGCCTGCGCACCAGCTCCGCACGCGGGTCGTGCTCCTCGGCGCCCTGCTCCTCCGGCTGCGGCCGCGGCAGCAGCATGCGCGATTTGATCTCGATCAGCATCGCCGCCATCACCAGGTACTCCGCTGCCAGCTCCAGACGCCGACGGCGCATGGCCTCGACGTATTCGATGTACTGGCGGGTCAGTTCCGCCATGGGGATGTCGAGCACGTTGATGTCGTTGCGGCGAATGAGCCACAACAGCAGATCCAGCGGCCCCTCGAAGGCCTCCAGGATCACCTCCAGTGCGTCCGGCGGGATGTAGAGGTCCTGCGGCAGTTCGGTCCAGGCCTCGCCCAGCACCCGCGCGATCGGTGGCGGGGCCGATGCGTCGGGCGCAGGGGCGATGCGTGCGGCCGGTTGCGCGAGATCCATGCGGACCGGAGCGCCCTAGTGCGGGCCCGGGCGGCCGCGCTGGCCGGCGTTGCGCTCAGGCCTCGAACACCAGGCGTGCCACATCTTTGTAGTGTTTGACGAAGTGCACCGTCAGCCCTGCCTTGACATAGTCGGGCAGGCGCTCGAAGTCGGGCCGGTTGGCCGCCGGCAGGATCAGCTCGTGGATGTGCACGCGCTTGGCGGCGATCACCTTTTCGCGGATGCCGCCGACGGGGAGGACCTGGCCGGTGAGGGTCAGCTCACCGGTCATGGCCAGCGGCCGCGCCACCTTTTCGTTGCGGGCGAGCGACAGCAGCGCGGTGGCCATGGTGATGCCGGCGCTGGGGCCGTCTTTGGGCGTGGCGCCCTCAGGCACGTGCAGGTGCACGAAGGCCTGGTCGAAAAAACCGGGGTCGCCCTTGAACGGCTTCAGATGGCTGGCGATATAGCTGTAGGCGATCTCGGCCGATTCCTTCATCACCTCGCCCAGCTTGCCGGTGAGTTTGAAGCCGCGGTTGAGGGTGTGCACCTTGGTCGCCTCGATGGTGAGGGTGGCCCCGCCCAGCGGGGTCCAGGCCAGGCCCGTGACCACGCCCACGCCGCTGACGGGCTTGTCCGGCAGGCGCGGCGGCTCCCCCATATAGGCCTCGACCTCATCGGCGGTCACGTGCACCGTCTGTGCGCGGCCCTCGAGCAGTTTCACCACCGCCTTGCGCACCACCCGCCCCAGGGCCTGCTCCAGCTGGCGCACGCCGGCCTCGCGCGCATAGCCTTCGATGAGCTTGCGGATGGCCGCATCGGTGATCGACACTTGACCGCGCCGCAAGCCCGCCTTCTTGAGCTGGCGCGGCCACAGATGGTGCTTGGCGATGGCCAGTTTCTCCTCGGTCAGGTAGCCGGCCAGGCGGATCACCTCCATGCGGTCGAGCAGCGGCCCCGGTATGGTGTCGAGCTGGTTGGCCGTGCAGATGAACAGCACCTTGGACAGATCGAAGCGCACGTCCAGATAATGGTCGAGGAATTCTGCGTTCTGCTCCGGGTCGAGCACCTCCAGCAGGGCGCTGGCCGGGTCGCCGTGATAGGAGGCGCCGATCTTGTCCACCTCGTCCAGCATGATGACGGGGTTTTGGCTCTCCGCTTCCTTGATGGCCTGGATGAACTTGCCCGGCAATGCGCCGATGTAGGTACGGCGGTGGCCCTTGATCTCGGCCTCGTCGCGCATGCCCCCCACCGAGAAGCGGTAAAAACGGCGGCCCAGGGCGCGGGCGATGGAACGACCGATGGAGGTCTTGCCCACCCCGGGCGGCCCCACCAACAGCAGGATGGAACCGGCCACCTCGCCCTTCATGGCGCCCACGGCGAGGAACTCGACAATGCGTTGCTTGACGTCGTCCAGGCCGTCGTGGTCCTGGTCGAGGATGCGGCGCGCGCGTTTCAGATCTAGTTTGTCCTTGGTGAACCGGCCCCAGGGCAGGCTGGTGAGCCACTCCAAGTAGTTGCGCGTGACGGTGTACTCGGGCGAGCCGTGCTCGAGCGCGGAGAGCTTGTTCAGCTCCTCGTCGATGCGTTTGGCCGCATGGGGGGGCAGTTTCAGCTTCTTGACCCGGCCCTGGTAGAGTTCGACGTCGGCGGTGCGGTCGTCCTTGGCGATGCCCAGCTCTTGCTGGATGGCCTTCAGCTGCTGGCGCAGGAAGAACTCACGCTGCTGCTTGGTTAGCTTCTCTTCCACCCGCTCGCGGATCTTGGTCTGCAGCCGTGCGACCTCCAGCTCCTTCTTCACCAGCACCAGCACCTTCTGCATGCGCCGGCGCAGGTTGAAGGCCTCCAGCACCTCCTGCAGCTTCTCCTTGGGGGCGGTGGTGAGACTGGCGGCGAAGTCCGCCAGCAAGGCCGGTTCGTTGGGCGAGAAACGGTTGATGAAGAACTTCAGCTCTTCCGTGTACAACGGATTGAGCGGCAGCAGCTCCTTTATGGCGTTGATGATGGCGAGCGCATAGGCCTTGACCTCTTCGCTGTGCGCCTGCGACAGGTCCTCGACCGGGTATTCGACACGGGCGAAATAGGGCCGCTCGCCCGAGATCCACTCGGCGATGCGGAAGCGGCGGATGCCTTCGGCGATGAACTGGATCTTGCCCTCGCTGCGCATGGGGTGGTGCATGCGCACCAGTGTGCCGACCGAATAGAAGTCCTCCGGGCGGGCATCGTCCGATTTGTCGCCGCGCACCAGCACCAGCCCCACCAGGTGGTGCGGGGTGTCGCCGATGCGCTTGACCGTCTCCAGCCAGGGGCCCTCGTTCATCAGCAGGGGCAGGGTCTGCGCCGGGAAGAAGGGCTTTTCCGTCATCGGCAGTAGGTACAGGGTCGCCGGCAGGGTCTGTGCCGGCAACTGCGCCGCACCCGTCTTCACCGCAGGGGTGTCTTCGGAGGTGACGACTTCGCCCTCGATCGGTCTTTCCTCGCTCATGCTGTCTTCAGGTCTGTGATATGCCCTGTGGGTGGGGCCGGACGGCCGAATTTCAAGTTTGTGTCGGTCGCGCTCGCTCAGAGCTGGACGAGCCCCATGGCCGCACGCACCTCGCGCAGGGTCTCGCGGGCCAGATCGCGCGCCCGCTCACAGCCGTCGGCGATGATGTTGCGCACGCTGTCCGGGTCCTCGGCCAGCACCCGTGCCCGCTCCTGGATGGGGGCGAGCTCCTGCAGCACGGCGTCGATGACGGGCTGTTTGCACTCGACGCAGCCTATGCCGGCCGTGGTGCATCCTGCACGCACCCAGGTCTTGACCTCGGCCCCGGAGTAGACCTGATGGAACTGCCAAACCGGGCAGCGGTCGGGGTTGCCCGGATCGCTGCGGCGGATGCGGGCGGGGTCGGTGGGCATGGTGCGGATCTTCTTACGTATGACTTCAGGATCCTCACGTAACGCTATGGTATTGTTGTAAGATTTCGACATCTTCTGGCCATCCAGTCCGGGCATCTTGGAGGCCGGGGTGAGCAGGGCCTCGGGTTCGGTCAGGATCATCTTGCCGCCGCCCTCGAGATAGCCATACAGCCGCTCCAGGTCGCCGCGGCTGAGGTTCTGCGTCTCCGCCAGCAGGGCGCGCGCCGATTCCAGGGCCTCCTCATCCCCCTGCTGCTGGTAGCGGATGCGTAGCTCCTCGTACAGCTTGGCCTTTTTGCCGCCCAGCTTTTTGATCGCCGCCTGCGCCTTCTCCTCGTAGCCGGGTTCACGGCCGTACAGGTGATTGAAGCGGCGGGCCACCTCGCGCGCGAACTCGATGTGCGGCACCTGGTCCTCGCCCACGGGTACGCGGTTGGCGCGATAGATGAGGATGTCGGCCGCCTGCAGCAGGGGATAGCCGAGGAAGCCGTAGGTGGCGAGGTCGCGGTCGGCCAGTTTTTCCTGCTGGTCCTTGTAGGTGGGGATGCGCTCCAGCCAGCCCAGCGGGGTCATCATGCCGAGCAACAGGTGCAGCTCGGCGTGTTCGATCACCTGGGACTGGATGAACAGAGTGGCCTTGGCCGGATCGACCCCGGCGGCCAGCCAGTCGATCACCATCTGCCAGCTGTGCTCTTCGATCGCCTGCGGGG
>JANWZL010000063.1 GCA_025054655.1 Thiobacillaceae bacterium | reverse complement strand
GACCCGGATACCGCTTCTCTCCATCCGGGCTACAAACGATGATCTCGTACAGTCAGCGGCTGCCCCCGCCCGAGATCAGTTCGAGCAGCCTGTCCATCCCCCGTGTGGTGAGCAGCCGCCGCGCATAGGCGATGAGATGGGTGGGCACGGTGACGTAGTAGCGGGCCTTGGGTCGGGGGTTTTCCAGGGCGTGCACGATGCGATCCGCCACCGCCGCCGGCGGCAGGGTGAAAGGCGCGGCCGAGCCCTCCTTCTCCAGGCGGGCCAGTTGCGCCCGGTAGGCCGCGCGGTGGGCGCTCGCCTCGATATCGATGTTGCGGCGGAAGTGCTGCAGGGCGTTTTCCCTGAAGCGCGTGGCGATGGGGCCGGGCTCGACGAGGCTGACGTGGATCCCCGCCGGTTTCAGCTCCAGCCGCAGGGTGTCGCTAATGCCCTCGAGGGCGAACTTGCTCGCCACGTAGGCGCCGCGATAGGGCAGGGTGGCGAGCCCCAGGACGGAGCTGACCATGACGATGCGCCCGTGACCCTGCCGGCGCATGGCGGGGATGACGCGGTTGGTGAGTTCCACCCAACCGAACACGTTGGTCTCGAACTGTGCCCGTAGCACCGCGCGGGAGAGGTCCTCCACCGCCCCGGTCTGACCCCAAGCGCCGTTGTTGACCAGGGCATCGAGCCGTCCACCCGTGCGCGCCAGGGCCTCCTCTACCGCTTGGGCGATGCTGGCGCTGTCGTCCAGGTCGAGCTGGAAGCTCTCCAGGCCCATGCCCGCAAGCCGCTCGACGTCCTGTGGCTTGCGGCAGGTGGCGAACACCCGCCAGCCACGGCCGGCCAGGTGCTGGGCGGCGGTGAAGCCGATGCCGGAGGAGCAGCCGGTGATCAACACGCTGCGGGCTGAAGACATGCCGCCAAGTGTACCTGTAGGACGCACATAGGCGTATGCTTCAGACCATCGCCGCCGGGAGAGACGCATGCCCACGCTCGACAGTTACGACGCCATCCCCTACGAGGGCATCCCCATCACCGAGACCTATGTCGAGCAGCTGGCCGCCATCGGCCGCCTGTTCGGACTGGCCACCGCCGACCCGCGAGCCTGCCGCGTGCTGGAGCTGGGCTGCGCCGAAGGGGGCAACCTCATCCCCATGGCCTTTTACCTGCCCGACTGCCGCTTCGTCGGCCTGGACCTGTCCGTGCGCCAGATCGAGGCCGGTCAGCGGCTCATCGACGCGCTGGGCCTGCCCAACGTCACCCTGCTGCACCGCGACGTGGCGGCCGGGGCCGAGGACCTGGGGCAGTTCGACTACGTGATCGCACACGGCTTGTTCTCCTGGGTGCCGGCGGACACGCGCGCGGCCCTGCTCGCGCTGGTCCGCCGCTGCCTGGCCCCGCACGGCCTCGCCTATGTGAGCTGGAACGCCCTGCCCGGCTGGCACACGCGGGCGATGATGCGCGCGATGTTGCTGCAGTACACGCGCACCGAGCAGGCCCCGCGCGCCCGCCTGCAGGCCGCCCATGACTTCCTCACGCGCTTCGGACCGGCGCTGGTCGAAGAGGCCGGCGAACTCGCCCCCCTGCTCAAGGCCGAGGTGGAATACCTGCGCCGCGCCCCGCCGTCCTATGTCTATCACGAATACCTGGCCGAGGTGAACGAGCCTATGCTGTTCGCCGACTTCGTGCAGCTCGTGCACGCGCACGGGCTCGAATACGTCGCCGACGCAGAGCTGTACACCCTGCTGCCGCACACCCTGGGCGAGGCCGGACAGGACGTCGTGGCCGACCTCGACGACCGCCTCGCGCGCATCCAGGCCATGGACTTCCTGCGCGCGCGCCGCTTCCATCGCAGCCTCCTCACCCATGTGGAGACGCCGATGCAGGCGGCGCCCGACCTGGAGGCGCTGCGCGGCCTCGCCTTCCATGCCGATCTGAGCAGCGAGGAGGAGATCGACCTCGCCGAGGCCAGCCCGCAGGTCTTCGCCACCGCCAGCGGCGCCCGCTATAGCGTGCGCCACCCGCTCGCCAAGGCCGCGCTCATGCTGCTGGCCACCGCCTATCCCGACAGCCTCGCCTACTCCGAGCTCCATGCCGCCGCCGCCGCGCTGGTGGCGGAGTATGGCACGGCGGAGGCGGCGCAGGAGGAGCCGGCCCTTGCCCGCGTCCTGCTCGATCTCATCGCCTACAACGTCGTGCGCCCGGCAGTGAATGCACGCCGTTTCGACGCCTCGCCCGGCGATCGCCCGTGCGCCCATGGCCTCGCCCGCGCCCAGCTCGCCCTGGGCCAAGACTGCCTCGCCTCCGTGCGCCATACCGCCGTGCAACTCGACGCCGAGGGCCGGCGGCTGCTCGCCCTATGCGACGGCACACGCGACCTGGCCGCCCTCACCGCGGCCATGGAGCCGCTGCTGCCGCAAGAGTACACCGCCGCCGCACGCGAGGCCTGCGCGCGTATGCTGTGGACCTTCGCGCGCCACGGGTTGCTGTCGCCCGCAGGGCAGACGAGCCGCGGCTGATCCCCACGACGGGAGGGGACAGGACCTCGTCGTCGCCCGTTGTGACGGGACCGGGCTGGGCCCGGTCGGCTCGCAGCGAGACCCGTTTTCGCGCCTTGCGCGGCTGGCCAGCGGCCAGCCCAGCCCGCATGCGCGGGGATCGTGAGTGGAAGACGGTAGCCCGGATGGAGCGCAATGGTATCCGACGGTCAACGTGCCCTCCGGATTACCTTGCGCGCCTGCATCCGGGCTGTGCAGGCGAAGCGCATGCTATTCTTGTCCATATAGATAGGATGGAGGCCATCGTCAGCTCGTGGCTTTGCCGCCGACGATAGGGACAAACAGCCTGCAAATACGTTCACGTTCACAGGTGTAGATCCTTTGGACAGTGATCAACATCGAAGCGAACAGATACACATCACCGATCTGACGGCGAGGGGATGTACGGATTTTTCTATGGGTTCATTGAGCGTCATGGCTATCGGCCACGGCGGTTATGCTCTGAAGCGTCAGATTCGGGTTACCCAAATGGAGCCAGTATAGGAGGATGAGCATGAAATACGAGAACGTGTACTGGGACTGGCCGTCGATGCAAAACGACGATCACTATCCAACCATATTGGCAATCGGCGACTCCTGGTTTTGGTACCCATTCCCCGGCGGGTCCTTGTTGAATCCTCTAGGACGCATCGTCGCAAAAAAAGGGCATTACATCTTGGCGCTAGGCAACAACGGCGCGGAGGCCTACGATTATGTATATGGCAAATACAGAAGATCCGTCAAAACAGCGTTACGACTGCATGGCAAGGATCTATCAAGTGTGTTCATCAGTGGCGGCGGAAACGATTTTGCTGGGTTCAATGATCTGCGTCCATTGTTGAATGACGATTGCAGCAGCGCCGAGAATGCTGCTGAATGCTTCAAACCTGGCGAAGACGAGGGAACACTCAATTGGCTGATACGGCGAACTGCAGAAAATTATCGCGATCTGATCGGCCGCATACTGGCGTCGAGCAATACGCGCACCACGATCGTCATGCATAATTATGACTATGCATACCCTTCAGGGCGGGGCATTTTCGGAAAAAGAGGGGCCTGGCTGAAACCGGCTCTCGACGACGCCAAGGTTCCTAATGAGTTACAGCATGAATGTATCAAGCATTTGATCGATCGCATCACGGTAGAGCTCAAGAATATTACCGAGATCGACGATAAAAGGATATTTCTCATCGACAGCACCAAAACACTAACAGCATCAGACTGGGCAAATGAGCTTCATCCGAAACCGTCCGGTTTCAAAAAAATTGCCCTGCAGAGGTGGCGTCCCGTACTCGAAAATATCGGCCTTGCCTGATTATGGGGGTATGAATCCTCGCGCTCCATAATGCCCGGCTCGCAGCCGCGATCGTCGTCCTCGGCGTCGCGGTAGACGGTAATCGGGCCGGTTGCGGACACCGTGTCCCAGTATCCCCGGGTCAGCGTGTATGGTGTCGACGGTGCCGGGCTGCGGTGCGGGTCATGCGCCCAGCCTGCTTGACGGCCCACCGCTTGTCGCCTCGCGGCATGGGCCGGTGGGTGTCTCAAGCCCTCAGCCCCCGCGTCTGCTCTTACGTACTTCGCGTGGGTACAGCTCGACGATCCGGCGCGCCTCCTCCGCCAACCGCCGTCTGAGCGAAGGCGGGCCCTCCACCACCACGTGGTGGCCGTGACGCAGGATGTCCATGAGCAGTTCGCGGTCGTCCGCGTAAGGGACGGTGAGGCGGTAGCCGCCGTCGGGCAGCAGTTCGCCCACCTGGTCGCGGTGCCAGCACTCGCCGGCCACCCAGCGCGCGCGCTCGGGGGAAAAGCGCAGCACGGCGCGCGCCCGCGGCCGGCCGGCAAAGATGCCGTAGGCGCTGTGGTAGTGGGCATCGAGCCGCGCCTCGGCGATCTCGCGCGCCTCGGCCGCCAGTAGCCTGACCCGCTGGATGGTGTCCACGGAGAAGCTGCGCAGCGCACGCCGCCAGTGACACCAGGCGTCGAGATACCAGTTGTCGCGGTAGTAAGTGAGGCGCTGCGGCGAGACCACACGGGTGTCGAGGCTGTTGCGGCGGCGGTTCCAGGCCTCGATCTCGATGCGGCGGCGGGTCATCAGGGCGTGTGCGATCTCGGTGAAATGGCGCGGCTCCACGCGGCGGCGGTGGATGCTGAGGATGCGCACGCGCCGACGCACCTCCGCGGCCGACTGCCCGCCGCGCTCCAGCAGGGCCGTCAGCCGGCTCACCAAGGGTTGGACGTGTTCGGCGAGCACGCCGGGCTCGATTTCGGCCAGGAGCTGCTGGGCGGCGAGCAGGGCGTAGATCTCGCCGGCGGAGAACCACAGCCCCGGCAGCTCGTAGGCGGGCCCTGCCGCAGCGGCAGCGGCGAAGCGATAGCCGCCGGCGGCGCGGTCCCAGACGATGGGGGCGTTGAGCCGGTCGCGCAGGTATTCGAGGTCGCGCTTGAAGGTGGCGCGCGAGACGGCGAGCTCCTGCAGGAAGACCGTCAGCGGCACCACACGCCGCTCGTGCAGCAGCCGGTCGATGCGGTAGAAGCGCTCGGTGCGGTTCATGCCGGCAGTATAGTCGCGGCTGCGGTGACGGCGAACAGCACCCGCGCCCAGGGCTCGGCGCTGGGCTCGACGGCGACGATGCGGGCCGCAAGCGCCTCGCCCGCATCCAGCCGGGCGGCGATCTCGGCATTCTCGTTGCGCGGCACGTAGCCCAGCGGGCAGCCCTGCCAGTCGATGCGCACAGCCAGGCGGTCGTGCGGGTTGTCCGGCTCGCGCACGAGCCCGAGCGTGTCGCCCGGCGCGAGGCGGTGTTCGAGGCGCGGGCCGGCGTGGTAGGCGTAGCCGGCGATGCAGGTGCACAGCAGGGTATCCGCACCCAGCGGCTGTTCCTTGAGCCACGCAAGCGCCTGTTCGAGTTGGCGTTCGGAACGCGCATCCAGCCAGGCGGCCTCGTCCGGTGCGCGCTGGCGCAGCAGCGCCAGTTGCTCGCGCGCCTGCAGCCGCGCGCTGCGGCGCAGGGGCTCGTTGATGTGGGTCTCGATGCGCTTCGCCCAAGCATGCAACGCCGGTCCCACCGCCGCATTGTGCGGGCCGCGCAGCTGCACGAGGACGTAGTGCGCGTCCATGCGCGGGTACAGGCGCAGATCCGGCCTGTACTGCGCCGTGGCCCGTTCACCCGAGGCGAGCCGCAGGGCGAACAGGCGCTCGCCATCCACGCTTTGCGGCCAGTAGGCGGCCGCACAGTGGGCCATCTCGTCGCCTTCGCGCGCCAGGGCCGCTGGGGTGAGCAGCTCGGTGGCCGTGCAGCCGTCTTCGCACACGCGGTCGAGGATGGCGGGCAGGCGGTAGCCGGGCGGCACGCCCCAGTGCCCGGGCCGCGGACGCAGGCGGTGCCAGCGTTCGGAGGCAGCAAGCAGTCCCAGCAGGCCGTGCTGCGCCAGCCAGGCCGCGGCCAGACGCGCCATGCCCGGCCCGTAGCGGCGGTGCAGCCGCTGCGCCGACCGGGCGCGGGCGGCGCGCAGGAAATCGCCGCAGTCGGCCAGGGCCACGTGCAGGTCGCCGTGGCGTCGCGCCGCGGTCTGCCAGGTGCGCGTCCAGCCCAGGTGGAAGGCGCCGCGGTGCACCTGCGGCGGCAGCGTCGTGGCGTCGCCGGCCTCCAGCCCCAGCAGCCGGAAATAGTTGGCCAGGTAGGGCTGCCAACGCTCGAATTCGGCCAGGGAGGGCCTGCGGTCGGCCGGCAGCGCATCGAGCAGGTGCAGGCATCGTCTGCGCGCGGCCTCGCCGGCGGCCGGCCACAGCCGCGTGTTGAGCGCATCACGGACGAGGGCCCGGCTGATGCCGTAATGCCGGGCGAGCGCCCCGGTGAGATCGCGCCCGGCATCGATGGCCGCCTCGACCGCGGCATCCCGGCTGCGCCGGGCGTGACGGCAACCATCCCAGACGTTCATGGCGGCATGCGCGGTGAGCAGGATGGGGGCCACCAGCGCTGGAAAGCGCGTCAGGGCCTGCAGGCGGCGCACCCTCAGCTCGTGCGGCAGGGTGGCGAGGCGGTTGTAGTTGCGCACCGAGGCGTAGAATCGCCGCGGCAGCGGGTGCGGGGCCTCGCCGTCATGGCGGGTGATGGCTGGTGGGGTGGGTTCGCGCTCCAAGTCGAGCAGCAGGCGCATCACCTCGCCGTCGAGCCCGCTGGCGAAGCGCGCGAACTCGGGCGTGAACAGATAGCCGGCATGATCCGCGCGCAGTGCGGGCAGCACCGGCGCCGCATAGAGCACCTGCGCCCAGCCGAAGACCGCGTGTTCGACCGCCCAGCGCCGCCCTGCGGGGTCGTCGGCCACGGCGGCGGCGAGTGCCGCCAGCACGCCGTCGTCGCCCAGCCGCACGCCAGGCAGCCGGAAGGCGAGCACACGGCCATCGGTCAGTAACAGCCACAGCCGCGCATCGTCGTCTTGCGGACCGAACAGACGCCCCGGCACCCACAGCCGGGCGCGCACGCCGGCAACCGGGACGGCCTCGGCCGCTTCGACGCGCGACGGCGCCTGGGCAGGAGTGGGGATCAGAGGGGTCATGGCGCGAGGATACGCCCGCCTGTGGCTCAAGGTGTGAGCCAGCCAGGCGGGGCAGCATCTGCATCTTACGGCGGCGCAACAGATGGCGCGGATGCGAGGCCAGCGGTCAGACACGGTGGATCGGGCCTGGCCGACGCGCTAGACTGGGCGGCTCTGGTACGGACTCACCCGCACATGCCCCTGCACGGCACCATCGACGTGGTCCATTTCATCCCCGGCCGCGTGCGCCTGCGCGCGGCCGGGCTCAAGGGTCGGCCGCAGCTGGCGCAGCAGCTGCAAGCCGCCTTCGCCGCCGTGCCGGGGGTGAAGTCCATCGAGGTCAACACGCTGACCGGCAGCGTGCTGATCACCTACGACCCGCGCCGCATCCTGGCCGAGGATGGCGGCGAGCGGCTGCGTTCCGTGCTGCGCGAGGAGTTGCCCGATCTGGACGCCGAGCAGATCCTGCGCTGGCTGGGTGGACCGTTGTCATCATTTTGAAACACTAGACTCGCGGCCTTCGTCTAAGGTTTAAAGCGATGGAGCTGTCTTATTTCGAGGGGAACGCACATGGCGGGGATCGATGACCTGTTCAAGGGCAATGTGGCCACAGGGTTGGCGGTGGGGCTTGGGGTGGCGATCCTGGCCCCGGTCATTGCCCCCATCGTGGCCAACGTGGGCAGGCCCATCGCCAAGTCGCTGATCAAGTCCGGCATCCTGCTCTACGAGAAAGGGCGCGAGACGGCGGCCGAACTGTCGGAGATCTTCGACGACCTGGTGGCCGAGGCGAAGGCTGAGCTGGAAGGACTGCAGACGGCCGCTCCGGCGGCGGGTGCGGTCGCGGGCGCGGCGGTGGCCGCGACGACCCCGGCAGGCGACGCACCGGCTCCGGCGGCAGAACGGCCGGCGGGCGATGCCGCTTGAGGCGCGCATCGTCCACCGGCTGCCTGGGCGTCTGCGGCTCAGATGCGCCCGCACTACGACGGCGGAGCTGGACATGCTGGCACAAGGGTTGCAGCGGTGGCCGGGGGTGGATGCGGTGCAGACCAACACGCTCACCGGCAGTGTCCTCGTCCATTACCGCGGCGAGGAGAGCGGGCTGCTCGCGGGCCTGCGCGCCTTGGGCGTGGACCTGCACGACGGGCCGCAGACCGCTGCCGACGGCCGCTCCGCGCTGGCGGCCCGCCTGAACGGACTGAGCGCGGGTATCCGCCAGGTGAGCGGCGGGGCCCTCGACCTAGAGGGGGCGCTGATCATTGCCCTGGCGGGGCTGGCCATCCAGCAGGCGATCGAGGGCCACATCATGCTACCGGCGGCCGGGTTGCTGTGGTACGCCTACCTGCTCGGCCGGCAGCCGCAGCCCGATGCCGCAAGCCGGCCGGGGTCGGTGCCGCCGGTGGCGGGGCAGATGGACGCGCCGGCCCAACGCACGGCGGCGTCGCGGACGACTGCACGCACGCGCGGTCGGCGTGGACCTGCCGCGTCGAAGCGGTGAGGCAGGACATGCGGATCGGCCCATGGCCCGGGGCCGCAGGCAGGGGCGGACGCATACCCGGCGGGTGCGCGGGGCATCCCGCCCTGCATCGGAGACACAGCACGAAAGGAGACAGACCATGACAGAGGAACGTACACCAGCCAGCGGCGGCGAAGGCTATCTGAGCCAGGTCGGGGCCGCCGGCAGCACGGTCAAGAGCGGCATCGTCAGCAGCCTTAAGGGCATGGACGAGATCGAGGCGGAGATCGTCAGCCTGGTGCGTAACACGGTGTCCAACACCATCCGTGCCACCGGCGCGGTGTCCACTGAGGCGGTGGAGACGGTGCGCGACGTGGTCAAGGGCGCCATCTCCGCCAGCGAGGAGGTGGGCACCGGCCTCATCCTCGCCACCAAGAGCGTGGCCAAAGGGGTGGTGATGGGGGTGGCGGACGTCGGCGGCGACGTCATCGTCGCCGCCAGCGAGACCGCCCGCGCAGCGGTAAAAGGGGCCTCCGAGGTCGGCGGCGACGTGGCCATGGTGGCCAAGCGTGCCGTGGACGGTGTGGTCGAGGCGGCGCGCGAGACCGGCGGCGACGTGGCCAAGCTGGCGGTGGCGGCCGCCGAGGGGGCGGTGGACGCCGCAGGCAGCATCGGCAAGAGCGCCGTGGGCGCGGTGCGCGACATGCTGATGGGCTTGGTGGGGGGTGTGAAGGAAGTGGCCGGCGCCACCCTGCCCAAGGCCTCCACCCCGTCGGGCACGGCCTGATCCCGGCAACCGGCGCGCAATAAAACCTTCACACGGGCGTCACACGACCTTGATCTAATTCCCGTCGTGGGTTTGATCAGGTCGTGTGCATGAGTCCTTACATCCACCACGTCCCCGGCCGCCTGCGCGTCAAATCGCCCGGTCTCAAGCGCAACCCCCACGCCGCACAGGAGGCCGTACGTTACCTGCAGCAGGTCGAAGGGGTGATGCACACAGAGGCCAATCCGGTCACCGGCAGCCTGCTCATCCACTACGACCACAACCGGGTGGCAGCGCAGACCCTGCTCAACTCCTTGCGCAGCCTGGGCCATCTGCCGCCCGGTCAGGTGCCGCCGCTGCCGCTGCAGGGGCCCGGCTGGGGCCAGCAGTTGTCCGATCGCATCGTGCAGAAGCTGGTCGAGACCGCCCTGGAACGCTCGGCCACCGCGTTGATCGCAGCGGTGTTCTGACCGCACGAGGGCTGCCGACGGCAGCCTAGTGTGCGCGGACATGCGACCTCAGAATGGCAGGGTGAGGTCGGGCCGGGCGGCCAGCAGTGCCTGCCGGAAGTCCGCCTGGATGCGGGCCAGCGCTTGGGCGTCGTCGGCCTCGAAGCGCAACACGATGACCGGTGTGGTGTTGGAGGCGCGCATGAGCCCGAAGCCATCGGCGTATTCCACCCGCAGGCCGTCGATGGTGACCACCGCGCGCGCTTGCGCGAAGCGCGCCTCGCGCTGCAGGCGGGCGATCAAGGCGTGCGGCTCGCCCTCCTGCATGTGCACGTGCAGCTCGGGGGTGCTCACGCTGTCGGGCAGGGCGTCGAAGGTGGCCTCGATGTCGTCCTGGCGCGCGAGGTATTCGAGCAGGCGCGCGCCGGCATAGAGCCCGTCGTCGAAGCCATACCAGCGCTCCTTGAAGAAGACGTGGCCGCTCATCTCACCGGCGAGCAGCGCGCCGGTCTCGCGCATCTTGGCCTTGATGAGCGAGTGACCGGTCTTCCACATGAGCGGCTGCCCGCCATGGCGCCGGATCCAACCGTCCAGGTTGCGGGTGGATTTGACGTCGTAGAGGATGGTGGCGCCCGGGTTGCGCGCCAGCACATCGGCGGCGAACAGCATGAGCTGGCGGTCCGGCCAGATGATGCGGCCGGCGGGGCTCACCACACCGAGCCGGTCGCCGTCACCGTCGAAGGCCAGCCCCAGGTCGAGCCCATCCGCACGCACACGGGCGATCAAGTCGGCCAGGTTGTCGGGATGGGCCGGGTCGGGATGGTGGTTGGGAAAGCGTCCGTCCACCTCGCAGTACAGCTCCACTACCTCGCAGCCGAGCGTGCGGTAGAGCGCGGGGGCATAGGCGCCCGCCACGCCGTTGCCGCAATCGATGGCGATCCTCAGCGCCCGCGCCAGGCGTACGTCCGAGGCGATGCGGTCGATGTAAGCCCCGGCGATGTCGTGCTGCCGGTAGCCGCCCTGACCGCTCGCGTACTCGCCTGCTTCGATGCGCTGCCGCAGCCGCTGGATGGCCTCGCCGGCCAGGGTTTGGCCGCCGATGACCATCTTCAACCCGTTGTACTGCGGTGGGTTGTGCGAACCGGTGACCATCACGGCGGAGCCACAACCCAGGTGGTGGGCGGCGAAATAGCACATGGGGGTGGCCACCTGCCCCAAGTCGATGACATCGATCCCCGCGGCGCGGATGCCTGCGGCCAAGGCAGCGGCGAGCTGTGGACCGGACAAACGCCCGTCGCGGCCGATGGCGATGGCCTGGCCGCCCTGGGCGCGTGCCTCGCTGCCCAGAGCGCGGCCGATCAGCTCGACGTATTCGGGGGTGAGTGTGCGGCCGACGATGCCGCGGATGTCGTAGGCCTTGAAGATCTCGGCGGGCGGTGTCTGCATGCGCGTGCTCCCTATCGATCCGCCGCGATTATGCGGGCCTTCGTGGGCAAAAAAAAGCGGCATCGGGTTCGATGCCGCTGTAAAACCGCCATTGCGGCGGTCAGGGAGGTTCACAGCAGGCTGGCGCCCAACCAGCCAGCACTCAATCTTAAGCAAACCGCATGCCAGCACCCGACTCCAGGTTCGACGCGCTTGTGCATGCCATTAGTACTCGTTCAAGATAGACCGGACTGTTGAGATTCGGTTCATACTGACAATATTGTAACATGATCATGTGGTCTGCGTCACGCCTCAGTGCACCAGCGCGCCAGCGCCCAGGGCATTGTCCAGGGTGACCACGGCCGGCGAGGCGTGGTGCAGCCACAGCCGCCAGCCCGTGGTGCCCCGGCGATAGACGTTGGTGGCGAGCATGGGCGGACGTGGCCGAGCCTCGCCCGCCACACGGATGTGTTCGAACACGACGCTCACCGCGAGCTCACCCTGGATGCGGAAGCTCACCGGCTCCAAGGTGAAGCGCAACGTCGGGCCCGCGGCGAAGATGCCCGCCCAACCGCGGCTGACCTCCAGGGGGCCGGTCAGGGCCCGGCCCATGGGGTGGATGCAGCAGATATCGGCCGCATCGTCCCATACCTGCATCATCGCCGCCAGATCGGCCGCCTCGAAGGCGGCGTAAAAGGCGGCCTCGGCCTGCTGGGGTGTGTCCAGATGCAGGGGCTTGACCTCGGTCATTTCTGCCGTCAGTTTACATTGCCTGTCCAACCTGGCCCTGTCTACAATGGCCCATGCATACGGGGCATCGCTCATGGGCGCACTGACACAGCTGCTCGAAAAGTACAGCCGGCCGGGGCCACGTTACACATCCTACCCCACGGCGCCGTATTTCCACACCGGCTTCGGCGCCGCGCAGTGGCGGGCGGAGCTTGCCGCCGCGCAGGACCCCGCGCGTGGGTTGTCGCTGTACGTGCACATCCCGTTCTGCGACACCCTGTGTTACTACTGTGGTTGCAATATGGTGGCCACCGGCGATTATCACAAGGCCGAGCGCTACCTCGAGGTGCTTGAGCGCGAGATGGACGCCGTGGCCGCCCTCACCCATCCCGCGCGCCAGGTCGAGCAGCTGCACTATGGCGGCGGCACCCCCACCTATCTCAAGCCCGAGGACCTGCGCCGGCTCACTGCCATGATCCGCAGCCGCTTCAGCCTGGCCGCGGACGCCGAGATGGGCTGCGAGGTCGACCCGCGCGAGCTCACGCGCGCGCACTTGGAGGCCCTGCGCGCGGACGGTTTTAACCGTCTGTCCATCGGCGTGCAGGACCTCGACCCCACCGTGCAGCGCGCCGTCAACCGCGTGCAGCCGCCCGAGCTGATCGCCGAGGTGTACGGCTGGGCGCGTGAGCTCGGCTTCGCCAGCATCAACATGGACCTGATCGTGGGCCTGCCGCATCAGACGGTGGAGCGCTTCGCCCGCACCCTGGACCAGGTGCTCGCCTGGGGGCCGGACCGCTTGGCGGTGTTCGCCTATGCCCACGTGCCGTGGATGAAAAAACACCAGAAGCTGATCCGCGAGGCCGATCTGCCTAGCTTCACCACCCGGCTCGAGCTGCAGCAGCTCATCCACGAACGCCTGGCGGCGGCGGGCTATGTCAACATCGGCATGGACCATTTCGCCCAACCGCAGGACGAGCTGGTGGCGGCCCAACGCAGCAAGACCCTGTGGCGCAACTTCCAGGGCTACACCACGCACAAGGACTGCGACATCTACGCCTTCGGCGCCTCCAGCATCAGCCAGACGCGCGACGTGTACGCGCAGAACGAGAAGAACCTGAAGAAATACATGGAGCGGGTGGCCGCTGGCGAACTGCCCATCGAGCGCGGCCTGCGCCTGACCCCCGAAGACCACCTGCGCCGCGACCTCATCCTGCGCATCATGTGCGACCTGGAGCTGGACTTCGACGCCTTCGCACGCGCATGGCGGATGGATTTCCACACCCATTTCGCCGACGCCCTGGCCGAGCTGCCCGAGCTGGCCGCCGACGGGCTGATCGAACTGAGCGCATCCGGCTTCCGGGTCACCGACCTGGGGCGCATCTTCCTGCGCAACATCGCCATGTGCTTCGACGCCTACCTGCGCCAGGAGAGCGCCGAGGCGCGGCCGCGCTATTCGCGCACGGCGTGAGTCCGGCCTTTCAGCTCGCGCCCTGCAGCAAGGCGAGGAAGGCGACCAGGTGCGGCAAGCCCGCCTGCGCCTCGGTCACCGCCGCCCAGAGGCTGGCCGGCAGACCATCCCGCCCCAACCGCACGGTGGCGATACGCCCCTCGCGGCGGGCGGCGGCGCAGGCCCAGTCCGGCAGCACACACACCCCCTGCTCCAAGGCGGCCAACTCCAGCAGCAGGGTGGTGGAATCCGCCTGCCGCACGCGCTGCGGCTCCACCCCCGCCGGCCACAGGAAGCGGGTGAAGACGTCGAGCCGGCCGCGCTCCACCGGGTAGGTGAGCAGGGTCGCGCCGGCCAGATCGTGCGGGCTCACATGCGGCCGTGCGGCCAGCGCATGCCGCGCTGCCACCACCAGCACCAGTTCGTAGTCGAACAGCCGATGCCAGGCGAGCCCCGGCAGCTCGCGCCGGTCGGGGGTGAGCACCAGGTCGATCGCGCCCGTCAGCAGCCGCGGCAGGGCATCGAGCCCCGCCGTCAGCTGCACGTCCAGCTCCACCGCGGGCCATCGAGCATGGTAGCGGGCCAACCGCGGCAGCAACCAGTCCAGGCAGCTGTGGCATTCCGACACGAGGGCCAGCCGCCCCGCTTCGCCGCGCGCCATGCGGCGCAGGCCCTGCACCAGCGCCTCGACCTCCGGCAGCACGCGCCGCGCCACCGCCAGGGCCTGCAGGCCCGCCGGCGTGAGCCGCACCGGCCGATGGCTGCGGTCGAGCAGGCTCAGCCCCAACCCGATCTCCAGCTCACGCAGCTGGTGCGACAAGGCCGATTGCGTGAGGTTGAGCCGCTCGGCCGCGGCCGCCAGGCTGCCGGTCTCGGCCAGGCTGAGCAAGGTCTTGAGGTGGCGCAGCTCAAACATGAGCGAATTTCATTTTACGTTTCAGAATTATCAAACAAATCATGTCGCCTGCGCCACACACTGCGGCCATCCCAACGAACGGAGGCCAACGATGACCACCCTGCACACCCTGGGCATGCCGCGCATGGGCGCGGCGCGTGAACTGAAATGGGCGCTGGAGGCGTATTGGAAGGGCGAAACCGAGGCCGCGGCGCTGGAGGACACCGCCCGCGAGCTGCGTCGGCGGCACTGGGCGCTGCAGGCCGAGGCCGGACTCGACTTCGTCACCGTGGGCGACTTCTCCCTCTACGACCACGTGCTGGACATGAGCTGCCGCCTGGGCGTGGTGCCCGAGCGCTTCGGGCCGGTGGGCGAGGCGGTGGACCTCGACACCTATTTCCGCATGGCGCGCGGCCGCGCCCGCCCGGACGACCCGCGCGCCACCGCGGCGAGCGAGCTGACCAAATGGTTCGACACCAACTATCACTATCTGGTGCCGGAACTCGCCCCGCGGCAGGCGTTCCGGCTGGCGCGCGGCGATCTGTTCGCGCAGGTCGCCGAGGCCCGCGCCCTGGGCCACAGGGTCAAGGCCGTCCTGCTGGGGCCGCTCAGCTTCCTGTGGCTGGCCAAGATCAAGGGCGAGGGCGATAAGCTGGCCCTGCTCGACGGGCTGCTGCCGGTCTATGGCGAGATGCTCAGCCGCCTGGCGGCCCTGGGGGTGGAATGGGTGCAGATGGACGAGCCCATCCTGGTGCTGGACCTGCCCGCGGCCTGGCGCCAGGCCTTCGAGCCCGCCTATCACCGCCTGCAGGCCCAAGGCGTGCCGCTGCTGCTGGCCACCTATTTCGGCCCCCTGGACGAGAACCTGACCACCGCCGTGCGCCTGCCCGTGGCCGGCCTGCACTTGGACGCGGTGAGCGCGCCGGAGGAGCTCGAACGCGTGGCCGACTGGCTGGAGCCGCACAAGGTGCTGTCGGCCGGGGTGATCGACGGGCGCAACGTCTGGCGCGCCGACCTCGACGCCCTGCTCGACCGCCTGGAGCCGCTCAGGGCGCGGCTGGGCGAGCGGCTGTGGCTGGCGCCCTCCTGCTCGCTCCTACACGTGCCGCTGGACCTCGCGCTGGAGACGCAACTGGACGACGAGCTCAAATCCTGGCTCGCCTTCGCCCGGCAGAAACTGGCCGAGCTGGCCGTGCTCGGCCGCGCCCTGCGCGAAGGGCGTGCGGCCGTCGCCGAGAAGTTGGCGGAGTCCCGCGCGGCGCTGGCCGCACGCCGCACGAGCCGGCGGGTCGTGGACCCGGCGGTGCGCGCCCGTCAGGCCGCGGTGCGGCCCGAGGACTTCCAGCGCGCCTCGCCCTACGCCGAGCGCGCCGGCAGGCAGCGGGCCTGGCTCAGGCTGCCCGCCTACCCCACCACCACCATCGGCTCCTTCCCGCAGACGGCCGAGATTCGCGCCGCCCGGCGCGATTACAAGGCCGGCCGACTGTCCGCGCAGGAATACGAGGCGCGCATGCGCGCCGCCATCCGCCACGCGGTCGAGGTGCAGGAGCTGCTGGGCCTGGACGTGCTGGTACACGGCGAGGCGGAGCGCAACGACATGGTGGAATACTTCGGTGAGCAGCTCGCCGGCTGCGCCATCACCGCGCACGGCTGGGTGCAGTCCTACGGCTCGCGCTGTGTCAAGCCCCCCATCATCTACGGCGATGTCAGCCGCCCCGCCCCCATGACCGTGGCCTGGATCACCTATGCCCAATCGCTCACGCCGCGCCCGGTGAAGGGCATGCTCACCGGCCCGGTGACCCTGCTCAAGTGGTCCTTCGTGCGCGACGACCTGCCGCCCGCTGAGGTGGCGCAGCAGCTGGCGTTGGCGCTGCGCGACGAGGTGCGCGACCTGGAGGCGGCCGGCATCCGCGTCATCCAGGTCGACGAACCGGCCTTCCGCGAGGCCCTGCCTCTGCGCCAGGCGCAACGCGCACAATACCTGCGCTGGGCGGTGGCGGCCTTCCGCCTGGCTACCGCCGGTGTGGACGACGCCACCCAGATCCACACCCACATGTGCTACTCGGAGTTCAACGACATCATCGCCAGCATCGCCGAACTGGACGCCGATGTCATCACCATCGAGACCGCCCGCTCCGACATGGAGCTGCTGGAGGCCTTCGCCCAGTTCCACTACCCGAACGAGATCGGCCCCGGGGTGTACGACATCCACTCGCCCAACGTGCCGGCGGTGGAGGACATGGAGCGGCTGCTGCGGCAGGCCGCCGCGCGCATCCCGCCCGAACGCCTGTGGGTCAACCCCGACTGCGGGCTGAAGACGCGCGCCTGGCCTGAGGTGGAGGCGGCGCTGGCGAACATGGTCGAGGCGGCCCGGCGGCTGCGCGGCGCGGGCGCCAGCGGCGGCGCACCGGCCGCCGCCCTTGAGGCATATTGACAAAACCATGACGGTGCATAGAATTCGTTAGCTGCGAGGCGGGAATAGCTCAGTTGGTAGAGCGCAACCTTGCCAAGGTTGAGGTCGCGAGTTCGAGACTCGTTTCCCGCTCCAAATTCGCGGGGGAAGGCGGTATGCTTTCCCCCTAAGTTTTTGCACCGGACCGCGCGGCGCGATGGCAGAGTGGTCATGCAGCGGCCTGCAAAGCCGTGGACGTCGGTTCGATTCCGGCTCGCGCCTCCAACCACCCCCTCGCCGGGGCGGGGTATGAACCGGCTCACTTGCGGCAGCGGCGGCCCTGCCCCCATTATGCGGGTTTTCCACCCCTAGACCGGAGTCAACCCATGAAGACCGCCTTGTTTACCGCCCTCCTCACCCTGGCCTTCGCCGCCACCACCCACGCCGCCACCGACTGCGAGGCGCAGGCGGCCGAGAAAAAGCTCGCCGGCGCGGCCAAGGCCAGCTTCATCAAGAAGTGCGAGGCCGATGCCAAAGGCGGCAGCGCCGACTGCGCCGCCCTGGCCGACGGCAAGAAGCTGCACGGCGCCGCACGCGCGAGCTTCATCAAGAAATGCGAGGCCGACCCCAGGCACGCCGCCGCCACCGCCCGCTGCGAGGCGAACGCCGACGAGAAGAAACTGCATGGCGCGGCGCGCGAGAGCTTCGTCAAGAAGTGCATCAAGGACGCCGGCGCCTGAGGCCTGGCCGGCCTGGCTCTGGTCTGGTGCGCGGGACGGGACTCGAACCCGTACACCCGGAGGTACCGGATTTTAAGTCCGGTGCGTCTACCGATTCCGCCACCCGCGCGCCGGCTGCAATGATACAGGGCGGCGGGCCCTGTGGTTGGGCCGTCGGGTGCGATCAGGGGTAGAGTTTTTCGAGTTTGTAGCCGTGCGCCTGCAGGCCCTCGATCTGCAGCTGCAGGCGAATCTCCTCTTCATGGCCCGGGGGTATGCCGCGCGCCGGATCGGCCCGCCCGGCCAGGTATTCCTGGGGTGAGAAAGGCCGCCGGGCGACGGGGGCGTCGCGCACGTCGGTGAGGGTGAGCAGCAGATGCGGCCAGGCCACCGTGTGCGGGCCGCGGTTGCTTAAGGTGAGCTGCAGCACGGCGTGCGAGCGGTCCTCGTCCTCGGTCTCCAAGGCCGAGGCTTCGATGCGCAGGGCGGCGAGGTCCTGCGGCCAGGGCAGCGTGCAGCCGATGCGGGCACAGGCCGCCTGTAGGAGGCTGCGTGCACCAGGGGCGGCGAGGGCGATCTCCGCGCGCAGGAAGTAGGCGAGCTGCAGCAGGAAGAGCAGGCTCAGGGCGACGATGGCCAGCCCCTGCCAGACCAGACCGGGCCAATGGCGTTGCGCTCGTGTCGGCAGCGCCGTGAGCAGAATGCTGTCCGGGCTGTCGTCGGCGGTTGCGGCCTGCGGCGCGGCAGGGCCCGCCGGCACGTTCGCCGCCAGGACCGAGGTCTTGGGCTGCGGTCTATCTGCCGTGGTATCTGAGGTGACTGCGCGGTCTGGCACCAGGGGTGCTTGGTCGCCGGCGGGCAGGGCGGTGGCTGCCATCGGTTCGGGGCCTGCGTCGGGCTGGGGTCGGGCCGCCGCCGTCGCGGCCGTCCAATCGGCCGGGGCCTGCAGGTCGGGCTGCAGGGTGTCGTAGGCATTGAACACCGCACTGCAGCGACCACAGCGCACCAGGCCGCGCCGGCGCTCGAGCTGGGCCTGGGTGATGCGGAAGGTGGTAAGGCATTCGGGGCAGGTGGTGCGCATGCCTGGCGGCTCCGCCGAGGTGAGATTGCGACTGTGCCCATTAACCCGTGGCTGGTACCGGTGTCAACCCCTGCGGGCCGGTGCCGGGCCTGACCATGGGCCGGACTCAGGCCAGGAACAGCCGGTAGGCCGGGTTGCGCGTCTCGTTCCAGTAGCGGTAGCCCAGGCCGTCGAGGAAGCGCTGGAAGTCTTCCATCTCCGCGGGCGGCACCTGGATGCCGGCCAGCACACGCCCGTAGTCGGCGCCGTGGTTGCGGTAGTGGAACAGGCTGATGTTCCAGTCGTGGCTCATGCTGTTGAGGAACTTCATGAGCGCACCCGGCCGCTCGGGGAACTCGAAGCGGTAGATGACCTCGTGCTCGACCTGGGGCGCGCGTCCGCCCACCATGTGGCGCACATGCAGCTTGGCCATCTCGTTGTCGCTCAGATCCAGCACCGGCAGCTCGTGCCGCTCGAGCTCCGCGACCAGGGCGGCCACCTCGGAGCGGTCGTGGATCTGCACGCCGACGAACACATGCGCCACCGTGGGGTCGGCATAGCGATAGTTGAATTCGGTGATCACGCGCCCGCCGATCAGGTTGCAGAAGGCCTTGAAGCTGCCCGGCCGCTCGGGGATGCTCACCGCCAGCAGGGCCTCGCGCTGCTCGCCCAGTTCCGCCCGCTCGGCCACGAAGCGCAGCCGGTCGAAGTTCATGTTGGCGCCGCTGGCGATGGCCACGAGCTGCCGCCCGCGCACCCGCTCGCGCGCCACCCAGGCCTTGAGCCCGGCTACGCCGAGGGCGCCGGCCGGCTCGAGGATGGAGCGGGTGTCCTCGAACACGTCCTTGATTGCCGCGCAGATGGCATCGTTGTCCACGCGGATGACCTCATCGACGAACTGCTGGCACAGGCGGAAGGTCTCCACGCCCACCTGCTTGACCGCCACCCCGTCGGCGAAGATGCCCACCTGCGGCAATACCACCCGCTCCTTCTTACACAGCGAGCGGGCCATGGCATCGGCGTCCTCCGGCTCCACCCCGATCACCCGGATCTGCGGCTTGAGCCGCTTGAGGTACACGGCGATGCCGGCGATCAGGCCGCCGCCGCCCACCGGCACGAACACCGCGTCGATGGGAAAGCGCGCCTGGCGCAGCAGCTCCATGGCGATGGTGCCCTGGCCGGCGATGACCTCGGGGTCGTCATAGGGGTGGATGAAGGTGCGGCCCTCGGCCGTGGCGATGGCGCAGGCGCGGGCGTAGGCCTCGTCGTAGGAATCGCCGTGCAGGATGACCTGGGCGCCGCGTTTGGCCACCGCATCGATCTTGATCTGCGGGGTGGTGGCCGGCATGACGATGGTGGCCGCGCATTTGAGGACCTGGGCCGCCAGCGCCACCCCTTGGGCATGATTGCCGGCACTCGCCGCCACCACGCCACGGGCGCGCTGCTCGGGCGCCAGGGCCGCCATCTTGTTGTAGGCGCCGCGCAGCTTGAAGGAGAACACCGGCTGCAGGTCCTCGCGCTTGAGCCACACACGGTTGTCCAGCCGCTGCGAGAGGTTCTCGGCCGCCTCCAGGGGGGATTCGACGGCCACGTCGTAGACGCGGGCGAGCAGGATGCGTTCCAGATAGTCCATCGGGTGCGTTCGCTTTGAATCGGTCGCGCTTTGGCGCTATTCTCGGACTTTTGCATCCAACTTCATAGAGAGGGCCGGGCATGAACCAGGACCAGATGAAACAGGCCGCCGCCCATGCGGCGCTCGACTACGTGCCCGCCGGCGTGATCGGCGTGGGTACGGGCTCCACCGCCAATTACTTCATCGACGCGCTGGCCGGGATCAAATCCCGTATCGACGGGGCGGTGGCCAGTTCCGTGGCCACCGCCGAGCGGCTGAAGAGACACGGCATTCCGGTGTTGGACCTGAATGAGGTGGGCGAGCTGGAGGTCTATGTCGATGGCGCGGACGAGATCACGCGACACCTGAAGATGATCAAAGGCGGCGGCGGGGCGCTCACGCGCGAGAAGATCGTCGCCGCCTGCGCGCGGAAATTCGTTTGCATCGTCGATCAGACCAAGCTGGTGGACGTGCTGGGTCGCTTCCCCCTGCCGGTGGAGGTGATCCCCATGGCCCGCTCCTACGTGGCGCGGCAGTTGGTGAAACTGGGCGGCCACCCCGTGCTGCGGGCCGGCTTCACCACCGACAACGGCAACGTCATCCTCGACGTGCACAACCTCAACATCCTCGACCCGGTGGCGCTGGAGGGCGAGATCAACCAGATCGTGGGCGTGGTCACCAACGGGTTGTTCGCCCGGCGCGGGGCCGACGTCTGTCTGGTGGGCACGCCCCAGGGGGTGCAGACCCTCACCGTTTGATCGCCTCCGCACAACGCCCCAGAGCTGGCGCCTGACGCAAAAAAAGGCCGGGTCGTGCGACCCGGCCAAAAATTGGAACCGATGGTCGGTGTTGGACCTCCCCGACCGCCGGATTGGTGTGAGGACTCGCTCGGCATTATGAAGCTGCGCCGATCGGTCGTACATTCCGCGAAAGTTAAGCCGTACGCTGGCGAAAGTTATAAACTTGTCCCCATGTAAAGCGATCATGAAGCGCACATGAGGATCTTGCTGGCGGACGACCACCCTTTGGTGCGCGAGGGGATCAAGCCCTTGTTGTTGAAGCTGGACGCCCAGGCCGAGATCATCGAAGCCATGGACTATCCCTCCACCTTCACCGCCGCCCGCAATGCAGGAGATTTGGACCTCGCGCTGCTAGATCTGTACATGCCTGGCATGAGTGGGCATGAGGGCATCAAACGCTTTCGCGCCACCTTTCCCTCCGTTCCCCTGGTCATCCTCTCCGCCTGCGAGCAGGCAGAGGATATCCATGCACTGATCGCTGCGGGGGCCTCGGGTTACATCGTCAAGACCTCGCCCGGCGAGATCATCCTCAACGCCTTACGCCTGGTGCTCTGCGGTGGCGTCTACATACCGCCTAAGGCCTTGGACGAGGGCGTGGATCGCCGAACGCGCGCTCCCGAGCCCTCGGGTCTCACCCCGCGCCAGCTGCAGGTGCTGAAGGAGCTGGCGCGGGGCAAGAGCAATCGCCAGATCGCTGCCGCGCTAGGGCTCACCGAGGGCACGGTGAAGGTCTATCTGGTCGGCATCTTCCGACTGCTTAGGGTAAGCAGTCGCACTGAGGCGATATTGGCCGCCCAAAGGCTAGGCCTGTCCCCACCTGGGGCCGACGCCTCCGCCCAAGTGTAAAACGCTCCCCCACTGCCCGCCAGCCGTCATGGGGCTGTCTTGCAGGCGCAAGGGATGCGATGGCTAGGCGGTGCGTGGGGCTGCGGCTGAATCTACGCCTGCGGCTGCTCCTCATCACGCTGACCCCGGCCCTGATCGGCGGTGCCCTGCTGTCGCTCTATTTCCTCAACCGTATCCTGGACGCGGCCGAGGAGTCGTTGCTCACGCGCGGCCGTGCCCTGGCGCGCCAGCTCGCCGTGGCGGTGGAATACGACTACATCATGGGCAATTACGCCACGCTGCAGCGCTTGCTGCACGCGGCGAGCACACAACCGGATGTGCTCGCTGCTGCGATCCAGCGCCCCGATGGACGCTGGTCCGTGGTAAGCGGACAGTCCGCCACACTTGGCACCCCTCCCTGGCGCGATGGGCCATATGAACTTGCCTTTGGCCGCTGGCGAGTGTTCGCTCACCCCATAGGTCCCGCGCTGGATGAACCACTCGACCCCTATCTGGCCGGTCAGCCTTTCACCCCCGTTCGCGCCAACCTGGTGGTCGCGCTCGACCATGCCACGGTGCAGCGCCTGCGCACACGCGCCCTCATCGATGCCGCCCTGCTGCTCGCCGCCATCCTGCCGCTGGTGGCCTGGCTGGCGTGGCGGGTCAGCCAGACCCTGAGCCGTCGGCTAATGGCGATGAGCCAAGCCGTCGAGCGCATCGCTGGCGGTGAGCTGTCGGTGCGTATCGAGGCCGGCGCCGACGGCGAGCTGGGGCAGCTCGAACACAACATCAACCGCATGGCTGCCGCCCTGCAGGAGGGGCGCGAGGGCCTGGAGCGACGCATCCAGGAGGCCACGGCGGAACTGAGCGCGCAGAAGCAGGCGGCCGAGGCCGCAGTGGCGGCGAAGTCGCGCTTCCTCGCCGCCGCCAGCCACGATCTGCGTCAGCCCCTGCACGCCCTGACCTTGCTGGTGGCGGCGCTCAAGGACAGGCTGAGCGATCCGGACAACCGGCAGATCGTGCATCACCTGGAGGAATCCGCCCTGGCCATGCAGGAGCTGCTCAACAGCCTGCTCGACCTGTCCCGCCTCGACGCGGGCGTGGTGGAGGTACGCGCGCAGTGCTTCCCGGCCGAGCGCCTCCTGCAGGGGCTCGCGCGGCGGTTCGCACCCGTGGCCGCCGACAAGGGACTGGAGCTGCGTGTGCGCAGCGCCCCGCTCTGGGTGTATAGCGATCCGGTGCTGGTCGAGCGCATCCTGAGCAATCTGATGGCCAACGCCATCCGCTACACCGACAGCGGTTGGGTGGCCATCAGCGCGCGCGCGGAACGCGGCCTGCTGCGGCTGGAGGTGTGGGATACGGGCAGCGGCATCCCCAGGGAATATCAGGAGCGCATCTTCGAGGAGTATTTCCAACTGGCCAACCCGGAGCGATCGCGCGACAAAGGCTTGGGTCTAGGCCTGGCCATCGCGGCGCGTCTGGCGCGGCTGCTCGACACCCGCATCACGGTGGATTCGGAGCCGGGCCGGGGCTCACGCTTCAGCCTTCAGCTGCCCCTGTGCACGCCGGCGGGCGCTGCCGAGGACTCCGACAGCTCCGCGCCGACGGCCGCGGAGATGGACCGGCCGGCGCTGATCGCCTGCATCGACGACGACCCCAGTGTATTGGAGGCCATGCTGACCCTGCTCGACAGCTGGGGCATGGAGGCCGCGGTCGGCACGGATGCCGATCAGGTCCTCGCCGACCTCGCCCAGCTGGGCCGCAGACCGGACGTGATCGTGACGGACTACCGGCTCACCGCAGGGGCCACCGGCCTCGAGGCCATCGCCCGCGTGCGCGCCGCCCTCGGCGCCGACATCCCGGCGGTGCTGGTGACGGGCGACACCGCCCCGGAGACCATACGCACCATCGACGCCTCCGGCCTGCCGGTGCTGCACAAGCCGATCCGGCCGGCGAAACTGCGCGCCGTGTTGAGCGCACAGCTGCAGCGGGCGCGGCTTAGTGCCGAGCAAGCACCCGCTGCAGCGCCTGCAGACAGTATTCCACGTTCTCCCGCCGGCAGGCATGACCCATGAGCCCGATGCGCCAGACCTTGCCGGCGTACTCGCCCAGGCCTGCGCCGATCTCCAGGTCGAACTCCTGCAGCAGCCGCGCCCGCACCGCGGCGTCGTCCACCCCTGTGGGCACGAACACCGCGTTCAGTTGCGGCAGGCGTTCCGACTCGGGCACCACGAACTGCAAACCCAGGCCGGCGAGCCCCGCCTTCAGCGCCTCATGCATGGCCCGATGCCGGGCCCAGGCCTGCTCGATCCCCTCCTCGGCCAGCATGCGCAAGGCCTCGTGCAGGCCGTACAGCGGGTTGATGGGCGCGGTGTGGTGATAGGTGCGGCGGCCCTCGCCGCCCCAATAGCCCAGCACCAGGTTGAGGTCCATGAACCAGCTCTGCACGGGGGTCGCCCGCGCGCGCACGCGTTCGACGGCGCGCTCGGAAAAGGTCACGGGCGCCAGTCCCGGCGTGCAGGACAGACACTTCTGGCTGCCGGAATAAGCGGCGTCGATCCCCCAGGCGTCGATCAGCACCGGTGTGCCACCGAGTGAGGTCACGCAATCCATCACGGTAAGCGCCCCGTGACGCTGGGCGACGGCCGCCAGGGCGGCGGCGTCGGACTGCGCCCCGGTGGAGGTCTCGGCGTGCACAAAGGTGACCAGCCGTGCCTTGGGATGGGCCCGCAGGGCGTCCTCGACCTTGTTCACGTCCACCGCCCGGCCCCAGGGGTCTTGCACCACCACCGGTACGCCGCCGCAGCGGCGGACGATCTCCAGCATGCGCGCGCCGAACACCCCGTTGACGCAGACGACGACCTCGTCACCCGGCTCCACCAGGTTGACCAGGCAAAGCTCCATGCCCACCGATCCAGGCCCGGAGACCGGGAAGGTGAGCCGATTTTCGGTCTGGAAGGCATAGCGCAGCAGGACCTTGAGTTCCTCCATCATGGCCTGGAAGGCCGGGTCCAGATGGCCGATGGTGGGCCTGGCCATGGCCTCCAGCACGCGCTGCGGCACGTCCGAGGGCCCTGGGCCCATGAGGATGCGGCGCGGCGGGACGAAGGCGGCGGTAGCAGGGGCGGCTTGACGCATGGGCAGCTCCGGTCGATGTACGATGGGGCCCGATCCGCGCGCGGCCGGCACGCTTGCGTCGCGGCGCGCACTGAGGGCATCCTCAAGTATCGTGCAAAACGCTGCGGATATTTACCCCTGTTCGAACATGGACATGATCCCGCAAGACAGCATCGTCATCATCGGTCTGGGCCAGCTCGGGCGTGTGTTCGCCGGGGGCTTCCTGCGCAGCGGGCACGTGGTCGTGCCGGTCAATCGCGGCGACGACATGCAGGCCATGGCCCGCGCCTGGCCGCACCCGCGGCTTGCTCTGGTGGCAGTGGCCGAGGCCGACCTGCACCCCGTGCTCGCAGCGCTGCCCGCGGCCTGGCGCGAGCGCGTGGGGCTGCTGCAGAACGAACTGCTGCCGCGCGACTGGCAGGCTCATGGCCTCGAGGCGCCCACCGTCGTCTCGGTGTGGTTTGAAAAGAAGAAAGGCACCGATGCCAAGCCGCTGCTGCCCTCCCCCGTGCACGGTCCGCAGGCCGGACGGGTGGTGACGGCCCTCGCGGCGATAGACCTGCCCGCACGGGTGGTGGAGGACGCCGAACGGATGTTGTGGGAGCTCGTGCGCAAGAACCTCTACATCCTCACCACCAACATCGCCGGCCTCGTGGTGGGCGGCGACGTCGGCACGCTGTGGGCGCAGCACCGCGCGCTGGCTGAGGCGGTGGCGAGCGACGTGCTGGCGCTGCAGGAGGCCCTCACCGGACGTCGTTTCGATCGCGCCGAGCTGATGCAGGGCCTGCAGGAGGCCTTCGCGGCCGACCCCCAGCACGCCTGCGCCGGCCGTACGGCGGCGGCGCGGCTCGAACGCGCCCTCGCGTTGGCCGACACGCACGGCCTGGCGGTGCCCACATTGCGGCAGATCAAGGCGCGCTCGCCATGAACCGCTCTTGCGGGTCGTCACGCCTGGTCTTACCAACTTGGGGAGGCCAAGCCCCCCATCGTCCAGCCAGTTTATCGGGGCAAGATCGCCTTGCGACCTAAGCATGAGGGTATGGTCATTACGCCGCCGGGGCAGACCGATTGGCATGCCTTAAACGTCGAGGACTGCTTACGCGCGCTCGGCGCAACCCGTGCAGGGTTGGACTCGGCCGAGGCTGCCGCACGGCTCGCCCGCCATGGCCGCAACGTCTTGCCCCCGCCCCGGCGGCGCGGGCCGCTCATGCGTTTCCTGCTGCAGTTTCACAACGTCCTCATCTACGTGCTGCTCGCCTCTGCGCTGATCACCGCGCTCATGGGCGAGTTTCTTGACAGCGCGGTGATCGCCGGGGTGGTGCTGATCAACGCATTGATCGGCTTCATCCAGGAGGGCAAGGCCGAGGCCGCGCTGGCGGCGATCCGCGGGCTGCTCGCCCCGCGCGCCCAAGTGCTGCGCGACGGCCGACGGCAGGAGCTGGACGCGGCCGATCTGGTGCCGGGCGACGTGGTCTATCTGGTCGCCGGCGACCGCGTGCCGGCCGACCTACGGCTGATCGAGGTCAAGGGCCTGCGCATCGACGAGGCCGCCCTCACCGGCGAGTCGCTGCCGGTGGACAAAGGTGTCGAACCGGTGCCGACGCAGGTGCCGCTGGGGGATCGCAGCTCGATGGCCTGGTCGGGTACCCTGGTCACCTACGGCCAGGGTGTGGGGGTGGTGGTAGCCACGGGGGCTGCCACCGAGATCGGCCGCATCAGCCGGATGCTGGCCGAGGTCGAAGCGCTGCAGACGCCCCTGCTGCGCAAGATGCGCGAGTTCGGCCACACCCTGACCTGGATCATCCTCGGTCTGTCGGTGCTGGTGTTCGCCCTCGGCCTGCTCGTGCGCGACTACGCGGCGGACGAGATGTTCCTCGCCGCGGTCGGCATCGCGGTAGCCGCCATCCCCGAGGGGCTGCCGGCCATCCTCACCATCACCCTGGCGCTGGGGGTGCAGGCCATGGCCGCCCGCCGCGCCATCGTGCGCCGGCTGCCGGCGGTGGAGGCGCTGGGCTCGGTCACCGTCATCTGCACCGACAAGACCGGCACCCTGACGCGCAACGAGATGACGGTGCAGATGCTGCTCACCGCCACGGCCGAGTACACGGTCTCCGGCAGCGGCTACGCCCCACACGGCGGCATCTCGCTCGCCGGGGCCGAGGTGCGGCCGGAGGACCACCCCGTGCTGCTGGAGGCCGCGCGGGCGGGCCTGCTGTGCAACGACGCCAGCCTCGCGCCGGTGGGGGAGGAGTGGCGCCTGACCGGCGACCCCACCGAGGGTGCGCTCATCACCTTGGCCCTCAAGGCCGGACTGGATCCGCACTTCGAGGCCGAACAGCGGCCGCGCACCGATGTCATCCCGTTCGAGTCCGAACACCGCTTCATGGCCACCTTGCATCACGATCACGCCGGGCACGGCTACATCTATCTCAAGGGGGCGCCGGAACGGGTGCTGGGGCTGTGCACCCATGCGCGCACGGACGGCGGTGACCTACCCCTCGTGCAGGCGCACTGGCAGGCGGCGATGGATGCCGCCGCGGCGCGGGGTTACCGGCTGCTCGCCTTGGCGGTGAAGCCGGCCGCGGCCGAACAGCGGGTGCTCGGCTTCGCCGACGTGGAGGCGGGCGGTTTCGTGCTGCTTGCCGTGGCAGGCATCGCCGACCCGCCGCGCGAGGAGGCCGTGCCGGCGGTGGCCGCCTGCCGCGCCGCGGGTATCCGGGTGAAGATGATCACCGGCGACCATGCCGTCACCGCCCGCGCGATCGGCGAACAGCTCCAGCTGGCCGACCCGTTGCGGGTGGCCACCGGCGCCGAGCTGGACGCGCTGGACGATGAAGCGCTGCAGGCGCTGGCGCAGTCGGCCGACGTCTTCGCCCGCGCCAGCCCCGAGCACAAGCTGCGCCTGGTCAAGGCCCTGCAGGCGCGGGGCGAGATCGTGGCCATGACCGGCGACGGCGTGAATGACGCCCCGGCCCTCAAACGCGCCGACGTGGGGGTGGCCATGGGGCTCAAAGGTACCGAGGCGGCCCGCGAGGCGGCCGAGATCGTGCTCGCCGACGACAACTTCGCCACCCTGGAGGCGGCGGTGGAGGAAGGCCGCCGCATCTACGACAACATCCGCAAGGCCATCGTCTTCATCCTACCCACCAACGGGGCACAGGCCGCGGTGCTCACGGTGGCCATCGCCCTGGGCCTGGCGAGCCTGCCCGTCACGCCGCTGCAGATCTTGTGGGTCAACATGGTCACCGCGGTCACCCTCGCCCTCGCCCTCGCCTTCGAGCCGGCCGAGGCCGAGGTCATGCGCCGCCCGCCGCGCCCGCCGGATGAACCCATCCTCACCCGCTTCATGCTGTGGCGGGTGGTGTTCGTCTCGGCCTTGCTGGTGGCCGGCAGCCTCGCCTTGTTCGAATGGGAGCTCGACCGTGGCGCCAGCACCGAGGCGGCGCGCACCGCGGTGGTCAACCTGATCCTGTTCGCCGAGGCCTTCTATCTCTTCAACTGCCGCCGCTTCACCCGTCCGGTGCTGAACGTGGCCGGGTTCACCGGCAACCGCTGGGTGTGGGTGGTGATCGCGGTGATGACCTTGTTGCAGCTCGCCTTCACCTATCTGCCCGCGCTGCAGGCCCTGTTCGCCACCGCCGGCCTGGACGCCACCGCCTGGGTCCGCATCCTCGCCTTCGGCGGCCTGGTGCTGCTGCTGGTGGAGGTGGAGAAGGCGGTGGCGCGGCG
>JANWZL010000001.1 GCA_025054655.1 Thiobacillaceae bacterium | reverse complement strand
GCGTCCGGCGGCGAGATGGGCGGTCAGACGCGCGCCTTCAGCCGCAAGCCCCGCGCGCAGGCGTGCATCCAGCGCCGGCAACAGCAGCGCGGCGGGCAGATGGTCGCGGCTTTGCACCACGTTGCCCATGGTGGCGGCGGGAATGCACACAGGGCCCTGTAGCTCGAACACGAGCCGCAGCACGCGCCAGCGGCCGCTGGGCGAGGAGCCGGTGCTCAGGGCCAAGCTGGCGCGGGTGGCCGCCGCGGGGATCGCGGGCGGCAGATCCTGCAGGGGACGCATATCGGCCTCGAAACCCATGCGGCAGCGGCCGTGGCCGCGGCGGCGCTTGCCGCCTAGCCGGTCGCAGATGCGGGCGCCGGCGGCGATGAGGGCGAGCGCCGCAGCGCACACCGGCGGCGGCAGGTCGTCGTCCAGCTCGACCTGGGCCTGCAGGCGGGCACCGGCGAGCACCACCTCCTCGAAACGCAGCATGTCCTGCTCGGCCAGGCCGTTTGCGTCTAGACGCACGCCCGGTTTGACGAAGGTGAGGGCGGCGCGCAGCTCCGGCTGATCGGCGAGGATGGCGCGCAGGGCGGGGGCGAAACGCGCCGCACCGATGCATACGCGGGCGGGGGTGGTGGTGGCCGGGGGTCGCTCACGCCCCTGCTCTCGCGCCCAAACAGCGCGGCGCAGAAATCCTGCCACGGCCCCTGTGGCTGCCCCGCGTCCAGGGCGTGCGCCACGCGCTCGCAAGCGTCGCGCAGGATGCCGGTCAACGTCTTGGCGGGGACGTAGGGCAGCCCGTCCTCGGGGTGCCGCCGCACGCGGCGGTCGATGTAGCCGGCGGCGCCGGCCCCCTCGCCCACGTGCCAGTCGGACAGGAATTCGATCGTCAGCGGGTGTGTGCTCATCGCGTTTGCCCCTCACTATCCGAATGTCCTGCGAAACTCGTGAACGAATCTATCTTTGTCATGACTGAGGAATGATTCGTAGGCGGAGGTGAAGGGAATGGAAGGCAAGCGCAACCGACAGATGGGGTTTGGCGACGACCTGCTGGCAGGCCGGATATCTGGCGATCATTGGTTGCTGAAGATCGAGCGGCTGATTGACTGGTCGGCGTTCGAGTTGCCGCTGAGCAGCCTCTACAGCCACACCGGCCGCCCCTCGCATCCGCCGCTGGTGATGTTCAAGATGCTGTTGCTCGAACAGTGGTGCAATCTGTCGGATGCCGAGGTCGAAGCCCAGACACGCGTGCGCATCGACTTTCTGTGCTTTCTCGGCCTGACGCTTACTGATCCGGTGCCTGACGAAACGGCGCTGGTGCGCTTCCGGCAGCGCCTGCTGCAGAAGAATCTGCTGGCGATGCTGTTCGAGCGGCTCAACGAGCAACTGGCTGCCCAGGGATTGCTGGTCAAGAAGGGCACCCTGATCGACGCCAGCTTGGTGCAGTCGGCGCGCACCCCGCCGTCGAAGGACGGCGGCGGCACGGCTGATGCGGAAGCGGGTTATGGCGTGCGGCGTGACACGGTGATGCATGGCTACAAGGCCCATGTGGCGGTCGATGCCGAATCGCAGATCGTGCGTGCCGTGATCGCCACGCCGGCCAACGTGCATGATTCGGTGGTGGCCGACGCTCTGGTGCAGGGCGACGAGGCGGCGGTGTATGCCGACAAGGCTTACTGCGACGAAGGCCGACGCGAGCGCCTCAGGGCTGAAGGCATCGCCCCGCGCATCCTCTACCGCGCCCGCCGCAACCGGCCGCTGAGCGAATTCCAGAAGGCCATGAACCGGCGCTGGAGCGTGGTGCGCGCGGCGGTTGAGCGCGTCTTCGCCGACTGGAAGTGCCGGCGTTCCATGGCCCGCTGCCGTTATGTGGGCCTGGCGAAGACCCAGTTGCACTTCTCGCTGCTGGCCATCGCCCACAACATGCGACGCATGGCGGTGCTGTGTGGATAGGTACGCCCAGAATTCGGCAAAGAGGCAGAAAATGCCCGAAGCGGCGGGCCTTTGGCTCCCGATTCGCCCCTGCCAACCCCAATTCCGACTGTTTCGCACTTCCTTCATAACAAATCACTCACCTCTGCACCGTTTCGCAGGACTTTCTATCCGTCTGTGCGCTGTCGACGTCGTCCCGCAGTCCCCAGTAATCGACGCTCGTGAGGGCATCGACAAACTGCGTGGCGGTCACGCCGTCTTCGCAATAGAACAAGGAACCCTCTGCCTCCAGTAGGGTCTCCAGACCCTGCCCGCGCAACCAGGCGAACTCGCGCAGGCGGGCATCGGCCAGCGTGCGGCCCAGGGCGAGCGCCTCGCGTAGGGCGTGCATCTGGCTGTTGGGCAGCCGTCGGCGTCCCTCCTCGTCGCGCGCACGCAGCGCCTGCACCCGTGCGCGCAGGCGGTCGAGGTGGTGATGGCGGGCCCAGGTGGGATCATCCACCTCTTGCAGTTCTTCCAGCGGGGTGACCACATAGGGCCCGCCCCACAGCCGCTCGCCCCCGGCCCCCATGCGGTGGGCGCGGATCGTCTCCAGGCCGGTGTAGGCGGCGTCGAGCAGCAGGTGGAAATCCAAGGCGGAGGCCGGGTAGGGCTGACCGTTCCTGACCACCTTGCGCTTGACCGTCTTGGCCGATCTGAGCAGCCCCTCGGCCAGGTCATGCGCGCTGTGGAAGGGGAAATGCGGTTTGACGATGGCGATGCCGGCGGCGGCCGACAGCCGCGCTGCGCCCAGGGCCCGGCGGGCGATGGCGGATACGGTCGGCTGTGCGCCCGTTTCCTCTTCGAAGGCCCTGAGATACTGGTCGGTGAAGGGCAGGGCGTATCGCCCGTCGATCGCCACGGTGAGGTCGTCGCCGCCGAGGATCAAAGGCACCAGCGGCAGACGCCTGCCACCGCGCGCAAGCTGCTGCACGGCGCCCAGTCCGGCCAGATGATCGCAGGCGCGCACGAAGGCGCGTTCGCAGGCCTCGTCCAGCTCGACGGAAAAGCGGCGCAGGGCGTCGAAGTAGTCCTCGTCCGGTTGCAGCCACTGATCGAAGCGCAGCATGATCTGACCCAGCCCGTTGCCGTCGGCGAACACCAGCCCCACCCAGGTCAGGTCGTCGAATTTCGCTTCGAGCTGGTCCAGGCTTTGGGTGATGAACAGGTCGCGGGTGCGCTCGCGCATGACGGCACGGATGCGGGTGAACCACTCGGGCGCGGCGGTGCGCTTGGCCAGACTGGGCGCGCTCAAAAATTCGCCGGCCTGCTGGCCGCAGGCCGGCAGGCCGGAGCTGGCGCAGGCGACGGTGTAAGGCAGCCAGGCGAAGCGCACCTGCGCCATGGCCTGACGGTTGGTCTCGAAGCGCTCGTGCACCTCGCGCATCGCCTTTGCGCAGGCCTTGGGGTCCGTACGGTCGGACAGTTCGACGATGGCCCCGCACACGCTCAGGCCTGGCGCCTCACGCGCGGCGCACGCGCTCACCTCGGCGACGATGGCCTCGGCGCGGGAGCGCGCATCCACCAGCAGCAAGGCCTTGCCCGAGGCCGCTAGCACCACCTCCACGCCGTTGGCACGCGGGGCGCCGCGCAACCAGTCGCGCAGCGCCTGCGGCTCAGCGCTGCGCCCGCCGGGATCCAGCCCGGCGGACGCCAGCGGCCAGCGGCAGCCGGCGCGCCAGGTGAGTTCCGATGCGCCGATGTTCTCGCGCAGCCGGTTGGTGGCGTAAATGTAGGCCTGGTTGGCCGAGGTCTCGATGAAGACCAGGTGGGTCGCTCCGTTCGCACTCATGTTGCTCCCTGTATGGGTCGTTGCCGAGGTCGTCGTGCAGTCTGCCGCACACCCCACGCGCCGGGCCTGCCTGCAAGCTTGCCGTGCGCGCGGGGGCGCGGGGTTCAGTGGCACAGGGTGAGGTCATAGCCGCCGAAACCGAAGGCGGTCTTGCCGCCCAACTGCAGCAGCCGGCCGGCCGCGAGCCAGGGTAGGCAAGGTCCGAAAGGCCCGTGATACCACGCCCGCCCCACCAGGCCACCGAAGTGCATCTGCTCCGCCGAGCGGGCGGAGCGGCGCGACAGCCGCAACCATTGTGTGTTGGCGTCGAGCAGGTGCACGGCGTCCGCCACGGGGAGCAATTCCGCCCGCGGCAGCGCACCGCCGTCCTGTCCGTAAGCGCGGGTGAGCCTCTCCAGCCGCCCGAGCAGCCGCTGCATCAGCTCGGCGAAGCTGGGCGCGTTGAGACGCAGGCGGTTGTCGCCCTTGATGCGCAGCGGGGTGATGAAATCCACTGCCAGCACGCGCATCGCGGGCGCCGTTGGTGCCAGCCAGGCGGCGAAAGTGTCGCCAGCGGTCTGGCCGGAGTAATGCAGAACACCCCCTGGCCGCAACAGCTCGACCGCCTCGATGACGAAACGGCCGGCCGGATCGATGCCGCTGCGGGACAACAGCGCCATGGCTTGCACCACCGCGGGTGCATGCGCCACGGCACGGCCGAACAGGGTGATGCGCAGCTCGCAGGTGCTGCCGGCGGGCAGACGGCTACGGCCGTCGGGCAACAGGGCGTAGGGGGGCAGGTCACCCTCGCCCTGGAACAAGGTCGAGAAGGCCGCCGGGTCTACCGCGGCGAGCGCCTTGCCCAGGCCGCTGCGCCACACCGGGCCGGGGAATTGCGGGAAAATGAGCCCTTGTGAGCGCAAGCGCAGACGCAGCGGCAACAGCTCAAGCGTCGCCAAGCCCGGCAAGGCCAAGTCGCTCGCATCTTGATTCGTCTCCATCCCTGAGCCTACTTGAGTTTCGTTATGCAAACCAACCTCAGCACGCCCGTGGATTATGGCACGGGCGTCTATCTGCTTGACACCGGCTACCTGCGCCCTGGCCTGGCCGCGGTCCACCTGATCGTCGAGCGCGGTCGCGCGGCGGTCATCGACACCGGCACGCAGCACAGCGTCACTACGATTCTACAGGCCCTCGACGCGCTGGGGATCGACCCGGCGGCGGTCGATTACGTCCTGCTCACCCATGTGCACCTGGATCATGCCGGTGCGGCCGGGGCGCTCATGCGCGCCTTGCCCGCAGCGCGCCTGGTGGTGCACCCGCGCGGGGCAAGGCACATGATCGATCCGGCCAAACTGGTGGCAGGGGCGACGGCCGTGTATGGCGAGGCTCGCTTTCGCGCCCTATATGGCGAGATCGTGCCAGTGCCGGCCGAGCGCGTGCTGGAGGCGGACGATGGCCAGGTGGTCGAACTGCACGGCCGGCCGCTGATCTGCTACGACGCCCCCGGTCACGCCCGCCATCACCTGGTGTTCCACGATCCAGCCAGCGGCGGGGTGTTCACCGGCGACGCCTTCGGTCTGTCCTACCGCGAGTTCGACGTGGACGGCCGCGCTTTCGTCTTCCCTACCACCACCCCGGTGCAATTCGACCCGGCCGCCATGCACGCCACTATAGACCGCATCCTCGCGCTTAAGCCCCGCGCGGCCTATCTCACCCATTTCGGCCGGGTGACGGAGCTGCCGCGCCTGGCGGCCGAGCTGCATGCGCTGATCGACGCGCACGTGGCCCTGGCCGAGTCGCTCAGGGAGGCGGGCGCGGCACGCCACATCCGCCTGGTGGAGGGCCTGCGTGCGCTGCTCACCGAGCGGCTGCGCGCGCACGGCTGCCAGCTGCCCGCCGAACGCATCGACGCCCTGCTCGCCCACGACCTGGAACTCAACGCGCAGGGCCTGGAGGTGTGGCTGGACCAGGCAGGCTAGACGGGCGTGTCCTCCTCATGCGGCTAGGTGTGACGTCGTCCACCCCCATCGCAGCTATACTTGGTTCACTAACACGGAGGTCACCCATGCTCGCCGTCCGCCTCTCCCCCGACGTCGAGAGCCGTCTCGACGCACTCGCCCGCGCCACCGGGCGCAGCAAGTCCTTCTACGTGCGCCAGGCCATCCTGGAGTATCTGGACGACCTGGAGGACCTCTATCTTGCCGAACAGCGGTTGAACGACCTGAGCAGCGGCAAGGACGAGGTCGTCGGCGCCGAGGAGTTCTGGCGTGGCCTGGCGGATTGAATATCTGCGCTCCGCCAGAAAAGATGTCGAGCAGCTCGATCGACCAACGGCGCAACGGATCCGTAACTTTCTGGAGGTGCGGCTCGCGCATCTCGACGACCCGCGTGCCATCGGCGAGGCCCTCAAGGGCGCGACCCTGGGGAGCTTGTGGAAGTACCGCGTGGGCGATTACCGCATCATCGCCAGCATCGAGGACGAGGCCGTGCGCATCCTCGTCGTGCGCATCGGGCACAAGCGCGAGGTCTATCGCCGGTGAGTCTGCGGCCTTGCGCGGGTGCCAGCGGCGTGGATCGCGGGGTGCACCCTTGCCGACATCCAGAGACGACGGCCCAGGGTTGCCGCCTTATTCGGCTGGGGCGATCATATCCGGTACCCGCTTGATCCCAGGGATTGGCTCATCCAAGGAACTGATCCAAGGAACTGTAAAATACGCTGGTCACTGATAACAGAGCTTACCCATGCTCGCCGTCCGCCTCCCCCCTGACGTCGAGAGCCGTCTCGACGCGCTCGCCCGCGCCACCGGGCGCAGCAAGTCCTTCTACGTGCGCCAGGCCATCCTGGAGTATCTGGACGACCTGGAGGACCTCTATCTCGCCGAACAGCGCTTGATCGACCTGCGAGCGGGCCGTTCGGACACCGTCCCGCTCGAGGAGGTCATGCGGCGCTATGGGCTGGAGGATTGAGCTGGCCCGCACCGCGGAACGCGATCTGGATGAGCTCGATCCTCAGGTGGCCAGGCGCATCCTGAGGTTTCTTGCCGATCGGGTGGCCCGTCTGGACGACCCGCGTGCCATCGGCGAGGCCCTCAAGGGCTCGACCCTGGGGAGCTTGTGGAAGTACCGCGTGGGCGATTACCGCATCATCGCCAGCATCGAGGACGAGGCCGTGCGCATCCTCGTCGTGCGCATCGGGCACAGGCGCGAGGTCTATCGCCGTTGATCGGGCCGGACTGCGGCCTTGCCGGAGCGCCGGCCGTGGCGGGCGGAGCTATCAGGGGCTGGCCCGCATCAGATCACCATGGGCACTCGGGCACAGGGCCTGCAGCGGACACTCCCCGCAGCGCGGCCGTGGGCGGCAGACCGCCTTGCCCAGATGCACGATGAGGGCGTGGTATTCGTTGTACAGCGCCACCTCGCGCGGCAGGGCGGACTCGAAGGCCTGCTGGATGCGGCCGTAGGACTCGCTGCCGGTGATCAGCCCCAGGCGCGCGAAGATGCGGCGGGTGTAGGCATCGACCACGAACACCGGTAACCCGAGGGCATAGAGCAGGATGGAATCGGCCGTCTCCTCGCCCACGCCGTGCACGGCAAGCAGCCTGCGGCGCAGTTCGGGCAGTGGGGCGGTGGCGCGTAGCTGCCCGGGGTCTTCCGCCACGCCCGCCTCGGCGAGCAAGGCACACAGGGCTTTGAGCCGCCTGGCCTTGACGTTGAAATAGCCGGCAGGACGGATCAGCTCCGCCAGCGCCTCTGCCGTCAGGGCGAGGATGGCGTGGCAGGACAGGGCACCGGCCGACTTGAGCTGGGCGATGGCGCGCTCGACGTTCGTCCAGGCGGTGTTCTGAGTGAGCACGGCGCCCACCATGACCTCGAACGGGGTCTCCCCCGGCCACCAGTGTTGGGGGCCATAGGCCGCGTACAGGCGGTGATAGACCGTGAGCCAGAGGCTATCGCTCATGCGGCCGGGCGGCGGCGGGCGAGGAAAGGGGCGAGCGCCCGGCCGGTGTGGGATGCGGGGCAGGCGGCCACCTCTTCCGGTGTGCCGGCCACCACCACCCGGCCGCCGCCTTCGCCCCCTTCGGGGCCGAGGTCGATCACCCAGTCGGCCTCGGCGACGACGTCCAGGTTGTGCTCGATCACCACCACGCTGTGGCCGGCGTCCACCAGGCGGTGCAGCACACCGGTGAGGCGCTCGACGTCGGCCATGTGCAGGCCCACGGTGGGTTCGTCGAGCAGGTACAGGGTGGCCGGTCCGCCCGCCTTCGCCCGCGGGCCGCCGGCCGCTGCCGGGGCGGCCTTGGCCAGTTCGGTCACCAGCTTGATGCGCTGCGCCTCGCCGCCGGACAGGGTGGGGCTGGCCTGACCCAGGCTGAGGTAGCCCAGGCCCACCTCCTGCAGCAGCTTAAGCGGCCGGCGGACCTCGGCCTGGGCGGCGAAGAACTCCACCGCCTCGTCCACCGTCATGGCCAGCACCTCGCCGATGTTGCGCCCGCGCCAGGTCACCAGCAGGGTCTGCGCGTTGAAGCGCGTGCCGCCGCAGGCCTCGCAGGCGAGCTTCACGTCCGGCAGGAAGCTCATCTCCAGGGTTTGCACGCCCTGGCCCTCGCACACCGGGCAGCGGCCACCGGCGACGTTGAACGAGAAGCGCGCCGGGGTGAAGCCGTGCATGCGCGCCTCGGTGGTGGCGGCGAACAGCCGCCGGATGGCGTCCCAGAAGCCCACATAGGTGGCCGGGCAGGAACGCGGCGTCTTGCCGATCGGGGTCTGGTCCACCTCCAGCACGCGCGCGAGCGCCTGCCAGCCTTCCACGGCAGCGCAGCCGATGAGCCCGTCCCCGCCCTTTCGGCGCCGGCCGCCGGCGATCAGGCGCGTGACCGTGGGCTTGAGCACCTGACGCACCAGGGTGGACTTGCCCGAGCCGGACACGCCGGTGATACAGACGAGCCGCGCGAGCGGGATGACCGCGTCGATGCCGCGCAGGTTGTTGAGCCGCGCCTGGCGCACGGTCAGCCTGGCGGTGTCGGGCAGGACCGGGCGGCGGGGGCGGGAGGGGTGCACGGGGGGCGAGCGCAGCATGCGGCCGGTGGCCGATTGCGGGCAGTCGAGCAGGGCGGCGAGCGGGCCTTGCGCCACCACGCGCCCGCCGTTGCGCCCGGCGCCGGGGCCTAACTCGATCACGTGTTCGGCGCGGCGTATGGTGTCCTCGTCGTGCTCCACCACCACGATGGTGTTGCCCTTGCCCTCCAGACGCGTCAGGGTGGCGAGCAGGCGGGCGTTGTCGCGCGGGTGCAGGCCGATGGTGGGCTCGTCCAGGATGTAACACACCCCGCGCAGGCTCGAACCGAGCTGGGCGGCGAGCCGGATGCGCTGGGCCTCGCCCCCCGAGAGGGTGGGGGCGGCGCGGTCGAGGGTGAGATAGCCAAGCCCAACCTCGGCGAGGAAGGCGAGCCGCTGACGGATCTCGGGCAGGATGTCGCGCGCGATGGCGGCCTCGCGGCCGGCAAGCACCAGCTGGTCGAACGAGACCCGCGCCTGATCGACACTCATGGCCATGTAATCGGCGATGGAGCGGCCCTGCCATGTGACCGCCAGGGCCTCGGGCTTAAGCCGCGCCCCGCCACAGGTGGAACAGGCCCGGGCGTGGGCGGGGTCGATCTCCACCCAGTCGGCCGCCTCGGCCTCGACCCCGGCCGCGAGTTCGAGCCCCGTGCCATAGCAGTGCCCGCACCAGCCGTGTCGGGAGTTGTAGGAGAACAGGCGCGGGTCGGGCTCGGGGAAGCTGCGGCCGCAGCCCGGGCAGGCGCGTTTGATGGAGAAGACCGCCTCGGGCCCGGTGTCGGGGGCGATGCGCACCACGCCGCGGCCGTAGTTGAGGGCCTGGGCGATGAGTTCCTTCACCGCCGCCTCGCGCTCGGGGACCACCCGCACCCGTCCGAGCGGCAGCTCGATGGTGTGTTCCTTGTAGCGGGACAGCTCCGGCCAGGGGTCGGTGGGGGTGAGTTCACCGTCCACCCGCAGCAGGGTGTAGCCCTTGTTGCGCGCCCATTGCGCCAGTTCCCGGTACAGCCCCTTGCGGGCGGTGATCAGCGGGGCATAGACCTGTACCTCGCGGCCGCGCTGCTCGGCCAGCACGCGCGCGAGGATGGCCTCGCGGCTCTGCGGGGCGATGGGTATGCGGCATTCGGGGCAATGCTGCACCCCCAGCCTGACGAACAGCAGACGCAGGTAGTGGTGCAGCTCGGTGAGCGTGCCCACCGTGCTCTTCCAACCGCCGCGGCTGACGCGCTGTTCGATCGCCACCGTTGGTGGGATGTCGAGCACGGCGTCCACGTCGGGGCGGGCGGCCGGCTGCACCAGGCTGCGGGCGTAGGCGTTGAGCGACTCCAGATAGCGGCGCTGCCCTTCATGGAACAGGATGTCGAAGGCCACGGTGGACTTGCCCGAGCCGGACAGCCCGGTGATCACCGTGAAGCGGCCGTGCGGGATGGCGAGGCTCACATCCTGCAGGTTGTGCTCGCGCGCGTGCAGGATGCGGATGGCGCGCTGGGCGGGGGGCGGCGGTTCGGCCAGGACGGGCGCGGGCGGCAGACAGGGGGCCGGCCCTGCGGCCGTTGCGCCCGCCTCCTGGCCACGGGGTGCGCCGAGATGGTCCCGCAGGGCGCGGCCCGTGTGGCTGGCCGCGCAGTCCATGAGCGCGGCCTGCGTGCCCGCACACACCACCCGGCCGCCGCCATCGCCGCCCTCGGGCCCCAGGTCGATGATCCAGTCGGCGGCGGCGATCACGTCCAGGTTGTGTTCGATGACGATCACCGAGTGGCCGGCGGCGATCAGCCGCCGCAGGGCCTTGAGCAGCTTGGCGATGTCCTCGAAGTGTAGCCCCGTGGTCGGCTCGTCGAACAGGAACAGGGTGGGGCCGGCGCGGCCCGCGCCGGTCTCGGCCAGATGACGGGCGAGCTTGAGCCGTTGCGCCTCGCCGCCGGACAGGGTGGGCACGGGCTGCCCCAGCCTGAGGTAGCCCAGCCCCACCGCCGCGAGCGGCTCCAGGGCGCGGGTGACCTCCTTGTGTGCGGCGAACACCGCCAGCGCCTCCTGCACGGTGAGCTCCAGCACCTGCCAGATGTTGCGGCCCACCCCGTCCGCCCCGGTCCACTCCACCTCCAGCACCTCGGGCCGGAAGCGCTTGCCGTCGCAGTCCGGGCAGCGCAGATAGACGTCGGACAGGAACTGCATCTCCACGTGCTCGAAGCCGGCCCCCTGACAGGTGGGGCAGCGCCCATCGCCGCTGTTGAAGCTGAACGTGCCGGCGTTGTAGCCGCGCGCGCGGCTCATGGGTTCGGCGGCGAAGCGCTTGCGGATCGGCTCCCAGGCGCCCACGTAGGAGGCCGGGTTGGCCCGTGCGCTCTTGCCGATGGGGGCCTGATCGACCAGCACCGCGTGCTCCAGCCGCTCCCAGCCCTCCAGGGCGTCGTACTCGCCCGACGCCTCGGCCGGTTCGCCCAGCTGCCTGAGCAGGGCCGGGTAGAGCACGTCCTGGATCAGGGTGGACTTGCCCGAGCCGGACACGCCCGTGACACAGGTGAGCCGCCGCAGCGGAAAGGCCACCTCGATGTTTTTGAGGTTGTTCGCGCGCGCGCCTTTGAGCCTCAGCCAGGGCGTGTCGGGCGCGGGCGGGTGGGGCGGCTCGCGGCTCACCTGGCGCTCGCCGGCGAGATAGAAGCCGGTGAGCGAACGCGGATGGCGCACGAGCTCGTCCGGCGGGCCGAAGAAGACCACCTCGCCGCCGTGTTCGCCCGCCCCCGGCCCCATGTCCAGGATCAGGTCGGCGGCGCGCATGACCTGCGGGTCGTGCTCCACCACCACGAGCGAGTTGCCGGCCGCCTTGAGCCGCTTGAGGATGGCGACGATGCGGTCGATGTCGCGCGGATGCAGCCCGATGGAGGGTTCGTCCAGTACGAACAGGGTGTTGGTGAGCGAGGTGCCCAGCGCAGTGGTGAGGTTGATGCGCTGCACCTCGCCGCCGGAGAGGGTACGCGACTGGCGGTCCAGGGTGAGATAGCCCAGGCCCACCTCGGTGAGATAGTCGAGGCGGGCGAGGATCTCGCGGCGCAGCAGTTCGGTGGCCTGGGCAAGCTGCGGCGGCAGCGCCAGCGCTCGCAGGACCTCACGCGCACGCTCGATGGGCAGGCAGCACAACTCGTGCAGGTTGAGCCCCCGCCGGTCCGCCGCGGGCAGGTCCAAGCCGGCGGGCAGGGGCAGCCGCCACAGCAGGGCCTCGGGCTTGAGGCGCGCCCCGCCGCAGGCGGGGCAGGGCGTGTAGCTGCGGTACTTGGACAGCAGCACGCGGATGTGCATCTTGTAGCTCTTGCCCTCCAGCCACTCGAAGAAGCGGCGCACGCCGTACCACACCCCGGGCCAGGAGGTGTCCCAGTCCACCCATTCCGGCTCGCCCTCCAGCACCCAGCGCCGCTGCTCGGGGGTGAGATCGCGCCAGGGCACATCCACCGGGATGCCGCGCCGGCGGGCGTACTGCAGCAGGTCCTCCTGGCACTCGGCATAGCTGTCCGTCTGCCAGGGCCTGACCGCCCCCGCGCGCAGGCTCTTGGCCGGGTCGGGCACGACCAGGTCGGGATCGATGCCGATCACCCGCCCGAAACCGCGGCAGGTGTCGCAGGCGCCGATGGGGGAGTTGAAGGAGAACAGGTTGGGGCTGGGGTCGCGGTAGTGAATGTCGCACTGCGGGCAATGCAGGTCGGCGGAGAAGCGCCATAGCGCAGGCTCGGGCCCCTCCGGCAGATGCACGTCCACCCGCCCGTGTCCCACCCGCAGGGCCGCCTCCAGCGCCTCCATGAGCCGCCCGCGGTTGTCGGGGGTCAGGCGCAGACGGTCCTGCACGACGTGCAGCCGGGCGGCCTCGCGTGCGTGGATGCGGTCGTAGCCCTGTTGCGCCAGCCACTGCACGACCTCGGCCTGGCTGAAGTTCTCCGGCACCGGCACGGGGAAGGTGAGGATCAGGCGCGGGGCGGCTGCACCCAGCCGCGCGTACAGCGTCTCGGCGATGGATTGCGGCGTGTCGCGCCTGACCGGCTCGCCGCAGCCGCGGCAGTAGAGCTGCGCCGCGCGGGCATAGAGCAGCTTGAGATGGTCGGTGAGCTCCGTCATGGTGCCCACGGTGGAGCGCGAGGTGCGCACGGGGTTGACCTGGTCGATGGCGATGGCCGGGGGGATGCCGTCGATACGGTCGGCCTGGGGGCGGTCCTGCCGTTCCAGGAACTGGCGCGCATAGGGCGAGAAGGTCTCGACATAGCGGCGCTGCCCCTCGGCATA
>JANWZL010000147.1 GCA_025054655.1 Thiobacillaceae bacterium | reverse complement strand
GCGGAGACGAAGGAGGCGGCAAAACCCACCGCGAACACCGGCAGATCGTGCTCCAGCGTGAGCAGATGCCAGTTCTTGTACAGGTCGTAGACCGTGGCCGCCAGCATGGTAGGGATGGCGAGGAAGAAGGAGAACTCGGTGGCGGCGCGGCGCGACAGCCCGAACACCAACCCGCCCATGATGGTCGCCCCGGCGCGCGACACGCCGGGGAACATGGCCAGGGTTTGGGCCAGGCCCACCTTGAGCGCCGTGCGTGCGTCGAGGTCGTCCACCGTCTGGTAGCGGGGGTGATACAGCCGCCGCTCGATGTACAGGATGGCCAGGCCGCCAACGATGAGGGCGCCCGCCACGGTGAGGGGGTTGAACAGATAGGTCTTGATCACCCCGTGCAGCAGCACGCCCAACACCATGGCGGGGGCGAAGGCGATCAGGATGTGCAGCACGAAACGGGTCTGCACGGGGTCGCGTGCGGCCAGGCCCTCGATCACCTCGCCGATGCGACGGCGGTAGTCCCAGCACACGGCGAGGATGGCGGCCAGCTGGATGACGATCTTGAACACCTTGCTCTGCTCGTCGGTGTAGCCGAGCAGGCTGCCCACCAGGATCAGATGCCCGGTGGAGGACACCGGCAGGAATTCGGTCAGCCCTTCCACGACCCCGAGGATCGCGGCGGTGATGAGCAGATCGAGGTCCATCGGGGTTTGGCACAAAAACAAGGCCGGCGGGGCCGGCCTTGCGTCCACACCGTACAGGCGGATCAGAGTTTCTTGCTCTCCTCCACCAGGCGGTGGATCATGGGCTCGAGGATGATCTCCATGGCGAAGCCCATCTTGCCGCCGGGCACCACCAGGTTGTTGCGGCGCGACATGAAGGAGCCGTCGATCATGGCGAGCAGATAGGGGAAGTCGACCCCCTTGGGATCGGCGAAGCGGATCACCACGAAGCTCTCGTCCGGGGTGGGGATGTCGCGGGCGATGAAGGGGTTGGAGGTGTCCACCGTGGGCACGCGTTGGAAATTGATGTGCGTGCGCGAGAACTGCGGCGTGATGTAGTTGACGTAATCGGGCATGCGCCGCAGGATGGTATCGACGATCGCCTCGGGCGAGTAGCCACGCTCCTTGGCGTCGCGGTGGATCTTCTGGATCCACTCCAGGTTGACTACCGGCACCACGCCGATGGCAAGGTCGACGTACTGGGCGACGTTGGCCTCGGCGGTCACCACCATGCCGTGCAGCCCCTCGTAGAAGAGCAGGTCGGTGTTGGGGGGCAGGTCCTCCCAGGGGGTGAACTCACCCGCCTTGAGCTGGGTGCCCAGGCGTGCGTTGTGCTCGGCCGCCTCCTCATCGCTGTGGATGTAATAACGCCGCTTGCCGCCGCCGGTCTCGCCATAGGTGCGGAAGAGGTTCTCCAGCGCCTTGAAGTCGTTGGCCTCGGGGCCGAAATGGGAGAAGTGCTTGTTGCCCTGGGCCTCCGCCTTCTTCACCGCCTCGCGGAACTCGGCGCGGGTGAGGCTGTGGAAGCTGTCGCCTTCGATGATGGCGGCGTTGAGTTTTTCGCGCAGGAAGATGTGCTCGAAGGCGCGCTTGACGGTGGTGGTGCCGGCCCCGCTCGAACCGGTGACGACCACGACGGGATGTTTCTTCGACATGTCGGCCCCTTGCTGTTGAGTCGATGTTCCTGACAGGATGGCTGAGCTGTAGCTTAGACGTCCGAGTATATCCGGGCAGACCGCCGCCTGTCACGGGCGGATCCTGCGGGCGTGACCGCCCCTTTTGCGGTATCCTGATCCCCGATCCGCATAACCCAGACCTGCAATGCAAGCGCATTACCGCCCCGAACTGATCGAACCCGAAGTGCAACGCCGCTGGCAGGAGCGCCAGGCCTTCCGCGCCGGGGAGGACCCGACACGGCCCAAGTACTACTGCCTGTCCATGTTCCCCTACCCCTCGGGCCGGCTGCACATGGGGCACGTGCGCAACTACACCATCGGCGACGTGCTCGCCCGCTACCACCGCATGCGCGGCTACAACGTGCTACAACCCATGGGCTGGGACGCCTTCGGCCTGCCGGCGGAGAACGCCGCCATACAGAACGGGGTGCCGCCGGCGCGCTGGACCTACGACAACATCGCCTACATGCGCGGGCAGCTCAAACGCCTGGGTTTCGCCATCGACTGGTCGCGCGAGCTCACCACTTGTCGGCCCGAGTACTACAAGTGGAACCAGTGGCTGTTCCTGCGCATGCTGGAACGGGGGTTGGCCTATCAGAAGACCGGGGTGGTGAACTGGGATCCGGTCGATCAGACCGTGCTGGCCAACGAGCAGGTCATCGACGGGCGCGGCTGGCGCACGGGGGCGCCGGTGGAGAAGCGCGAGATCCCCATGTACTACCTGGCCATCACCCGCTATGCCGAGGAGCTGCTCGCCGACCTGGACAAGCTGCCCGGCTGGCCGCAGCAGGTGAAGACCATGCAGGCCAACTGGATCGGCAAGAGCCACGGGGTGGAGATCCACTTCCCCCTCACCCCGCCCCCCATATCCGGGGCTGGCAGCGCAGGCGGCTGGGGGCCGGTGCTCAAGGTCTTCACCACCCGCGCCGACACCCTGTTCGGCGTGACCTATCTGGCCGTGGCCCCCGAGCACCCGCTGGCACAGGCGGCCGCGCGCGACAACCCGCGGCTGGCGGCCTTCATCGAGGACTGCCGCAAGGGCGGGGTGACCGAGGCGGAACTGGCCACCCAGGAAAAACGTGGCATGGACACGGGGCTCAAGGCCTACCACCCCTTCACACGCGAGGCCCTGCCCATCTGGGTGGCCAACTATGTGCTGATGGGCTATGGCGAGGGGGCGGTGATGGCTGTGCCGGCGCACGATGCGCGCGACTTCGCCTTCGCGCAAAAATACGGCCTGCCGATACGGGCCGTCATCCGGCCCGCGGGTGAGCAAGGCGGCAGGCGTGAGGAGGCAACGGACCTCACCCCTCACCCCTCAGCCCTCAGCCCTGACCTGCCCTACACGGACAAGGGCATCCTGTTCGACTCCGGCGACTTCTCCGGCCGCAGCTCGGACGATGCCATCGAGGCGATCGCCCTGGTGCTGAACAACCTCGGCCTGGGGGAAAAGCGTGTGACCTGGCGGCTGCGCGATTGGGGCATCTCGCGCCAGCGCTACTGGGGCTGCCCCATCCCCCTCATCCACTGCGAGCACTGCGGCACCGTACCGGTGCCGGACGAGCAGCTACCGGTGCTGCTGCCCGAGGACTGTGTCCCCGACGGCAGCGGCAATCCGCTCGCCAAGCGCGAGGACTTCGTGCGCTGCACCTGCCCCCGTTGCGGCGCTCCGGCCCGGCGCGAGACCGACACCATGGACACCTTCGTCGATTCGTCCTGGTATTACGCCCGCTACTGCTGCCCGGACAACGACGCCGCCATGGTCGATGCGCGCGTGGACTACTGGATGCCGGTGGACCAGTACATCGGCGGCATCGAGCACGCCATCTTGCACCTGCTCTACTCGCGCTTCTGGAGCAAGGTCATGCGCGACCTGGGGCTGGTACGCTATGACGAGCCCTTCGCCCGCCTACTCACTCAGGGTATGGTGCTCAACCACATCTATGCCCGCCGCACCGACAAGGGCGGCATCCAGTATTTCGCCCCGGACGAGGTGGAGGTCACCACCGACGACAAGGGCCGCATCGTCGCCGCCCGTGCCCGGGCCGATGGGCAGCCGGTGGACTACCTGGGCCTGGGCACCATGTCCAAGAGCAAGCGCAACGGGGTCGATCCGCAGGCCATCGTCGAGCGCTACGGGGCCGACACCGCACGCCTGTTCATGATGTTCGCCGCCCCACCGGAGCAGACCCTGGAGTGGTCGGAGACGGCGGTGGAGGGGGCGCACCGCTTTCTGAAACGGCTGTGGAAGGCGGTGCACGAGCACCTAAAGGCCGGCGCGGTGGCGGCCTACTCGCCTGCCACCGGCGTCGAGCTGAGCCCGCCGGCGCGCGAGCTGCGACGGCTGCTGCACGAGACCCTGGCCAAGGTCACCGACGACATCGAACGGCGCCAGCAGTTCAACACCGCCATCGCCGCCATCATGGAGCTGATGAACGCGCTCGGCCGGCTGGAGGGCGAGGATGCGGCCACGCGCAGCGTGCGCCAGGAGGTGCTGGAGGCGGTGACCCTGATGCTCGCACCCATCACCCCCCATATCTGCACCGTGCTGTACGAGGCCCTGCGGCCCGGGGCCGACCTGCTCGCGGCGGCCTGGCCGCAGGTGGATGAGACGGCGCTCAAGCGCGAGTCGGTGGAGCTGGTGCTGCAGGTCAACGGCAAGCTGCGTGGCCATATCACCGTACCGGCCGGTGCCGACGCGGCGGCCATCGAGCAGGCGGCGCTCGCCAGCCCCGAGGCGCAGCGTTTCACGGCGGGGCGGCCGGTGAAGAAGGTGGTGGTAGTGCCCGGTCGGCTGGTGAACATCGTGCTGTGAGACGAGCGGTGAGGGGGTGAGGCGTGAGGCGTGAGGGGAAATCCTGGGGGGTGATCCTGGCCCTGGGCCTCGTACTGCTGGCCGGCTGCGGCTTTCACCTGCGCGGGCAGTCGCCGCTACCCTTCGCCTCGGCCTACATCGACGCCCCACCCGGCTCCAGCCTGGCCTTACAGCTGTCGCAAAGCCTGCGCGTGAGCGGCAAGACGGTCCAGGCCACGGCCCAGGGGGCCGAGGTGCGCATCCGACTCAGCGGCGAGCGGCGCGGCAAGGACATCCTGTCCTTGTCCGGCGGCGGCAAGGTACGCGAATACCGGCTCACCCACCGGGTCACGCTGTCCGCCGAGGACGCGGCCGGACGCATTCTGCTCGCGCCGGCCGAGCTGATCGTCACGCGCGACTATGCCTATGACGACGCCCAGACCCTGGCCAAGGAGGCGGAGGAGGCGCAGCTTGTACGCGACATGGAGCAGGAGCTCGTGCGCCAGATCCTACGGCGCCTGGCCCACCTGCGGCGCTGATGGCCCGATCCGCGCACAACGGGCCGCTCAAGCCCGTCTATGCGATCACCAGCGACGAGCCCCTGCTCGCCGACGAGGCGGCTGCTCGAGTGCGCGAGCGGCTCCAGGAGGCCGGGGTGGGCGAGCGGCGGCTGTTCCAGGCCGAGGCCGGCTTCGACTGGGCGGCCTGGTTGGCCGAGGCGGCCGCCCCATCCCTGTTCGCCAGCCGGCAGCTGATCGAGCTGCACATCCCCTCGGGCAAACCGGGCGTGGAGGGGGCGCGGGCGATCGAGGCCTGGTGCGCCCACCCCCCCGCCGACACCGTCCTGCTCGTGCGCCTGCCGCGGCTGGACAAGAAGGCCCAGGCCGCCGGCTGGTATGCAGCGCTCGCGCGGGTGGGCGAGGTGATCGCGCCGCAGCCGCCCACACCGGCCCGGCTGCCGGAGTGGATCGGCGCACGCCTGATGCAGCGCGGCCTCAAAGCCGACACCGAGACCCTGCGCTTTCTGGCCGAGCAGGTGGAGGGCAACCTGCTCGCTGCCCAGCAGGAGGTGGACAAGCTCAGCCTGTTGCTGCCGCCCGGGCCTGTGCGCCTGGCCGACGTGCGCGCGACGATCGTGGACCTGGCGCGCTTCGACGCCTTCCAACTGGCCGAGGCCCTGCTCGCGGGCGAGGCGCCGCGGCTCATCCGCATCCTGCGCGGCCTCAAGGCCGAGGGCGAGACGCCGCTGCTGGCGCTGTGGGTCTTGACCCAGGAGGTGCGGACCCTCTACCGTGTCGCCGTGGCGGTCGACCGCGGCGAGCCGCTGGCGGCCGCCTGCGCGCGGCTTAAGGTGTGGGCCAGCCGCCAGGCGCTCGTCGCCCGGGCGCTTGGGCGCCTCGATGCCGGGCGACTCGCCCGCGCCCTCGCCGAGGCCGCGCGCATCGACCGCGCGGCCAAGGGCCTGGAGCGTGCCGACGCCTGGCGGCTACTGGAGGGCTGGGCCCTGGCGCTCGCCGGTGGCCGTCTGCCCGAGGCTATGGGAGTAGGGACATGAACGTCGAGAGCTATATGATCGAACTGGGCCGCGCCGCCCGCGCGGCCGCACGGGTGCTGGCGCGCGCCGAGACGCGGCAGAAGGACGCCGCGCTGACGGCCATGGCCGCGGCCATCGAGCGCCAGGCCGACCGGCTGCTCGCCGCCAACGCGCGCGACCTGGAGGCGGCGCAGGCGGCGGGCCTGAGCGCCGCCCTGATCGACCGGCTGACGCTGAGCGAGAAGACCATCGCCGCCATGGCCGAGGGCCTGCGGCAGATCGCGCAGCTGCCGGACCCGGTGGGGGAGATCACGGACCTCAAATACCGTCCCTCCGGCATCCAGGTCGGTCGCATGCGCGTGCCGCTGGGGGTGATCGGCATCATCTACGAGGCCCGGCCCAACGTCACCGCGGATGCGGCCGGTCTGTGCCTCAAAAGCGGCAATGCCGCCATCCTGCGCGGCGGCAGCGAGGCCATACATTCCAACCAGGCCATCGCCGCCTGTGTGCGCGCCGGGCTCGAGGCCGCGGGCCTACCCGCCACCTGCGTGCAGGTGGTGGAGACCGCCGACCGCGCCGCCGTGGGGCAGCTCATCACGATGAAGGAATACGTGGACGTGATCGTGCCGCGCGGCGGCAAGGGGCTGATCGAGCGGGTGACGGCGGAGGCGCGCGTGCCGGTGATCAAACACCTGCACGGCAACTGCCACGTCTACGTGGACGACCGCGCCGACCCCGACAAGGCGCTGCGCATCGTGGAAAACGCCAAGACCCAGCGCTACGGCACCTGCAACACCGCCGAAAGCCTGCTCATCGCCCGCGGCGTGGCCGAGGCCTTGCTGCCGGGGCTCGCCCGCATGCTCACGCGGCATGGGGTGGAACTGAGATGCTGCCCGCAGGCGATGCACATCCTGCAGCAGGCGGACATCCCCGGCGCGCGGCTCGTCCCCGCCACCGAGGCCGACTGGAGCGAGGAATACCTCGCCCCCATCCTCGCGGTGAAGGTGGTCGAGGGGCTGGAGGCGGCCATCGAGCACATCAACACTTACGGCTCGCAGCACACCGATGCCATCGTCACCGAGGACTACGGCCGTGCGCGCCGCTTCCTGCGCGAGGTGGACTCCAGCTCGGTGATGGTCAACGCCTCCACCCGCTTCGCCGACGGCTTCGAGTACGGTCTGGGGGCGGAGATCGGCATCTCCACCGACAAGATCCACGCCCGCGGCCCGGTCGGGCTGGAGGGGCTCACCAGCCAGAAATGGGTGGTGCTGGGCGATGGACACGTCAGGGTGTGAATATGGACGCACAGGTACGCGAGCTCAACTACCGGCTGATCTTCCGGCCCGAACCCGAGGGGGGCTACACGGTCATCGTCCCCGCTTTGCCCGGCTGTATCACCTATGGAGCGGACCTGGAGCAGGCGCGCCGCATGGCTCGGGAGGCGATCGAGTCCTATCTCGACAGCCTGATCCACCACGGCGAGGCGGTGCCGGACGACAGCGACACGCTGGAGGGTCACCTCACCCTGCATCATGCGGCCTGAGCGATCATCGGCCGATGCCGCCTAAAGCGCCGGTACTCTCCACCCCCGCGTTGATCCGCCTGCTCGAACGGCATGGCTTCGTTCTCGACCGCAGCCGCGGCAGCCACCGCGTCTATCTCCAGCCCCAAACGGGCAGACGGGTGACCGTGCCCTTCCACCGCGGCGACCTGCCCATCGGGACCCTGCTCGCCATCCTGAAGGCCTCAGGCATCCCGCGTGAGGACTGGGGCACATGAGTCCCATCGGCTTGCTGGGCGGCACCTTCGACCCCATACACCTCGGTCATCTGCGCCTGGCCGAGGAGCTGGCCGAGGCGCTGGCGATCGACGAGGTGCGCTTCATACCCAGCGGGCGGCCGCCACACCGCCCGCCCCCCACGGTGGGCATCGCCCATCGGCTGGCCATGGTGCGACTGGCCATCCACGCCAACCCCCGCTTCGTGCTGGACGAACACGAGGCGCACAAGACCACCCCCTGCTACATGGTGGACACGCTCGCGGCCCTGCGCGCCGAGCTGGGCGGGCAACGGCCGCTCGTCCTGTTCCTCGGGGCGGACGCCTTTCTCGGGCTGGCGAGCTGGCACGCCTGGCGCCGGCTGTTCGCCCTCTGTCACCTGGCCATCGCCCAGCGGCCCGGCGCAAACCTTGCCGTTTTGCCGGAAGGGCTGGCGGACGAGTACCGGCAGCGACACACCCCCGCGGCAGCCGATCTGCACACCGCCCCCGCTGGCCGCATCTTCGTGCAGGAGGTCACGCAACTGGACATCGCCGCCCGCCGCATCCGCGCGCTCGCCGCCGCTGGCCGCAGCATCCGCTATCTGGTGCCCGAGGCGGTGTACGAGTACATTGCACGAAACGGTCTCTATCCACAGGAGGACTGACCCTAAATGGACGTCGACACCCTCACCCGCATCGCCGTGGCCGCCCTGGAGGACGTCAAGGGGCGCGACATCACCGTGCTGGACGTGCGCCATCTCACCTCCCTGTTCGACCGGCTGATCATCGCCAGCGGCGAGTCCAGCCGCCAGGTCAAGGCCTTGGCCCAGCACGTGGTGGACAAGCTGGAAGCGGCCGGCGCGCACATCCTCGGCACCGAGGGCGAACGCTCGGGCGAGTGGATCCTGGTCGATGCCGGCGACGTCGTGGTGCATGTGATGCACCCGGCGGTGCGCGCCCACTACAACCTGGAAGAGCTGTGGGGGACGGTGGCGCGCGAACGGGCGGCGGCGTGAAGGCGACCTGAAACCCCGGCGTGGGTGGACGACACTCAGGCTATGGTGCGCACATGCGGATAGGCCAAGAGCGCAGCGTCCTGGGTCACCAACGGGGCCCCATATTTGCGGGCGGTGGCGACGATGATCCTATCGGCCGGGTCCTTGGGCATGCTGCCGGGCAGTTCCACGCTTTTGACGGCAATCTCGTTGTCCACTGGGACGAAACGCATGGGTTCCAGCTCGCCCACGGTGGCCAGCCAAGTTGCCACATCCATGCTGAGCACGAGCCGTCCTTTGGCCACCAGCATGGCGATCTCCCAGGCGGTGATACACGACACCAGGATGCGTCCACCGCCCTGTAGCTCTTTTTCCACGGCCTGCAGGGCGGTCGGCGACAGGGCCTGAGTCAGCCCCGAGACCCACCAGACGAGCACATGGGTGTCGAGCACGATCACCGTCAGGCCGTCCACTCGTCCTCGGCCACAGGTGCCAAGGGGTCGTCGTACTTCAACACACTGCCCTGCAGACGCTGTAAGGGGTCCAGGCGGTCGGGACGATATGGACGCACCTCCACCCTGGGTTCGCCATGGTCGGTCACGATCACGGACTCGCCGGTCGCCTCCACGCGACGAAGATACTCCAAGGCCCGGGCCTTGAAATCGGACTTGGACGTCTGCATGATCCAACCCCCTAAAATGACCACAGTATGTGGTCATTATGCCATGGCTCGCCCCTTTGGCAGCACCGCCCTCGGCAGCACCTAGTCCTCCCAAGGGCGCATTAGGGTGCTCGTGCGCCACGAGGCCGCAGCACAGAACCCGCGAGCATGCCCACACAGGCCGCCAGGAAGCCGGCGAACTGCGGTTCCAGGCCCCACACCCCCTCCGGGGCGAACAGCTCCAGCGGCAACCACACCGCCGCCCCCAGCCCCATCGCGCAGTAGGCCCCCAGGGTGTTCGCCCGCCGCCAGTACAGCCCGGCGGCGAGCGGCACGAAGGCGATGACCAGGGTGACCTTGTAGGCGTTCTCCACCATCTGGTGGATGGTGGTGGCCTGCTTAAGCGACCACAGCGAGTAGAGCGTGACCAGCCCGGCAAAGCCCGCCACCACCCAGCGCGTGAGTTTGAGCAGCCGCTCGCCCGTCATGGTCTGGCCATGGGCGAGCCAGGGCTTGAGGATATTCTCGGCCAGGGTCACCGAGGGGGCGAGCAAGGTGCCCGAGGCGGTGGACATGATCACCGACAGCAGGGCCCCATAGAAGATGACCTGGGCGATGAGTGGAAAATCGCCTTTGACCAACTCGGGCAGGATCATCTGCGCGTCCACCCCCAGCCAGCGCTCGATGAGCGCTGGGTCGAGGAAGTGGGCGGCATAGGTCATGTAGATGGGCACGGCGGCGAACAGGAAGTAGGCCAGGCCGCCCAACACCGTGCCCCACACCGCCACGGCCTCGTTCTTGGACGAGTTGGCGCGCTGGAAGACGTCCTGCTGCGGGATGGAACCGAAGCCCATGGTGAGCAGGGCGGACAGGAAGGCGAGCAAGGCCACGGCGGAGAACTCCGGCAGCAGCTCGAACTTGGCTGCCTGCGCGGCATGGGTGAGCACCGGCTCGATGCCGGTGCGCTGCACGATCAAAGCGGCGATGTAGAGCAGGCCGAGGACGATGACGATCATCTGGAAGAAGGTGGTGAGTGCGACCGACCACATGCCGCCGTACAGGGTGTAGATGAGCACCACCGCGGCGCCGAGCAAGATGCCCTGAGCCTGGCTGATGGTGCCATCGGAGAGCACGTTGAACACCAACCCCAGGGCGGTGATCTGGGCCGAGACCCAGCCCAGGTAGGACAGGGCGATGGCGATGCCGGTGACGAACTCCACCCGCCGGTCGTAGCGGCTACGGTAATAGTCGGCGATGGTGAGCAGATGCATGCGGTAGAGCCGGCGGGCGAAGAACAGCCCGAACAGGATCAGGCACAGCGAGGCGCCGAAGGGATCGGAGGCGAGCCCGCCAAGCCCCTCCTCCATGAAGGTAGCGGGGATGCCCAGCACCGTCTCCGCCCCGAACCAGGTGGCGAACACCATGGCGGTGACGATCCAGATCGGCAGGCTGCGGCCGGCGGCGTAGTAGTCCTCGACGTTGTGCACGCGCCGGGCGGCCCACACGCCGATGGCGATGGAGACGAGCAGATAGAGGATGACGAAAGCGAGGAGCATCGGACTTTCCCTAACGCAGATGGACGATGAGATAGGTCTGGGCGGCCAGGGCGAGCAGCAGCAGGGCGGCCACCCCCCTGAGCCAGCGGTTGCGCCGGCGCTGTTCGTCGGCCAGCCGCTGCAGGGCCTCGGCCAGCGGGGCGACGCGGTCGCCGCGCAACGCCTCGTGCGCCAGCCGCGGCAGCTGGGGCAGCACCATGCCCCAGTGCGGCGCCTCCTCCTTAAGCCGTGCGAGCCACCCCCGCCAGCCCAGCTGTTCGCTCATCCAGCGTTCCAGATAGGGCTTGGCGGTGGCCCACAGGTCCAGATCCGGGTCCAGCTCGCGCCCCAGCCCCTCGACGTTGATCAGGGTCTTCTGCAGCATGATCAGTTGCGGCTGGATCTCCATGCCGAAGCGGCGCGAGGTCTGGAACAGCCGCAGCAGCACCCGCCCGAAGGCGATCTCCTTGAGCGGCCGGTCGAACACCGGCTCGCACACGGCGCGGATGGCCGCCTCGAACTCGTCCGCCCGCGTGCCCGGCGGCACCCAGCCCGCCTCCACGTGGGCGCGTGCCACCGCCCGGTAGTCGCGGCGGAAGAAGGCGAGGAAGTTGCGTGCCAGATAGTTCTTGTCGCGCTCATCGAGCGTGCCCATGATGCCGAAGTCGAGCGCCACATAGCGCCCGCTGTCCTCCACCAGGATGTTGCCCGGATGCATGTCGGCGTGGAAGAAGCCGTCACGGAAGACCTGGGTGAAGAAGATCTCCACCCCCGCTCGCGACAGACGCTTGAGGTCCACCCCCCGGCGCCTCAGTTCCTCCACGCGCGAGATGGGCGTGCCCTGCATCCACTGCATCACCATCACCTCGGGCGTGCAGTAGTCCCAGTACACCTCGGGCACGGCGAGCAGGGGCGAGTCGCGGAAGTTGCGTCTGAGTTGCGCGCAGTTGGCCGCCTCGCGGATGAGGTCCAGCTCGTCGTCCAGGTGTTTGGCGAATTCCTGCACCACCTCGCGCGGTTTGAGCCGGCGCCCCTCCCGCCACAGGGTCTCGACCAGAGCGGCGGCGGCCATCATCAGCTCCAGGTCGTGGTCGATGACGCGGCGTATGCCTGGCCGCAGGATCTTGACCGCGCAGGCTTGTCCCGTCTTGAGCCGCGCCCGGTGCACCTGGGCCACCGAGGCGGAGGCCACCGGCGTAGGGTCGAACTCGGCGAACACCGCCTCCGGCGGCCGTCCGTAGGCGCGCGCGAGCACCGCCACGGCCTGCTCGGAGGGGAAGGGGGGGACGCGGTCCTGCAGCAGCGCCAGCTCGTCGGCGAGATCAGCGGGGATGAGATCGCGCCGGGTGGACAGCATCTGACCGAACTTGACGAAGATCGGGCCTAGCGACTCCAGCGCCAGCCGCAGCCGTTCGCCGCGCGGACGGTCGAGCCGGCGCCAGAACAGCAGCAGCCGCACGAGCCAGGCGAGCGGCCGCACCCGCTCGTGTCCCAAGATGAACTCGTCCAGCCCGTGGCGCTGAGCCACCCACAGGATGCGGATCAAGCGCAGCAGGCGCATCAGGATCGGCCCTGGCGCCGTTCGAGCAGCGCCAGGCGCGCCTCCAGCCGGTCGGTCGCCTCGCGCAGCTCGTCCACCGCGTGCACGAAGTCGCGCACCGCCGC
>JANWZL010000122.1 GCA_025054655.1 Thiobacillaceae bacterium | reverse complement strand
GCGAACGAGCTGCGGGCGATCCTCACGCAGGCCCAGCGGCTGGCCGTGGCGAAAAACCGCGAGGTGTGCGTGCGCGTGCAAGGCGGGCGGCTCACTCTGCGGCTCAACCCCACGCCCACGGCGGGCGCGGCCTGTAGCCTGGACGTGGTGGGGATGGACGGCCTGCCGCTCGGCTTCGAGCTACCCTCCGGGGCCACCGTCACACCGGCCGCTTTTCGCTATCGGGCCGATGGCCAGCCGCAACCGGCGCCGGCGCGTTTGGCCCTGGGCCCAGGTGTGATCGTGCAGGTCAACCCGGTCACTGGCCACGTGCAATGAGACCAGCCATGCGAACCATGGGACAACCCGGCGAACGAGGTGCCACACTGATCGAGGCGGTCATCTTCATGGTCATCATCGGTGTGGCCGCCGCTGCCATCGTGGGCGTCTACGCCCAAGCCGGGCGCGCAGGGGCGGAACTCGCCACCCGGTTCGAGGCACAACAGCTCGCCCACGCCTTGATGCAGGAGGTGCTGGCGCGGCCGGCGCGCTGCGGCAGCCTCACCCCGGGCGAGGCCTTCGGCCCCGAGCCGGGTGAGACGCGCGCCACCCCGTTCGATCACGTAAACGACTATCACGGTTTCGACACCGGTACGGCAGGGCCGCGCTTCCTGAGCGGGGAGATGGTGGACGCCGATGGCGACGGCCGCAACGACCTGGCCGGCTATCGCGTCCGGGTCAGCGTGCGTCCGTTGGCCTATGGCGGCGTGCTGGCGGTCGACAGTTTGCGGGTGACGGTCACCGTCACCCCGCCCGCCGGGGCGGACGTGGTGCTGGAGGCTCTGCGCTTTTGCCATCTGAGCTGAACATGGGCGAGGGGTTCGGTCAACACGGCTTCAGCCTGATCGAGATGGCGGTGGCCATCGTCGTGCTGGGTATACTCGCCGCCGCCACCGCCCTGTTCCTGCGCGGCCCCATCGCCCTCAACACCCAACGCCAGGCGCAGGTCAGGCTCATGGACCAGGCCGCCTTGGCCGATCTCTGGCTTGAACGCGATCTCGCCCAGGCCCTACCCGGTAGTTTCTCCTACTCGGCGAGCGGCGCCGGTTTCCTGCTCAGCTTCACGCCGCGACCGCCGGCCACGGGCTTGGTGCGCTACCTCTGTCAGCCCGATGCGGCCAACCCAGCACAGGGCACACTCAGGCGCAACGGTGTGATCGTGGCCGACCACCTGGCCGCCTGCCGGGCCATGAACCCGCAGGCAGCGGCCTATCGCGCCGCTGGCGGGCGTCAGCAGTTCGTCACCCTGGCCCTGGTCTTCCGCGCCGGCCAGGCGCGCCTCGACATGCTTAAAGGGGTGAGGGTGCAGCCATGAGACAGCGAGGCTTCGCCCTCTTAGCGGCCCTGTTCCTGGTGGTGGGGCTAGGGGCGCTGGCCGCCTACACCATGCGGTTCACCGGCACGCAGGCGCGCACCCTGGCCCTCGATGGGCTCATCGACCGCGCCGAACTGGCGGCTGCGGCAGGCGTCGAGTGGGGGGCCTACCGCCTGTTGCGTCAATCCGCCAGCTGCCCCTTCAGCCAACTGCTGCCCGCCCTGCCGGGCAACCTGGCGGCCTTCAGCGTGCAGGTGCAGTGCCAGGTCACGGCCGGCGGCCGGCTGCTCAGCGTGGTCGTGCGACATGGCAGCCATCCTGGGCAACCGGACTACGTCGAGCGCGCGGTGAGTCTGACTTTGCTGCCATGATGCAGTTTACCGGTACGGGGCTGATCGCCAGCATGCGCCGGTTGTGGGGGCGCAGGGCGAATGACAAGGCGCGGCTGTGTCTAGCACCGCAGGCCGAGGGTATGGCCTTGGCCATGCTGGAGCGCGATGGCCAAGCGGTCCGGGTCGGGCGCTGTGAGTGGCTTCCGGCCGCCGAGGCCGCGTTGTCATTACGCATCGACGGGATATGCGTACTGGTGCTGCCGTTCGCCGATTATCGCCTGCTGACCCTGGAGGAGCCGCAGGTGCCGGCGGAGGAGATCAGACAGGCCATCCGTTGGATCGTGGCCAGCCGTCTGCCCGACGTGCCCATCGAGGCGATGAGCTACGACCTGATCCGGATCGATCCCACACGGACGGGCGGGGCGCGGGAGCTGCTGGTGGCCGTGGCGCACATCGAGACCTTGCAACGCCATCTGCTCACGGCGGAGCAGATCGGCGTTCAGCTCACGGCCATCGACATCCCGGAGCAGGCCCAGCGCAATCTGACCCATTTCCTGCTCGACGACAGCCAACACCAGGCCTTGCTCGCCATAACGCCCTATGGCGGCCTACTCACCGTCACCCAGGGCGGGGATTTGTGCTTTCACCGACGTTTCGATCTGGACTGGCGTCGCCTTTGCAGTGCAGACGGCTCGATCGCGCAGACGCAGCTCGACCGCCTAGGGCTGGAACTGCAGCGCAGCGTGGACTATTTGGAACGCTATCGGCCGGATTGGCGATTGAGCGTCTTGCATGTGGTGCCCACCCTGGACCCGGCCATCATCGGCGCACTTGCCCAGAGGCTGAACCTGCCGATCGAGACACTGGCGCTCGATCGCCTCGGCCATCCTCGCCATCCTGAGCCGGACCTGTTGGCGCACTGCTGGTTTGCCCTCGGCGGGGCCTTGCGGGAGCTCATGGCGGAGCGCTGACGATGCAGCAGATCAACCTGCTTTCGCCTGCTTTACGCCCGGTCAGGCCGCCTTATCCTGCCAGCCGCCTGATGTGGATCCTTCTCGCCATCGGCCTCGCCGGTCTGGCACCGGCCTACTGGGCGTGGCACCAGAACCGGCTGGCCGAACAGCTGCATCAGCGCGCACTGGCGGAGTACGACGCCGCATACGCCCTCGCCAACGGCGACGGGCAGACGCCCGCAACCGCCACGGCGGACGAGACGCAAGATAACCAGGCCGAGCTGGCGCGGCTGCGTGCCATCGCTGCTGCCGCACCCTGGTCACAACGCTTGCGCGGTCTGGCAGCGGCGAGTCTGCCCGGGGTCTGGTTGAGGGAGATCGTGTTGCTGCCACAGGGCTTTCATCTACAGGGCCAGGCCCTGGCGGCGAGCCTGCTGCCCACCTACCTGCAGCGCCTGGCGCAACAACCGGGCTTCGCGCACACCCCCATGAGTGCGCTGGACATAGATAACGACCCGGAGAGCGGTCGCTACCGCTTCGTGCTCAAGTCGCAGGGGCAGGCACATGGTGGCTGAACTGCGCACCCGCTGGCAGGCCCTGATCGCTCGCCTGGACAGCCTCAGCCCGCGCGAGCGGCTGCTCGTGTTCGGCGCCGC
>JANWZL010000060.1 GCA_025054655.1 Thiobacillaceae bacterium | reverse complement strand
CTGGTGGAGGCGACCACGCTCACGCACCTGGGGGCACAGGCCGACCGCTATGGGCGCATCCGTCTGTGGGGCTCGATCGGCTTCATCCTGGTGGTGATCGGCCTGGGGGCGGCGCTGGATCATCATCCGGCGGGCATCATCCCCTGGGTGGTGCTCGCGCTGCTGGTAGGCATCTGGTTGACGAGCCGGTGGCTGCCCGAGGCCACGACCGAGCACGACCTGCCGGGCCACGACTCGCTCGCGCGGCTGCTGCGCAAGCCGCAGGTGTGGGCCCTGCTCGCCGCCGCCATCCTCATGACCGCCGCCCACGGTCCCTACTACACCTTTTTCACCATCCACCTGGTGGAGGCCGGCTACAGCAAGGCCTTCGCCGGTTGGATGTGGGCCCTGGGGGTGATCTGCGAGATCGGTGTGTTCCTGCTCATGCCGCGGCTGCTGCAGAGGATGCGGGTAGAGACGGTGCTGCTCGCCACCCTGCTCGCCGCCGCGCTGCGCTTCACCCTGATCGCCTGGTGGGTGGACAGCCTGCCCCTGTTGCTGTTCGCCCAGGTCCTGCATGCGCTCACCTTCGGCGCCTATCACGCCTGCGCACTCGCCCTGGTGCACCGGCACTTCCGCGGCCGCGTGCAAGCGCGCGGCCAGGCCCTGTACAACAGCCTGGCCTACGGCGTCGGCGGCACCGCCGGCAGCCTCTATGCCGGTGCGGCCTGGGATGCCCTCGGTGCCGCCTGGACCTTCAGCCTGGCCGCGGCGCTGGCCTGCGCGGCTGCGCTCGTCTTTGCCTGGCGCGGGGGCTCGGGGGCAGTCGGCTGAGGCCTGCGGCTAGGCCGTCGGCACCGATGTCTCACGGCGTGGTGTCGCCGGACGTCAGGGCGGGGCCTGCGGACGGTTCCGACCGTCTGAGCTGGCGCACCAGACGCTCAAGCTCCTCGGCCGGTAGCGGCGAGCCGAAATAATAGCCCTGCACCAGGTGACAGCCCGCGTCCCTGAGCAGGGCGAGTTGTTCCTCGTTCTCCACCCCCTCGGCGGTGACCTCGATGTCCAGCTTGCGCGCCATGGCGATGATGGCGGCGGCGATGGCGGCGTCGTCTGGGGTGAAGTGGCTGTCGCGCACGAAGCTCTTGTCGATCTTCAACCGGTGCACGGGCAGCCGGCGCAGATAGGACAGCGAGGAGTAACCGGTGCCGAAGTCGTCGATGGCCAGGCGCACGCCGAGATCGGTCAAGGCCTTGAGCTTGTCCATGACCTCGTTGTTGTGTTTGACGAAGATGGTCTCGGTGATCTCCAGCTCCAGCAGTCTGGGGTCGAGCCCGGTCTTCGCCAGGGTTTCCCGCACCAGTCGGACGATGTCGCTGGAATGAAGCTGGCGCACCGAGAGGTTCACCGCCACGCTGAGCGCGCCCAGGCCGGATGACTCCCATGCGCGCGCCTGTCGGCAGGCCGTCTCCAGCGACCAGGCGCCAAGCTGATGGATCAGGCCGGATTGTTCTGCGATGGCGATGAAGTCGCTCGAGGCGAAGGTGCCGAACTCCGGCGACTTCCAGCGCAGCAGCGCTTCTACCCCGACGATGCGGCGTGTGCTGATCTCCACTTGGGGCTGGTAATACAAGGCCAACTCGCCGTTTTCGAGCGCACGCCGCAGGCTCATCTCGATGACGAAATGCTGTAGGGCGCGAAAGTGGAGGTCGGTGGAGAAGAACTGGTAGTTGTTGCGGCCGTTTTCCTTGGCCTGGTACATCGCCGCATCAGCCCGCTTGAGCAGGGTGCTGGCATCATGGCCGTCCTGCGGATAAAGCGCGATGCCGATGCTCGCGCCCACGTAGACCTGTTGCTCGACGAGGTCGATCGGCGCCGACAAATGCTGCAGGATACGCTCGGCCAGCCGGACGGAGTCATCCTTGCCAGCGCCGCGGACGATGATACCGAACTCGTCGCCACCCAGGCGGCCGAAATGCGTGTGCTCGTCGCTCAAGGCCCTCAGCCGCCGTCCCACCTCGCGCAGCAGTGCATCTCCTGCTCCATGGCCCAAGGTGTCGTTGATGATCTTGAAGTTGTCCAGGTCCATGAACAGTACCGACAGGGGCATGCGCTGCGACGAGGCCATGCGCAACGCGGTGTCGAGCGTGTGCAGGAATGCGGTGCGGTTGGCGAGCCCTGTGAGCTTGTCGCTCTCGGCTGCACGTCGGATGGAGTCTTCGGCCTGGTACAGGCGAGCGCGCTGTTTGCGCAGCAGCCACCACGCCAGGGCGAAGCCCAGACTCATGGTGAGCACGCACACCAGGGCGAGTTGCACCGCGTGGACGGCTGCAGAGCCTGTGCTCGCCCATACCACGAGCTGTCCGGAGCGATCGGGCAGGGCCACGTGCAGGTTGATCGCGTCGGCGCGTATCGGCACCACGATACGAGTGGCTGACGATGGGTGGGCGGCGCCCTTGCGCCGATAGGTGGCGAGCAACCGGCCGTCCATGGCATACATCGCCACGGCAAGGACATCGGGTTGCACCCCCAGCGAGGCCAGGCTCTGCTGGAGGGCGTTGGGGTCGTTTCTCAACTGCACGAGCTGATGACCGAGCCGCAGCGCTTGGGCGCGCAGTTGCGCATCGAGATCGGCGCGTGCCGTGAGATATGCCCAGGAGATTACACCTATGAGAACGAAGAACTGCGCCAGGGCATACAGGGCAACATAGGTGCGGACCAGATGCGAGCGCAAGGACATAGCCGGTTGGGGCGTGACTCTTACGTGCCCCTGCACCGCCCGTACGGATGCATCGGGGAATTCGGCGGTTTCCAGACTCGGCTGCAGGGGTGGGGTCCTATTCACGATCCAGCGGACAGACGGGTGCGGTAGGTGCGGGTGAGCGGGTGTGCATCGCCCAGCAGCGCGAACAAGGCGAGTAGTCCGCGGCGTCCGATGTCCTCACGCCAACCAGGAGAAGAACGTGCCAAGGCTAGAAGACCCTCCATGGCCGCCTCCAGGCGATCGGCGAGCAAGTCGCGCGCAGCTAGGGCCAAACGCGCCTCGGCGTCCGTCGGGTCGGCCTGTAGGCGCACCTCGGCATCCGGTGGGCCATGCCGTGCCGCATCTAGTAATTCCAAATGAGCGAGCAAGGGGGCGATGCGGGCATCGCGCCGGGCTTCGGGCGGCAGGCTGGCGAGCAGGGCGAGCGCACGCTCGGGCTGCCCGTCCAGGGTGAGCAGCTTGGCCAGATCCGCCGCGATGTCCAGCCGTGCCGGCTGCTCCACCGCCGCGCGGGCCATCAGTTCGACCGCCTCCGCCAGGCGCCCCTGTGCGTGCGCGTGCAGGGCGGCGGCGCGCAGCTGGTCCTCGGGGCGGGCGATGTAGCGGTCTAACGCCGCGTGGAAGGTGCTGTCCGGCTCGGCGCCATGGATGGTGTGCACCACACGACCGTCGAGATAGAACTTGACCGTCGGTACGCTGGTGACCCCCTGGGCGCGCGCGATCGCGCCCAGCAGGTCGGTGTTGACACGCACCAGCAGGAAACGCCCGCCGTAGTGTTCGGCCAGGCGCAGCAGACGTGGCATCAGGCGCAGGCAGGGGCCGGCGCGCGGGGTCCAGAAATAGGCGAGCACCAGCCCCCGGTGCGAGTTGCCCAGCACCAGGGCGTCGAAATGCTCACGATCGGCATCGAGGATGAAGGGGGTGGTGCTCATGCCCGGCTCGTGTTGCACATACTGCTTTGGATTGGTGCGCAAGACAAGGGTTGTGGATGGACAAAACGGCGTCTGCCTGGGCAACATTGGGTGGGCATCGATCCTGCATGGACATGAGCGAGCTCTTCCCGACCGGGCCTGTCGATGACCCCGAGCGGCGGTTCGGTGGCATCCGGCGACTCTATGGCGGCGACAGCCTCGCACGGCTGTCACGGGCGCGCGTGTGCGTGATCGGTATCGGCGGGGTTGGCTCCTGGACGGCCGAGGCCTTGGCCCGCAGCGGCGTGGGGCGGCTGACCCTGATCGACCCCGATCACGTGGCCGAATCGAACGTCAACCGGCAGACGCACGCCCTCGAATCCACCCTCGGTATGGCCAAGGTCCAGGCGATGGCGGCGCGCATACGCGACATCCATCCCTCCTGCAGGGTGGATGCCTGGGAGGAGCAGGTCAGCGAGGCGAACGTGGCCCGGCTGCTGGCGGAGGGATACGACGCCGTGGTGGACGCCATCGACGACGTCCAGGCCAAGGCCGCATTGGTGGCATATGGCCGCGACCGCGGCCAGTTCCTGGTGTGCGTGGGCGGGGCCGGCGGGCGGCGTGACCCACTGCGTCTGCGGGCGGGCGATCTCGCACACAGCAGCCACGACCCGCTGCTCGCGCGGCTGCGCGCGCTGCTACGCGGGCGCTATAGTTTCCCCCGCGCGCCTGGCGTGCCTTTCGGCGTGCCTTGCGTGTACTCGACCGAGGCAGTGATGCGCCCGCACACCGGGGTGTGCGACGAGCGGCCCGCCGACGGCCGGCTGCACGGGCTCAATTGCGCCGGTTACGGTTCTTCGGTGTGCGTGACGGCCGCCTTCGGGCTCGTGGCCGCGGCCCTGGTGATGGAACGTCTGCAAGGGCACTCCAGCGGGTATGCGGCTCAATAGCCCCACAAGCGCGGCCAGGCGATGTGCGGCCAGGCCGGATCCGCACTGGTGAGGTCCTGGATCGGATAGTGGTGGAGGTCGCGTACGAGCGGCGTATGCAGGGGGTGGCCGCTGGCGTCGAGGAAGCTGACCGCCTGACGAGGCGGTTTACCCGGGCCAAAGGTGCGCGTGATCACTGCGGTCTCCCGATTCATCAGGCGCACCAGTGTGCCGGGCGGCCTTAGACCCAAGCGACGCATGAGCAGCGCCGCCATACGTGTGTCCAGCTGTCGCCGCGCAGGCTCGAACAGCGCGCGCCAGGCCGCCTCGGAGGTGCGCGCCGGGCGGTAGTAGCGGCGTTCGACCTGGGCGCAATAGACGTCGGCTACGCGCAGGATGCGGGCGGCCTCGGGGATGGAGGGGCCGGACAATCCTGCGGGATAGCCGCTGCCGTCGAGGTGCTCGTGATGCGTACGTACGGCGGCCAGCCAGTGGTCATCGCGCACACCGCCTTGCAGCAGTCGCTCGTAGCTGCGCAGCGGATGGGTCCGCAGCTGCTCGCGCTGTTGCGCGCTCGGTGCAGCGCGTTGTGCGCACAGCGTCTCGTGCAAGGGGAGATCAGCCACGTTCATGGTTAGCGCGGCGCCGACGAGCGAGGTGAGCCGCTCGGGCGACCAGGCTTGGGCCTCGCCCAGGACTAAGCTCACCAAGGCGCAGTGCAGGCAATGGCGCACGGCCGCTCGCGGCAGGGGGCACAGGCGCACTAGGCCCAAGGCGGCCTCGGCGTCGTTGCGGTATAGTGCGATCAGTCTGCGTGCCAGCTCCTGAGCGGGGTTCGCCAGATCTGCGCCGGGCGGCAGTTCGGCAAGCGCCCACAACCGCTCGGCGAGGGCGTGGAGTTCCCGACCGGGGTCGGCATCTGAGGCGGTCTCCGCCGGGCGATAGTACAACCTTTGGCGCCTGAGGCGCGCCAGTTGTTCGGCGCTGTCTACGGGCGTGCCGGCCGCTGCGAGCAGTGCGCCGCTGGCGGTATACAGGTCCCAGGGCAGGGACTTGCCGACGAGCGCTTCATCTAGTACCGCGGGACGTAGGGTCATGGCGCATCAACCCTCCTTCGCCACGGCCTCGAAAGGGGGGGAGGATTCGGCGGCATGTCCGACCGCGGTGTGGGCCCGCGTACGCGCGTCGCGTGCTGCGGCTTCGTCGCCGATCGCTTCGAGGGCGAAGGCTAGGCCCAGCCACCAGGCCGGCTGACCCTGGCCATCGTCCAGGGCCCGGCGATAGGCCGCTGCGGCCTGCGTATACGCCCCTGCGAGCAGGTGTAAGGCGCCCAACAGGGCCAGGTCCTGTGGGGCCAGTTCAGCCTCGGCGCGCATGAGCCAGGCGCGGGCGCGCGCGTGTTCACCCGCCGCCGCCCACCAGCGCCCCGTTTCGCTGGCGAGGAGGGCTGCAGCGGTGCCGCTGTCGACACCTTCCAAGTACCACGCCGCCGCAGCCGGCCCATACAGACGCGCACGCAGACGTGCCAGCCCCAGGTGGGCCTCAACAGGAGGGGTGGGTCGCCTCAATACCTCGGTGTAGAGCGCTTCCGCCTCGACGAGCTGGCCCTGACGGTGTAGGGCGACGGCCTGGAACAGCAGGACCTGGGCCGTGCCATCCGCATCCGCGGCAAGGCGGGTGGCAGGTTTGAGCTGCAGTGGGGCCAGTCGTGCGGTTGGGAGGGCGGCAGCCGGTGCCGCAGCATGGGCGACGGTCAATTCGGTGAGGGCCAGCGTCAGCCGTAGTGCGGGCATCTCCTGTGCCAGTGCGGGGCCGGGCACAAGACTTGCCCACAATGCCAGCATCCAGCGCGACAGGGGCCTCATCGCCGGGCCTCCAGTGGCAACCCATAGGCCGACAGCCGCGCCCGTATCGCCTCGTAGTCCTGCTGCCAGTCGGCCGCCTCGCGCAGGATGGTGGGCTTGATCAACACCACCAGCTCGCGCTTGCGGCTCGAGCGTCGCGTGTTGCCGAACAGCTCGCCCAGCACGGGCAGTTCACCCAGTCCGGGCAGCCGGTTGTTGGCGTCGTCGTGGTCCTGTTTCATCAGCCCCCCTATGGCCACGATCTGCCCGTCCTTGAGCCGCACCACGCTGTCGGTCTCGGAGATGTGGCTGGAGGCGAGCGGCAGGATCATCTGGCCCAGGCTGCCCAGGTTGATGACCTTGCGGTTTTCCGCCACCCGGCTCACCGACGGGCGCACGTGCAACAGGATGTTGTCCTGGCCGTCGATCTGCGGGGTGACGTCCAGGGCGATGCCGGAGAAGAAGGGTTGCACCACCACGTTGGGCGGGGTGCCGGGCGTGGTGGCGGTAGGGGCGGTGCCGCCGGTGACCTCGGTGACGAAGAAGTCGTCGTTGCCGACCTTGAGTACGGCCTTCTGGTTGTTGAGCGTGGCGATGCGGGGGCTGGACAGCACGTGCACCGCGCCCTGGGTCTTGAGCAGGTTGAGGATGGCGCCGAACTCGCTGTTGACGAAGGCGGCGCCGATCAGTCCGCCCTGCGCCCCCGGCGCACCTCCGGTGAGCATGCCGGCGACCGACCCGCCGGCCGAGATCGGGTTGTTGGCGCTGTCCAGCCCGTCCTGACCGAGGCGCAGCTTCCCCCCGCGTGCGAGCAGGGCCCAGTTGATGCCGGACTGGTATTCGTCTTTCAGCTCCACCTCGACGATCTTGGCCTCCAGCATCACCTGGCGGGTGCTGACCGCCTCGCTGGCGCGCAGATAGTCCTCCACCAGCTTGAGCTGCATGGGGGCGGCACGCACGATCACCAGGCCGGCCTGGGGGCTCACCACCACTTGGCCGGCCTCACCGACCAGGGCCTTGATCGCGTCCTGCAGCTCCTGCCAGAACCTGGAATGGTTCTGCGTCTGCACGCTGGAGGTCTCCAACGCGCGCGAACCCGTCCCCCCTTTGGGGTCGGTGAGGCTGATGGAGCCGGACACCACGCGGATGTCCGAGGCGCCCTGGCGCTGCAGGGCGAGGTGGTTGACGGGGAACACCCGCGTGCGCGCGCTGGGCGAAGGGATGACGACGCGCCGGCCCTGCAGCTCGTATTCGATGCCATAAAGGGCGCGGATGGCCTCCAGCGCCTCGGGCACGGTGACCTGCTTGAGGTTGAGGGTAAGGTTGCCGGTGACGTCAGGATGCACCAGGATGCTATACGGTGTACCGGTGACCATGCCCAGCAGCACCTCGCGCGCCGGGGCGTGGTTGACCGTGAGGTTGAAGCGCGGCTCGGGCAGGGCCGGCGGTTCGGTGGTGACCGCCGGCCGAGCGGCCTCCAGCACCGCCTGCGCGAGCGCCGGCGGCAGCGGTCGCGGGGCGGAGGCGGGCTCCAGCATCTGCTGCAGCGCCTGTCGTCCCTGACCGCCGGGCGTGCTGGCGCAGCCGGCGAGCCACCCCGCCGCCAGCATGAGCACCCAGGCGGTGAGTCTCATCATCTGCGGGGGCGTAGGCTTCAAGGTTTGGATTCTGGGGCTGGGCTGGATGCGCATGTCTCCCTCCCATCGGGTGGACAGGGGTTGTGGGCTCTTGCGGGCGGCGCTGGAGCGATGAGGGGTACGCGCTCGCGTCGCCGGCCGATGAGGAGCACGATGTGATCCTCGGCGATGGCGTGCACGCGCCCCCCCTCGATCACGTCGCCCGGTCGCACCAGCCGGCCGCCGTACCAGGCGTATGATGCGCCTGGGCCGACCAGGGTCCACAGCAGCACGGCCGGCATGAAGGGCTCCGCAGTCGGTGCTGCAGGGCGCGATGGCTTCGGCCTGGGCGGCGCCATGGGGTCCAGTCCTGCCGCGCTGCACGGCAGCGTGAACGACAGGGCCAGCATCAGGCAGGTGATCAGCGGTTGACCCATGCCGTCTCCCGGCCTATGGCCGCCAATTCGAGCGAGAGTCGGATGCGCGGGTGCTCGCTGCCGTCCAGCCGCAGTGAGCGCCATTCGATCAGCCACGGCAGGCGTTCGATCGACTCGATCGCCGCCGTCAGCCCGGCGTAGCTACCCTCGAGCTCGATCTGTATGCCATGGGCATACCAGCGTGGGCGCACACTCGGCGCAGCGGGTGGCTGGGCGCTGTCATGAGTGGCGACCCGCCCGACCCCGGACCGCAGGGCCAAAGTTTCCGGCGTGAGCGTCTGTTGTTGTTGTTCCAGCAAGGGGCGGGCCGGCAGCAGGCGCAGGCTGAGCAAACGCGCCTCAGGCTGGATGGACATCAGCTGGCGCACGGATTCGGCCACCGCACGGGCATCGGCGGCGCGTTGAAGCATCGCTTGCAGATCTGCTTTGGCGTCGTTGCGGGGGCGGGCGGTTGTGTCCGTGTGGTTCGACTGCAGGCGCAGTTGGCGCAGTTCTTCGTTCAGCCGATAGGTCTCGGCGGTCAATTGCTGCGACCGCTCCTGCAGAGGCGTGATGAGCCCAAAGATGAACAGCGCGCTCAAGCCCAGGGCGGCGGCGCCGAACACGAGCAGCCGCTCGCGCGGGCTGAGGCTGTCCAGGCGAGCGATCAGGGCCTGCCAGCGGGTGCGCAGTTCAGCCACCATGTGCCTGCCCCTGCGACTTGAGCACGAAGCGGTAGCGACCGCTCTCCGG
>JANWZL010000119.1 GCA_025054655.1 Thiobacillaceae bacterium | reverse complement strand
CACCTCGAGCGGCTCGCCCGCTCGGGCCGAGAGCTGGTCCTGTGCGGCGACTGGAACATCGCCCACACCGAGAAGGACCTCAAGAATTGGCGCTCGAACCAGAAGAACTCAGGCTTCCTGCCCGAGGAGCGGGCCTGGCTCGGCCGCGTGTTCGACGAGTTGGGCTTGGTCGACGTCTATCGCCGGCTCCATCCCGACGCCACCGACGAGGGCTACACCTGGTGGAGCAACCGCGGGCGTGCGTGGGAGAAGAACGTGGGCTGGCGCATCGATTATCAGATCGCCACCCCGGCCATGGCCCAGCGCGCCCGCTCGGCCAGCATCTACAAAACGCAGCGCTTCAGCGATCACGCCCCGCTCACCGTGGACTATGACCAGACCCTGTGAACCGACAGCGCCGACCGGCAGCACCGTACGGGTGTCGAACCCTCTCGTCGGCTGGCCATGATGCCCGCCGCCCACGAGACCAATCAGCGTGCACGATCCGATGAAAGACGAAACCCATCCCTGGCTTGCCGCCCTCAAGGTGTATGCCCACCCCCGCGTGCTGGGCATGCTCTTTCTCGGCTTTTCCGCCGGCCTGCCGCTGCTCTTGGTGTTGGGGACGCTGTCCTTCTGGCTGCGCGAGGCCGGTATCGATCGCGCCACCATCGGCTTCTTTTCCTGGGTGGGGCTCGCCTATGGCTTCAAGTGGGCCTGGTCGCCGCTGGTGGACCGCCTGCCGCTGCCCCTGCTCACCCGACGGCTGGGGCGCCGGCGCGCCTGGTTGCTGGTGTCGCAGGTGACCATCGCGCTGGCGCTGCTGGGCATGGCCCATACCGACCCCACGCAGGATCTCGCGCGTCTGGCCTGGTTCGCGCTGGCGGTGGCCTTCGCCTCGGCCACTCAGGACATTGCCCTGGACGCCTACCGCATCGAGGCGGTGGAGCTGAGGTTGCAGGGGGCGATGGCGGCGACCTATCAGGCCGGTTATCGGTTGGCGATGATCACCGCCGGGGCGGGGGCGCTGTGGATCGCCGCCGCCTTCGACCCGTCCGCGGCCAGCTACGAGCAGGCCCCCTGGCGAGTGGCCTATACGGTGATGGCGCTGCTCATGGGGGTGGGCATCCTCACCACGCTGATCATTCGCGAGCCACAGGTGGACGCGCAGCGCGCCGGGCTGCTGCGGGAGACCCTGGCGCGTGAGCAACGGGCGCGGGCGTGGCTCGCCGGCCGGGGCTTGGGCGGGGTGTGGCTGCGGCTGGCGGCCTGGCTGCATGGGGCGGTGCTGTCGCCCTTCCTCGATTTCCTGCGCCGCTACCGCTGGCAGGCGGTGCTGATCCTGGCCCTGATCGCGGTCTATCGCATCTCCGACGTGGTCATGGGGGTGATGGCCAACCCGTTCTATGTGGACCTGGGTTACAGCAAGGACGAGGTGGCGGCGGTGGCCAAGGTCTATGGGGTGATCATGACCATCGCCGGGGCGGCCCTGGGCGGGTTGCTCACCGTGCGGCTGGGGGTGATGAAGACGCTGTTCCTGGGGGCGGCGCTGTCGGCCGCCACCAACCTGCTGTTCGTGTGGCTGGCCGGCCGCGGGCACGACCTTAGCGCGCTCGTCTTCGTCATCTCGGCCGACAACCTCTCGGCCGGCATCGCTTCTGCGGCCTTCGTCGCCTATCTGTCCGGCCTCACCAACGTGGCCTACTCGGCCACGCAGTACGCCCTGTTCAGCTCGGTGATGTTGCTGCTGCCGAAATTCCTGGCCGGGTTTTCCGGGCTGGTGGTGGACGCCTACGGCTACGCCGTGTTCTTCACCACCACGGCGGCGCTGGGGCTGCCGGTGCTCCTGCTCGTGTGGCTGGCGGCGCGGGTGCGGCGCCTGGGTTGAGCCCGCTGCGGCCCGATCCAGTGCGGCCCAAGCCTCGGACTGGGGCTAATGCAACTGCCTGGGGGCGTACTGGGCCTCGATCTGGGCGGCGACCGCATCGCCCAGCCGGCGGTGCATCCCGATCAGGGCGTGCGTGGCATCCTGCCAGCGGCTGCGTCCATCGGACGCGGTCGCGGCGAGACGTTCGAGTCCGCCGCCAGCGGCCCAGTCCTGATAGGCGGCGACCAGCTCCGGCCACAACCGACGCCGCATGCCGGTGAGATTGGCGAAATAGAAGTGCAGGCTGGCCGGTTCTGCCCGCTCGATCAGCGCGGGCAGGGTGATCAGGGCATCGGCATACAGATCGCGGATGGCGCGGGCGACGATCTCGGCCCGGCTGCGCATGATAGTGAGCAGCAGGGCATCCCAGTCGCCGCCCAGCTCGGCCTGCACGCGCGCCTCGCCCAGCTCGTGCAACACGACCGTCTCGGTCTCGTTCGCGGTCATGGCCTCCAGGGCGGCCTGCGTGTCGCGCGCGAAAGGGTAATGCGCCAGCGCACGGCCTAGGGCCGGGTTGCGCTGCGGGTTGAAACGCCATTCCTCGTAGCGCTCCCACAGCCAGCGTCGCAGGGCCTCGGTGCGCACGAAGACGGTGCCGTCGAGCATCATGCCGGGCGGGGCATCGAGGTCGCGGGCGTATTCGCAGCCGGACACCAACACGGCATGGCCCTCGCGCGTATAAGCGCGGAGCAGTTGCGCGAGGAAGAAGTGCGGTTTGCACTGCCGGCCATAGCCGCCGGAATACACCAGGCCATAGGGCAGAAGTTCGGCGTTGACGCGCGCCACCTCGAAGGGGTCGGCCTCGCCCGAGGGCAGGGGCAGGGGGACGAAGGGGTCGGACTCGATCGACTCCCACAGGCGGCTGCGCGCGTTCATCCAGTCGCCCACCTCGGCGCGGGGCATGTCGGCGCCCAGCGGGATGTCATGCTCCCAGCGGTAGAGCTCGCGCATCTTGAGCAGGAAGGTGCATAGAGTGAGGTCGCCCGCGTATTGCGCGTCGGAGATGTCGCAGTTGCGCTGCACGGCGTTGATGAGTGCGGCCA
>JANWZL010000086.1 GCA_025054655.1 Thiobacillaceae bacterium | reverse complement strand
TGCATCCTGTCCGACTCGCACGACCACCGCAAGCTGCTGGAGCATGCGGTGGAGGACGCGCACGCGCGCGGGGCGCAGGCCGTGCTGCACTGTGGCGACGTGGTGGCGCCGACGACCCTGCGGGTGCTGAAGAAGTTCGCCCTGCCGGTGCATGTCATCCACGGCAACAACACCGGCGACCTGCACGCCATGCACAAACTCGCGCACGAGCCCGACAGCGTCATCCGCTACCATGGCCAGGACGCGGTGCTGCACCTGGCCGGGCGCGCCATCTTCATGGTGCACTATCCCCACTACGCCGCCGCCATGGCCCTGACCGGCGACTACGACCTGGTCTGCTGTGGCCACGACCACCGCGTGAGCCTGCGGCGGGTGGAGAACGTCAAGGGCGGCATCACCCATCTGATCAACCCCGGCACCGTGGGCGGCGTGGGGGCCTCCCCCACCTATGTCCTGGCGGATCTGGCCGCGCTGCGCTTCGAAGTCTATGCGGTGCCCACCGCCCCCGGCGAGGCCTGCAACACCCAGCCGGTGAGCGTGCATCTGTGAGCGTGTGCTTCTGGACAAAGGCCCCGCCACATGCGCTCGGCCGGCCGTCCCGCGACCGCAGCCTGCCGCGCAGGGCAGGGATCAGGCCGAAGGCGGCGGGCATGCCTGCCCGGGCGCTGTCCAAGGTCCGACCCTCTAACCCAGCAGGGCCACCGCTTGACCTGGGCGATCACCGCACGGCCGGGCTCGATCCCCAGCGCCGCGAGGGAGCGCCGGGTGAGCCGGGCGAGCAGGGGGCGGGGCCCAGGCGCAGGCGCACCAGGGCGAGCGCCGGGTGTTCGTCCGCGCCGATGGCCTCCACTATGGCCGGCAGGGCGTTGAGGATGCTGGTGTTGGGGCTGCGCTCCAAGGCGAGGCTCACGTCGCGCGCCAGCACACGCACCCGCACGCGCGCCCCGACTGGGTGACCGGCATCGCGTGTCCAGAAGCATCCACCGGGGAAGTCCACACGGCTGAGTTGCCAGTGCGCGTCGCGCTCGGCCACCTCGGCCTCCGGCACCACCCCGGCCTCCTCGCCCAGACGGATGGGCAGGTCGAGCCGCGCCAGGGTCTCGGCGAGCGACCCCTGGGCGAGCACGCGGCCGCCGTCGAGCACCACCAGATGGTCGGCCAACCGCGCCGCCTCGTCGGGGGCATGACTGACGTAGAGCACGGGGATGTCCAGCGTGTCGTGCAGGGCGCTCCAGGTTGGGCAGGATCTTCAGCCTGCGCTTGAGTTCGAGCGCCGATAGCGGCTCGTCCATCAGCAGTAGCCGCGGCTTGACCGCCAGCGCGCGGGCGATGGCCACGCGCTGGCGCTCGCCGCCCGACAGCTCGTGCGGGTAGCGCTCGAGCAGGGCGCCGATGCCCAGCAGGTCGATGACGTGCGCCAGTGCGGCCGCATCGAGCGGCTCGGCGGTGCGCTTCAGGCCATAGGCCAGATTGCCGCGCGCGGTGAGGTGGGGGAAGAGGCTCGCCTCCTGGAACACGTAGCCCAGCGGCCGCTTGTGCGGTGGTCGCCAGGCGCGCCCGTCCTGCCAGACCTCGCCGTTGACCACGAGCTGGCCCGCGGGGCTGCGGCTGAGGCCGGCGATCAGGCGCAACAGGGTGGTCTTGCCGGAACCCGAGGGGCCGAACAGGGCGCTCACCCCCCGGCCGGGGAGCTTGAGGTCCACATCCAGGCTGAAACCTGCGAGGGCGAGCCGGAAACGCGCCTCGATGCCGCGAGCGCTCACATGTGTACGACCTGAAGGCACCGGTTGAGCAGATAGACCAAGGATAGCAGGACGAAGGAGGCGGCCAGCAGCCCGCCGGCCAGGACATGGGCGGAGGCGTAATCCATGGCCTCGGCGTGGTCGTAGATGGCGATCGACAATACGCGGGTCTCGCCCGGGATGTTGCCGCCTACCATCAGCACCACGCCGAATTCGCCTACGGTATGGGCGAAGGTCAGCGTCAGGGCGGTGAAGAAACCGCGGCGCGACAGCGGTACCACCACGGTGAAGAAGTGGTCCCAGGGACCGGCGCGCAGGGTGGCGGCGACCTCGGTCATGCGGCCGCCCACGGCAGCGAAGGCATCCTTGAACGGCTGCACCATGAAGGGCAGGGAGTAGAGCGTGGAGGCGACCACCAGGCCGGTAAAGGTGAAGGCCAGGTGATGCCCGCCCAGGGCGATGAGGGCGCCGCCGATCGGTCCGTTGGGGCCCAGGGCCAGCAGGATGTAGAAGCCCAGCACCGTAGGCGGCAGCACCAGCGGCAACGCCACCACCGCCACCACCGCCACCGCCAGCCGGCTGCGGGTGCGCGCCAGCCACCAGGCGAGCGGCGTGCCCAGCAGCAGCACCAGGGTGGTGACCGCCGACAGTTCGAGCGTGGTGACGAGGGCCTGCCAGTCGGCGAGGGACACCTCAGCGCACCTCCTCACTCGGCAGGACGAAACCGTAGCGCCGCAGGATGGCGCGCGCCCGCTCCGAAGCGATGAAGCGGGCGAAGTCTTGCGCCAGCGCGTTGTCGGCCGCACGTCGGGTGATGATGTAGCCTTGCGCCAGCGGCGCGTGCCACTCGGCCGGGATCAGCATCCAGGCCCCCTTGCCCTGCAGGGTCGGCGACAGCGCCAGAGACAGGGCGATGATGCCGGCCTCGGCCGCACCGCTGTCGACGAACTGGGCGGCGTGGGCGACGTTCTCGCCTAGCACCAGCTTGGGCTGCAGCGCCGCCCATACCCCCTGGTGTTCGAGCGCCTCCCTGGCGCGCAGACCATAGGGCGCGTGCTGGGGGTTGGCGATGGCGAACTTGCGGAGCGGTGCGCGCGGCAGGTCCTTGAGCGCAGTCCTCGCCAGCTCCGGCTGGCGGCTTCACAGCACGATGCGGCCGATGGCGTAGCGCTGGGTGGGGCCGGCCGCGAACCCCTGCGCCTCCAGCCGTTTCGGATACTCGATGTCGGCGGAGAAATACAGGTCGAACGGCGCCCCGTTCTTGATCTGGGTGTAAAACTTGCCCGACGAGCCGTAGATCACCTCGATGCGGCTGCCGGGCCGATGTGCGCGGTAGGCCTGCACCACCTCTGCCAGGACGTATTGGAGGTCGGCGGCGGCGGCGATGGTGAGGCTGGCCGCCCTGGCGTGGACGGTCCAACCGAGGCACAAGGCGTACAGGATCAGACCAAGCAGTGCCGATGGCTGCAGCAGTCTCACTCCTCCTTCCTCAGGGCCTCATCCGGCGGCCCTTTACCGATCCCAGACGTCGGCGCATGTACCTCAGCCCAGGTCTGGACAGGGGGCGTCGCGGTGCAAGTGTGCCAGGGCGCTGTGCGGTCGCGTGCCTGGGTCGGGTCGCTCGCCCGTGTAGCGTGTGCAGGGGCAGCCAGCCATAGGTCGCTGCCCGGTCGAAGCAATCGAGACAGTCTATTTGCATATAGAAACATTCGATTGATCCAACCTAGGCCCTGGCGGTCAGTGCAAGGTAACATTCGCGGGTTTACAGGTTCCCGGAACACTTTCCCTGTGCAGCTCCCTGTCCCGCCGGGCAGGGCTCGTTACGGAGGCGATGATGACGTCAGTTGTGGCGACCAACCAGACCATCCTGGTGGTGGGCGGGGGCATCGCCGGCATGACGGCGGCGCTGGAGGCGGCTGAGACCGGCAAGCGCGTCGTGCTGGTGGAGAAGAACCCCTGGCTCGGCGGCCGCACCGCCCAGCTCTACCGCTACTTCCCCAAGATGTGCCACCCCACCTGCGGGCTGGAGATCAACCTGCGCCGGCTCAAGGCCAACCCCAACGTGCAGGTGCTGACCCTGGCCGAGGTCACCGGCATCAGCGGGCAGAAGGGGGACTATACGGTCACGGTGAGGCTCAAGCCGCGCTACGTCAACGAGAAGTGCACCGCCTGCGGCGACTGCGCCCAGGCGGTCGCCACCGAGATCCCCGACGCCTTCAACTACGGTCTGGGTAAGGTCAAGGCCGCCTATCTGCCGCACAGCATGGCCTATCCCATGCGCTATGTGCTCGACCCCGCCATCATCGGCACGCCCGAGGCGGAGGCGGCGCGCGCCGCCTGCAAATACGGCGCCATAGACCTCGACCAGAAGGAGGAGGTGGTCAGCCTCAAGGCCGGGGCCATCATCTGGGCCACTGGCTGGCGACCCTATGACGCGGCCAAGATCACGCCCTACCGCTACGGCGAGTTCCCCAACGTCATCACCAATGTCGAGTTCGAGCGCCTGGCCGACCCGCACGGGCCCACCGGCGGGCGCATCCTGCGGCCTTCGGACGGGCGCGAGGCGAAGAACATCGCCTTCATCCAGTGTGCCGGTTCGCGCGACGAAAACCACCTGCGCCACTGCTCGCGCTTCTGTTGCATGGGGTCGTTGAAGCAGACGCACTACGTGCAGGAGAAGTACGGCGACGAGGGCAAGAGCACCATCTATTACATCGACATCCGCGCCATCGACCGCTTTGAGGACTTCTACGCCAAGGTGCGCGCCAACCCCAACGTCACCTTCATCAAATCCAAGGTGGCGCGCATCTCCCAGGACAAGGACGGCAATCCCGTCTGCTGGGGGGTGAACACCGAAGGCTACAAGCGCTATGCCAACACGCACGACCTGGTGGTGCTGGCCGTGGGCATGGAGCCCGAGGTCAAGGGGGTGGACATCCCGGCCGAGGTGATGAGCGACTCTTCCGGCTTCATCATGGCCGATCCCTTAAACGGCGCCATCTTCGGCGCCGGCTGCGCCACCAACGCGCTGGACGTCAACCGGGCGGTGCAATCCGCCACCGCCGCCGCGCTGCGCGCCGTCCAGGTCGTCAACCAAATCGCCCGAGCGGAGGCCTGATCCATGTCCGACAAGAAGCACGCCGCATACATCTGCGCCGGCTGCGGTCTGGGCGAGCGCCTGGACATCGCCGCCCTGGAGGCCGTGGCGAAGAAGGAAGGCAAGATGCAGATCGTGCGCACCCACCCCTTCCTGTGCTCCGAGGAGGGCGTGGCCATGATCCGCGCCGACATCGAGTCCGAGGGGGTGACCCACGCCGCCATCTGTGCCTGTTCGCGCCGCGCCAAGACCGAAGCGTTTAATTTCCCCACCACCGCCATCGCGCGCGGCAACCTGCGCGAGGGGGTGATCTGGGTGCGCCCCGACACCGAGGAAGCGCGCGAGACCACGCAGGAGATGGCCGAGGACTACGTGCGCATGGCCTGCGCCGAGGTCAAGGCCATGACCCAGCCGGCCGGCAATCCCAATACCGGCATGAACAAGACCCTGCTGGTGGTGGGCGGCGGCATCTCCGGCATGACCGCGGCCCTGGAGGCCTCGAAGGCCGGCTACAAGGTGGTGTTGGTGGAGAAGACCGGCAGCCTGGGCGGTTGGGCGGCCAGACTCCACCGCCGCGTGCCCACGCGCGAGCCGTTCAAGTCGCCCGAGGATACCGGCGTGGCGGACATGCTCGCCGCCATCGAGGCCGACCCCAACATCAAGGTCTATCTCAACGCCACCATCGCCAAGACCTCCGGTGCGCCCGGCCGCTTCAAGGTGGACATCGCGGTGGAGAGCGGTCCCACCGTGACCGAGGACATCGGCGCCATCGTCCAGGCCACCGGCTTCACGCTCTACGACGCCGGGAAGCTCCCCCACCTGGGCTATGGCAAGAGCCCGCACGTGGTCGATCAGGCCGGCCTGGAGGCACTCGCCCGCGCCGCCAACGGCGGGCCCATCAAGCGCGCCGACGGCAAGGAGGTGAAGTCCGTCGTCTTCGTGCAGTGCGCCGGCCAGCGCGACGCCAGCGGCGAGCACCTGCCCTATTGTTCGGGCCATTGCTGCAACACGAGCATCAAGCAGGCCATCTATTTCAAGGACGCCAACCCCGACGTCGATGCGGTGGTGCTCTATACCGACCTGCGCACACCCGGCAACGGCGAGGACTTCTACCGCGCGGCGCAAAACCGCGGGGTGATCTTCTCCAAGGGGGTGGTCTCCGAGGTGGTGCCGGCGGGCGACGGGCTCAGCGTGAAGTTCCACGACCTCATCCTGGACGACCGCAACGCCCAGATCGAGGCCGATCTGGTCGTGCTCGCCACCGGCATGGTGCCCAACTCGGGGGTCAACATCGACAGCCTCACCGCCCCGCAGGTGGAAGGTCAGGAGGCGCCGGCCGAGGGCGAGGTCAAACCGGTGTCCATCCTCAACCTCACCTACCGCCAAGGCCCCGACATCCCGCAGTTCAAGTGGGGCTTCACCGACAGCCATTTCATCTGCTTCCCCTACGAGACGCGGCGCACCGCCATCTACGCGGCAGGCCCGGTGCGTCGGCCGATGGACATCGCGCAGGCGATCGAGGACGCCACCGGCGCGGCCATGAAGGCGATCCAGGCGATGGAGAACGCCGGCCTGGGTCGTGCGGCGCATCCGCGCTCGGGCGACCTCAGCTTCCCCACCGCGCGGCTGGAAGGCTGCACCCAGTGCAAGCGCTGCACGGTGGAATGTCCGTTCGGGGCCATCGACGAGGACGAGAAGCGCTACCCGGTGTTCAACGAGAGCCGCTGCCGCCGCTGCGGCACCTGCATGGGGGCCTGCCCGGTGCGGGTGATCTCGTTCGAGAACTATTCGGTCAACACCGTGGGGGCGCAGATCAAGGCGGTCAACATCCCGGACGAGTTCGAGAACAAGCCGCGCATCCTCATCCTCGCCTGCGAGAACGACGCCTATCCGGCGCTCGACATGGCGGCCCTGAACCGCAATTGCTACTCGGCCTACGTGCGGGCGATCCCCGTGCGCTGCCTGGGCTCGGTCAACACCATCTGGATCACCGACGCGCTCAACTCCGGCTACGACGGGGTGATGTTGATGGGCTGCAAACACGGCGAGGACTATCAGTGTCACTTCGTCAAGGGCTCGGAGCTCGGCCGCTACCGCATGTCCAAGGTGTACGACACCTTGAAGGGCATGAACCTGGAGCCCGAGCGCGTGCTCGACCTGGAGGTGGCGATCACCGACCTGCACACCCTGCCGCGCAAGATCGACGACTACGTGGCGAAGATCCAGCAGATCGGGCCTTCGCCGTTCAAGGGTTTCTGACAGGAGGCCAGCCGTGAGCGAACTCAACCAGCAGATGGCCGCGCGCTACAAGAACAACTTCCTCAAGGAGATCGAGGAACAGGCCGAGATGGGCGAGTGGGTCAAGATGTGCATGCAGTGCGGCGTGTGCTCCGGCTCCTGCCCGACCCACTTCCACCCCGGCTGGGAGCACCCGCCGCAGGAGATCTTCATGATGATCCGCGCGGGCAAGCGCGAGGAGGTGCTGACCAGCCCCTCCATGTGGATGTGCACCTCCTGTTACAACTGCTACGTGCGCTGCCCGAGGAAGCTGCCCATCACCCACATCATGCACGGCATCGCCGAGTATGCCTACCGGTTGGGGCTCGCGCCCAAGATGCAACCCACCCTGCACCTGTCGCAGACCTTCTGGAACAACTGCATCAAGACCGGCCGGGTGAACGAGGTGCGGCTCACCCAGTCACTGTACTTCAAGGATGGCTTCATGGCCGGCATCAAGAAGGGGCTGGAGATGAAGGACGTCGCCCTGGGGCTCATCAAGGCCAAGCGGCTCAACATCCTGGAGGCCTTGGGTTTTGGTCACAAATGCAAGGACGTGCAGGGCATCCACCGGATGCTCGCCAAGGCGCGTGAGCTGGAGGCCAAGCGCAAGGGTGCGAAGGCCCAGGCCGCGTGAAGGAGACGACGACATGGCACGCAAGGAATACGCTTTCTATCCCGGCTGCTCCTCGCAAAAGGGCAGCTCTGCCTCCAACTACCTCACCTCGGTGATGTCCATGTGCAAGACGCTGGACATCAAGATCACCGAGATCCCGGACTGGAACTGCTGCGGCGCCTCCATCAGCTATGCCGAATCGGGCGAGCTGCCGCGCCACGCCATGAACGCGCGCAACTTCGCCCTGGCCGAGCAGCACCTGCCCGGCCAGGAGATCGTCGCCACCTGTGCCGCCTGCTGGCTGGGCGCGCGCGAGACCAAGGAGCGGCTGGAGCACAACGCCAGCCTCATGGCCGACACCCTGGAGGCGCTCAAAGAGGCCGGCCTCACCCTCAAGGAGATCCCGCCCATCCGCCACATGGTGGAGGTGTTGATCGAGGACCTGGGCTACGAGGAACTGAAGAAGCCGGTCAAAAAACCCCTGGAGGGCATGAAGTTCGCGGGCTATGTCGGCTGTCAGACCAACCGGCCGTTCGGCATCCACGGCGAGAGCTTCGAAAACCCGGTCTATCTGGACAAGCTGATCGAGACCGTGGGCGGCGAGGCGGTGCCCTACGACCAGAAGGTCACCTGCTGCGGCGGTGCGCTCGCCTTCTCCGAGCCGGAGAAGGCCCAGGCGCAGATCAAGGACATCATCGAGAGCGCCTACGACAACGGCGCCGAGATGCTGGTCACCCCCTGCCCGCTGTGCCAG
>JANWZL010000053.1 GCA_025054655.1 Thiobacillaceae bacterium | reverse complement strand
GGCCGGCACCTCCAGAAAGGTCACGGCCATGCCGGGCTTGAGCCGCTCGAACGAGGGGTGGACCACGTTGTCCCGGCTGAAATACAGTTCACGCCCGTCTGCCGTGACGATGAAACCGTAACCCTCCTCCGGCAGGATGCGCGCGATCGAACCCCGTTGCTCCAGCTCATGCCTCTTGACCTCGCCGCGCTGTCGGCGCGCATAATCCTCCAGCCGGCGGCGGGCGGCGTCGAAGGCATCGCGCAGGGCCACGTAGAGGTCTTCATCGTGCTCGCGGTCTATGACGATCTCGCCGCCGGGCACACCGAGGTCGATGCGCACGTTAAACGGCCTGCCTTGATGTTTGTGCTTGCCAGGCTGCTCAACCACCACGCGGCAACTCATGATGTGCGGGTAGTAGCGGTCGAGTTTTTCCACCCGCGCGCGGATATCCGCCTCGACCGCATCGGAATGGGAGATGTCACGCAGGACGATCTGCAGAGGCAGTTTCATGGCTTGGCTGCTCCTCGTCCGATCCTCCATACCCAACCCGCCCTATAATCCCACTTATGGGCGGGTGCGCTGCTTATCTCACCGCATGGCATGCACGCTGTTCATCGGCTGCGCTTGACCGACTCCCTCAAACTCCGCTCAGCCCTGACTTCCTCACGCCTCACTTCCATTAAAGTACAGCCAGCGGTTTCGGCAAGGCGAGATTATCGGGGTCAGTCCAGGCCCTCCGGCTCCCACTCATCCGGTCCGAGCTGCGCCCTCTGGGGGTCGGTGGACATGGGGGCTATCGCCGAAAGGTCCGAGCTCGCGGTGGGTAGGGGTGCGGAGATCGAGGCGTAAACAGGTCGCGTACTGCGAGGTGGCAACGGGGCCGTGCTCGCCACGGGTCGTAGAGCGGCCAACATCCCCAGTGCCATGTCCTTCGCCGCCCCGTTCTCCAGCCGAAAGACGTGACCGCAATGCAGACAGTCGAATTGTTTGTAGGGCACCAGCTCGATGAGGGCGAGCAGGGAACTTAGGCTGAGCCGTTGCGCCAAGTTGGGCAGATCGTCCAGATCGTACACCGGCGGCCAGGGGCCGGGCCCGCCCAGCAGTTTACCCTCGGCCTGCGCCCGACCTCCGCAGCGCGGACAGACCTTGTGCAGTCGGATCGTCCGTATCGGCATGATACCGTCCTGGTCAGTGACGCCTCAATCCCATCCTTCGGTACCGTTAGGGGACAAGGCGTCGATCGCCCGCAGCGGGCTCGCTGCGTATGGTTGAAGCGCGGGCCCCATGCGCGCCATCCACCCCGCCTTTGCGGTGGGTCAGACCGCGGCCTGGACCGGCTGATCGCTATCCAGGCTGCGCATCGTCACCCCGGTGAGCAGGGCGAATTCCTTGGCGATGGCCTCGATCTGGTCGAGCTGGGCCTTGATTCGCACCATCTCCTGGTGCACTGCCTGCATTCGCTCCTGGATGGCACCCAGGTTGGCATGCACCTTGCTTATGTTCTCCAGGCGGTGTTCGAGCTGGGCCTTGTGTTCCTGTATGCGGGCGACAATGGGGTCGAGGGTGAGCCGCAGCCAGGTCTCCGTCTCCATGCGCACCTGCTGGAAGATGATGCGCGCCTGGGTGACCAGCCCGATATAGAACTTCTTCACCATGAACCGCTTCTCCAGCATGATGTTCATGGGGTCGGCACAGAATTCCTGTGTACTCACCACCAGCTCGTCGAGCCGCCCGCGGTAGCGATTGAGGTCCAGCACCGGCGGTTCCACCGCCTCCAGGCCGTGTTCGTCGCGAAAGCGTTGATAGGCGGCATTGAGCAGCTGCTTGATGGCCGCGCTCTGCTGCAGCGCGTGATCGAACTCCGCGCTCATGCGCCGGATGAGCAATTGCATGCCGCGGGTCAGGCCCGCCGTGGTCCAGCTGTCGTTGATGGCCATCATCGATTCCTCGATGATCTTGTCCATGCGTTCCTCGTCCAGGTGGGCGAGCAGGTCCCACCCCTGCTGCGAGACCACCTTGCGGGTGACGTTGAAGTTGCGCGTGGTCTCCTCGTATTTCTGCTTGTCGGCCATCACCTTGTCGCGCATCTGCAAAACGATCTGCTGATTCTTGCCGGTCAGCGCCTGCAGATCCTGCAGGCTCTGGCGCGCCGCCTGCATGCGGCGATGGACGGCCTCGCGCGATTCATTGAGCCGCGGCCCCAGCTCCTTGATCACCGACTCGCGCATGATCTTTTCGCGCGAGGGGATGATCTCGCGCGCCAGCAGCACTTCCAAAGCCTGAATGCCTGAGCGTTTGAGAAGTTCCTGGTCGCCGCGGATCTTCGCCACTAGGGCCTTCTGCGCAGAGACGGCCAGCACCGAGCCGGTGGGGATGCCTAGTTGTGCAGCGGTGGACTCGATCTGACGCTGGATGGTGCGGGCGATCTCCTCGGGGGTTTTCAGATCGTCCCACAGCATATCGATCTTGTTGAGCACCGCATAATGCTGGCTGGTGTGCTTGGCCACCATCTTGTTCCAGATCTCGAAGTCGGACTGGGTCACCCCGGTGTCGGTGGCCAGCAGGAACAACAGGGCGTGGGCATTGGGGATGGCCGAGAGCGTCAACTCCGGCTCCGCCCCCATGGCATTGAGGCCCGGCGTATCGAGGATGGCTAGGCCCGCCTCCAGCAGCGGGTGCGGATAGTTGATCATGGCATAGCGCCAGGCGGGAATCTCCACCCGGTCCTGGTCCTTGACCATGTAGGACAGATTGGGGTCATTCTCGTCCCACAGGCCCAGGGCGCGCGCCTCGACCTTGAACACCACCTTGGTCTCGGCCAGCTTGCGCATGGCGCCGAGCATGGCGTTGGGGTCGCCGACGTCGAGCCGGATGGTGTTCCATTCCACCGGCATGCGCTTGAGGGCGTTGATGCTGTCGTCGCGAAAGCGCGTCTCGATGGGCAGCAGGCGGATGTAGGGTTCGGACTCCGGGTCGTAGAAGATCTCGGTCGGACACATGGTGGTGCGGCCGGCGTCCGAGGGCAGCAGCCGCTGCTTGAAGTCGGAGAAGAACAGGGCGTTGATCAGCTCGGTCTTGCCGCGCGAGAACTCGGCCACGAAGGCGAGCAAGAGTCGGTCGCGCTTGAGGCCCTCGGCCAGGTCGTACAGGCGCAGCGTCAGCTCGGGTTCGATTTCGGCGTAGCGCTCGAGCCATTCACGATAGGCCGTGACCACCCTCACTAAACGGTCGCGCCGGTTGCGAAACCGCGAGATACCGCTTTCCAGACCGTAATTCATGCTACCCCCTCGTGCAGACAGCACCTCATGCGCCGGCTGGTCACCTGTGCGAGTCCTTGTTGCGAGCCCTTCGTGCGAGCCGGTTGTCAGTAATGGGCGAGCAATGCGCGCGCGAGTGGATTGTAACCCTGCGCCAGTCGAATTTGCGTTCGTCTCGCATGATTCGACCGGTTTCGACGCATGCCGATCGCCGCGGGCAATGCCCGCCGGTGCCTGGTACGGACAAGGCCGGTGCACTCAGCGGATGAGGGCCACTGCCCATCGCTCCATGGCCGCAACCGGCGCGATCAAGATCAGCTGCAACAGGATCAGCGCCACCAGGGGGCTCAGATCGACGCCGCCGATGGGGGGGATGATGCGCTGCAGGGGCGCCAGACAAGGGCGCACCAGGGCGTAGAAGACCGGGGCATGCGGGGAGAACGGGTTGACCCAGGACAACACCGCCTGCACGAGGATCAGCCCCATCAACACATACAGCGCCAACCTCAACGCCGAGGCGAGCGCCAATAACAGGAAGCCGGGCAGGACCCCGGCTCCGGCGACCAGATAGGGATAGCCGTCCAACCAGTAGACGCTGAGCACCGAGGCGAGCTCGGCCAGGTAGAACAGGATCAGGCTGGCCAGATCGAGGCCGAACAGACCGGGCACGATACGCCTCAAAGGGCGCACGGCGAAATCGGTCACACGCACGATGAACTGGGCAAAGGGGTTGTGGAAGGGTACCCGCGCCCATTGCATGTAGAAACGCAGCCCGAAGGCGATGGCGCACAGATCGAAAAGGGTGCGCAGCAGAAACTGGGCGGCGTCGGTGAACATCAGGCATCCTTGCCGAGCAGCTCGCCCAGTTCACGGCTGCGTTCGGCCGCCGCCCGCACCGCATCGAGCAGGGCGGCCCTGACCTGCCGTTGCTCCAGCACCTCGATGGCCCGCTCGGTGGTGCCCCCCTTGGAGGTCACCCGTGCGCGCAGTTCGGACGGCGGCGCACCGTCCTTGATGCACAGGGCGGCGGCGCCGAAGAAGGTCTGCTGCGCCAGCAGGCGGGCGACTGCAGCCTCCAGGCCCAGGCTGATGGCGGCTGACTCCAGGGCCTCGATGAAATAAAAGACATAGGCCGGACCGCTGCCGGAGACGGCGGTGATGACGTCGAGCAGCGCCTCGTGCTCCACCCAGACCACCTGGCCGACCGCCTCCATCACCCGGCTGGCCTGCTCACGCTGGGCGGGGATGACGCCCGGCAGGGCGTACAACCCGGTGATGCCGGCACCGATCAGGGCCGGGGTGTTGGGCATGGCCCGCACCACCGCCCCATGCCCCGCCAGCCAGCGCGAGATGTCGGCCGCGCGCACACCGGCGGCCACCGACAGGATGAGCTGCCCGGGATAGGGTGTGGGCAGTGTGGCGAGCGCCCCGCGCAGCTGCTGCGGCTTGACCGCCAACACGAGCACGTCGGCCTGTTCGACGAGCGCCGCGTCGCCGTCCGGCACCTGTACGGGGAAATGCTCCCGCAACCAGGCGCGCCGCGCCGCATCCAGCTCCACGACCAGGATGTCCTCGCCGCGCATCCCCTTGTGCAACAACCCGCCGATGAGGGCGGCGGCCATGTTGCCGCCGCCGAGGAAACCCAGTTTCATGCCGACCTCGCCGCCATCTGCTTGTCCTTGGCCGGGCGCGTGCCGAAGATGGCCGTGCCCACCCTCACTATGGTAGCGCCTTCGGCGATGGCTGCCTCCAGGTCCTGCGACATACCCATGGACAGGGTGTCCAGCTCCAGCCCCTGCGCGCGCGCCTGTGCAAGCAATTGCGCCAGCACGCGGAAATGGGCACGCTGGACTTCGGTCTCCTGGCTCACGGGTGGGATGGTCATGAAGCCGCGCAGGCGCAGGGCGGGCAGGCGCGAGATCTGCCATGCCAGCGCCAGGGCCTCGTCGGGATGCACCCCGCGCTTGCTCGGCTCTGCCGCCACGTTGACCTGCACGCACACCTGCAGCGGCGGCAACCCTGGCGGTCGCTGACGCGACAGCCGCTCGGCCAGTTCCAGCCGATCGACGCTGTGCACCCAGGCGAAGCGCTCGGCCACCGGGCGCGTCTTGTTGCGCTGCAACGGGCCGATGTAGTGCCATTCGATGGCCAGCTCGCCCAACTCGGTCTGCTTGACCAGGGCCTCCTGCACATAGCTCTCGGCGAAGGCCCGCTGGCCTGCCAGCCAGGCGGCGCGCACGGCCTGTGCGGGAAAGGTCTTGCTCACCGCCAACAGCATCACTTCCCCGGGCTCCCGCCCGGCAGCGGCACAGGCCTTGGCGATACGTTCCCGGACGGCTTGCAAGGCCGCTGCGATTGTGCCCATAATGCCCGGCAGACACCCAGGGGGTACACGTAACTATAGGCATTATAATGGATATTTCCGACCTGCTGGCCTTCACGGTCAAAAACAAGGCCTCCGACCTGCACCTGTCGGCCGGGCTGCCGCCCATGATCCGCGTGCACGGCGACATCCGCCGCATCAACGTGCCGCCGCTGACGCACGACCAGGTCAAGGGCATGATCTACGACATCATGAGCGATGCCCAGCGCAAGGCCTACGAGGAGCACCTGGAGACCGACTTCTCTTTCGAGCTACCCGAGGTGGCACGCTTCCGCGTCAACGCCTTCAACCAGGCGCGTGGGGCGGGGGCGGTCTTCCGTGTCATCCCCAGCCAGGTGCTCACCCTGGAGGAGCTGCAGGCGCCCAGGATCTTCCGCGAGATCGCTGAGGCCCCGCGCGGCATCGTGCTGGTGACCGGTCCTACCGGTTCGGGCAAGTCCACCACGCTGGCGGCGATGATCGACTACATCAACGAGACCCAGCACGGCCACATCCTCACCATCGAAGACCCGATCGAATTCGTGCACAAGAGCAAGAAGTGCCTCATCAACCAGCGCGAGGTGGGGCCGCACACGCACGGCTTCGCCAACGCGCTGCGCTCGGCGCTGCGCGAAGACCCGGACGTGATCCTGGTGGGCGAGATGCGCGACCTGGAGACCATCCGGCTCGCGCTCACCGGCGCGGAGACCGGCCACCTGGTGTTCGCCACACTGCACACCAGCTCCGCCGCCAAGACCATAGACCGCATCATCGACGTCTTCCCGGCGGCGGAAAAGGAGATGGTGCGCGCCATGCTGTCGGAATCCCTGCGCGCGGTAATCTCGCAAACGCTGCTCAAACGCAAGGACGGCAGCGGACGCGTGGCGGCGCACGAGATCATGATCGGCACCCCCGCGATCCGCAACCTCATCCGCGAGAACAAGGTGGCGCAGATGTACTCGGCCATCCAGACCGGTCAGGCCCTGGGTATGCAGACCCTGGACCAGGCGCTCATGGATCTGGTCAGGCGCAACGTCATCGCCGCGGCCGAGGCGCGCGCTGTGGCGGTCAACAAGGA
>JANWZL010000035.1 GCA_025054655.1 Thiobacillaceae bacterium | reverse complement strand
CGATGTACCCCGCCTGGGTGTAGCGTTTCTTGACCAGGAAGCTGGCCTGGTGTTGGCGATCCTCGCCATAGGCCAGACGGATCTTGAACTCGTCCTCGGGCAGGCTCTCGATGCGGGTGATCGTCGGTTCGCCAGGGCCTTATAATAAGATTTCTACTTGTCATCTCATCAGCGGCTCTCGATGCGGGTGACCGTCGGTTCGCCAGGGCCTGCACCCTTTCTTTTCCGATGCGGATTGGGCGAGCGGAAGGATACGATGGTGCGGCTCCAGTTTGCGCCGCCGCGTATCAACCGATGCATGAACCCCATAGCATAAATCCGATTTGTTTATCTCTAGAATGATTTGATCTTACTCGATCTCGGGTGACAATCCAGTCTTACGACCGCCGGGGTGTCGTGATGTCACATGCCATGTCCTCCAGGCATGGCTTCATGGCCACCGCCCCGGCCACGGCTCGGTGTTCACCAGGCGCGCCTCGCGCACCTTGTCTTGATGAGCCCGCGCGGTCAGAATAGCCCCTGTACGATGACCATGACCATGGAGCAGGGCTCCAGTGACGAATTGGCGCACTACCAGGTGCGCCACCCGCAGGAGGTGCTGCGCATCCTGCACGAGGTGATGCAGGCGGGTAGCCTGGTGTCGGCCTATCCGGACGGGCAGTCCGAGCGCTTGCTCACCACCCTGGTCGCCGTCGGCGCGGATCACCTCGACCTGGAGTGCGGCGCCGACGCGGAGATGAACCTGCGCCTGACCCGCTGCCGGGCAGCGAGGCTGGTGACCCAGCACGGCGGCGTACACCTGGAATGTACCGTATCAGGGTTGCAACAGGTGGTCAACGCCACCGGTTGTGTGCTGCGCGCGGCCTTGCCCAACGAACTTCTGCGACTGCAGCGCCGGCAATATTTCAGATTGACCACTTCCCTGGTCAACCCCATCCGCTGCCACATCCACACCGGTCAAGGCGGGCTGGAGGCCACGGTGATCGATTTGAGCGTGGGCGGGGTGGGCATCCTGGCCTATCCGCCCTGCGTGCCGCTGGAAGTGGGGCGGGTGTACGAGCACTGTCGGCTGGCCGTGCCGGGCTGGGCGCCGTTCGGGCTGAGCCTGGCGGTGCGCAGCGTGCTGGAGCTCACCCTGCGCAACGGCCGCCGCACGCACCGCGCCGGCTGCCAGTTCATGGCGCTGCCGCCGGGCATGGAGAGCGAGCTGCAACGCTACATCCTGCGCAACGAGCGCGCCATGCGCTCGCGTTACCTCTAGTCCGCCCAAGCTCGCCGGCGGCGGCCTGCCGGCTGCCCGCCAAATAAAACAGGGGCGGCCGGCCGCCCCTGCAGCATGAGTCCCCGCTGGCTATGCGGGCAGGCGATAGGTCAGGCTGCCCGCGTATCGATGTCGCCGGCGAGGCTCGGGTAGCGCACGTGATCGACCAGCTCCTGGATCTCGCGCGCCGGCGCACGGGTGATGAGCGAACCGATGATCACGCCGAGGAAACCGATGGGCACGCCGAAGATGCCGGCGGCGATGGGCTTGATATCCCACCACTGGTTGGCGGCACTGCCACCGAAGAAGTCGTAGGTGGTGTACATGTAGTACATGCACACGCCCAGCCCCGCCAGCATGCCGATCACCGCCCCGGCTTGGTTGGCCCGCTTCCAGAACACCCCCAGCACCAGGGCGGGGAAGAAGGCGCTGGCCGCGAGCGAGAAGGCCGCACCGACCAGGAACAGGATGTCGCCCGGCTTGAGCGAGGCGACATAGGCGGCGGTGAGCGCCACCACAAGCAGCAGCGCCTTGGACACCGCTACGCGCCGGCCGGTGGGGGCGTTGGGGTCGATCATCTTGTAATAGACGTCGTGCGACAGGGCGTTGGCGATGGTGAGCAGCAGACCATCGGCGGTAGACAGCGCCGCCGCCAGCCCCCCCGCGGCCACCATGCCCGACACCACGTAGGGCAGCCCGGCGATCTCGGGCGTGGCAAGCACGATGAGGTCCGAGCCGATGGTGATCTCGGCTAGCTGCACCAGGCCGTCCTTGTTCAGGTCGGCGATCTTCATCAGGGTCGCATCGACCGCCGCCCAGTTCGCCACCCAGGCGGGCAACTGGGCGAAGCTGGAGCCCACGAGGTTGTAGTAGACCTCGTACTTGGCCAGCACCGCCAGGGCCGGGGCAGTGAAGTAGAGCAGGAAGATGAAGAACAGCGACCAGGCCACCGACACACGCGCCTCGCGCACGCTGGGGGTGGTGTAGTAGCGCATGAGGATGTGCGGCAGGGCCGCCGTGCCGACCATGAGGCAGAACACCAAGGCGAGGAAGTTGCGCCGCTTGATGTCGGACTCTTTCTCATCCTCGGCGCGTGCCGCGGCGATCTGCTCCGGCGTGGCGGCGGGGTTCTCCTTGAGCAGTTTCGCCTCCGCCCCCTTGCCCGGGAAGGCCACGGCATGGGCCGGCACCGGCCCGGCCTTGGCCTTGGCCGCCTCCATCTTCTTCTTCCAGTCCTCGCGCAGCTTCTTCACATTGGCGGGGAAGTCCTTGAGCGCCTTCTCGGCCTCCTGCACCGCCTTGGGGTCGGCAGCGGGGTCGGCCTGAAGCTTGGCGAGCTTCTCCTCCACCTTGGCGCGCTCGGCGGCGTAGAAGGCCTCGCCCTGACCGGCGGCCAACGCCGCGTCGAGGGCCTTGAGCTTCGCCTCCCACTCGGCCTGCTTCTCCTTATGAATCTTGCGCACCTCGGCCTCGCGTGCCCCCAGCTCGGTGGCGGGGTCATTCAGTTCCCGCTCCTTCGCCGCCACCGCCTGCAGGGCCTGGCCATAGGCGAGTTGGGCGATGGGGTTGCCGGTGTGCTTGACCGACAGCCACACCACCGGGATCAGATAGGCGATAATGAGAATGATGTACTGCGCCACTTGGGTCCAGGTCACCGCGCGCATGCCGCCCAGGAAGGAGCACACCAGGATGCCGGCCAGGCCGACGAACACGCCGAGGCCGAACTCCAGCCCGAGGAAACGGCTGGTGATCAGACCCACGCCGTAGATCTGCGCCACCACGTAGACGAAGGACACCAGGATGGCGGCGAACACGCCGATCAGCCGCGGCAGGTGACCGCCATAGCGGGCGCCGAGGAAGTCGGGGATGGTGAACTGGCCGAACTTGCGCAGATAGGGCGCAAGGAACAGGGCCACCAGCACATAGCCACCGGTCCAGCCCATGACGAAGGCCAGCCCATCATAGCCGGCGGCATAGAGGGTGCCGGCCATGCCGATGAACGAGGCCGCGCTCATCCAATCGGCACCGGTGGCCATGCCGTTGAACATGGCCGGCACGCGCCGGCCGGCCACGTAGTACTCGGCCACGTCGGCCGTGCGCGACATGATGCCGATGCCGGCATACAGGGCGATGGTGGCGGCGAGGAAGGTGTAGCCGATCCACACCGGCGGCAGCCCGAGCTGCTCCAGCACCGCCAGCACGAGGACGAAGGCGATGAAGCCGCCGGTGTAGAAGCCGTAGTACTTCTTCAGCGCAGCGGTGAACTGGGCCTGTGTTTGCGCAACCATGTCACTCCTCCCCCTCGTGCACACCGTATTCCTGGTCCAGCCGGTTCATGCGGCGGGCGTAGTACCAGATGATTAGCACGTAGACGATCAGCGCCCCCTGCGCCCCCATGTAGAAGGCGAGCGGGAAGCCGAGGATGACGATCTCGTTCAACTCTCGGGCGAAATAGCTCACCACGTAGGTGACGACGAACCAGATGGCGAGCAGCACGGCGGTGAGGCCGAGATTCTTGCGCCAGTATTCTCGATGTTGTTCAGTCAGTTGCATGGTCTCCTCCGAAGGGTTGCCGGGTGTTCTGACCTCCCTGCGTGGCCGCGTCCTCTCGGGCACACGGCGGCGTCAGTATAGCCCAAGCCCCGCCGCGCGGTGGCATTCGTCATCGTTTGGTGTTCCAGCGCGGCTAAAGACCGCGCCGCAGCCAGGCCTGCGCCCGCAGCTCGGACTGCAGCGCCTGGAAGTGCTTGAGGCCCCGCGCCTCGGCGAACCTCAAGGCGATGAGGGCGAGCCGGGCGGTGGCCCAGGCATCGGCCAGGGCGTCGTGGCGGGCGGGGTTGGCGATGCCGTAATGGGCGCACCAGTCGTCCAGGCTCCGGAGTTTGGGCTCGTGCACGAGCAGCGGCAGCAGGCGGGCCAGATCCAGCCAGGACAAGCGCGGCCGCAGACCCAGGTGGATGCGGCAGGCGCGTTCGATCAGCCTGCGGTCGAAGGCGGCATGGAAGGCGAGCAAGGGGTCGTGGCGCACATATTCGAGCAAGGCGGTGAGGGCCTCGGCCGGCGGCAGCCCGGTGCGCTGGCGCTCGGCCCCGATGCCGTGCAGCAGGATGTTGTCGTGCGGGCTCACCTGCGCCTGCTGCAACACGACGGCGAAGCTGTCGGCCGGCTCGATGCGGCCACCGACCACGGCGCAGGCGCCGATGGCGATCAAGCGGTCGCGGTCGGGATCGAGCCCGCTCGCCTCCACGTCCACCACGACATAGCGCGCTTGCGCATGCGGCCGCCGCAGATCGGCCGGCGGCAGCGCCCGCCAGGCCTTCAGCCGGCGCGCCAGTGCGGCAGCCAGCGGGGGGCGGCGAGGGAAGATCATGGCGGCTGTGGTCGGGGGTGAGGGGTGAGGGTTTAGTGGTTAGTGGTTAGGGGTTAGGGGTCAGATATCGAGCGGCTGGCCGGCCATCCTCCCCGTTTCCTTCATCCCATCTCCCGCCTCCTTCTCCCCTTGCCCACTTCCCGCTGCCCGCCCCCTCAAAGCTGATAATCCATCGCCAACCTGGCCTGCAGTTTGCGCGCCTGGCGGAAGGCCTCCTTGAGGATGCGGCGGTCGAGGTCGTTGAGGCGGTCGGGGTCGATGTGGTTGTCCAGCGGCCGGCCGGCCTCGTAACAGGCGTGCTGGTGGCGTAGGCGCAGCTGCTGGATGAAGTGGAAAGCGGCCACCCAGGCCTCGATCTCGGCGGCGGGGATGTGGAGCCGGGGGCCTGCCGCACGCAGGCGCTCGACCGTGCGGGTGGCCTCCACACCGCTGGCCAG
>JANWZL010000029.1 GCA_025054655.1 Thiobacillaceae bacterium | reverse complement strand
CACGCGCTTGATCCTCGTGGCCCCGCCCGTGGACCGGTATGCGTTCGCCGCACCCACCGCCCCCACCGAGATCGTGCACGGTACCGAGGACGAGCTCATCGCGCCGGCGCAGGTCGCCGCCTATGCCGAACGCCATGGCCTAGGGCTGCACCTGATGTCTGGGGCAGGGCACTTCTTCCACGGGCGGCTGCCCGCCCTGCGCGACAAGGTGCGCTCGCTGCTGTGTCCCCCTTGAGCCTACACCAGGTCACCAAGCGCTATGCAGGCCAGGCCGTGGTGGACGGGCTCACACTCGCGCTCGAACCCGGCCGCTGCCATGGTCTACTGGGCCCCAACGGGGCCGGCAAGACCACCACCCTGCGCCTCGCCCTGGGCCTCATCGTCCCGGACGCGGGCGACATCCGCCTGCTCGGCCGTCCCGTGCCGCGCGAAGCCGCCGCAGCGCGCCAGCGCGTGGGCGTGGTGCCGCAGGCCGACAGCCTGGACCCTGACTTCAGCGTGCGCGAAAACCTCATCGCCTATGGTCGCTACTTCGGCCTTGGCCGCCGGGAGATCGAGGCCCGCATCCCGGCCCTGCTCGAATTCGCCGGGCTGACCGCCCGTGCCCAGGCCCGGGTGCCCACGCTGTCGGGGGGGATGAGGCGGCGGCTTGCGCTCGCGCGCGCCCTCGTCAACGACCCCGAGCTCATCATCCTGGACGAACCCACCACCGGGCTCGACCCACAGGCCCGCCACCTGGTCTGGCAGGGCCTGCGCCGGCTCATCCAGCAGGGCAAAACCTTGTTGCTCACCACCCACTTCATGGAGGAGGCCGAGCGCCTGTGCGACACGATCAGCATTATCGACCACGGCCGCATCATCGCCGCGGGCAGCCCGCGCGAGTTGATCAGGCGCCACATCGAGCCGCACGTGGTGGAGGTCTACGGCGAGGGTGCGGCGGACTGGGCCAGCCATGCGCGGCGGCTGTGCCGCCGCTGCGAGCAGGCCGGCGAGACCCTGTTCTGTTACACCGACGACGCCCGGCCGCTGACCGACGCCCTCGATCGCCGGGCCGGCGTGCGCTACCTGCACCGTCCAGCCAACCTGGAGGACGTCTTCCTCAAGCTCACCGGGCGGGACTTGAGGGAGTGAGGTGTGAGGAGTGAGGTGTGAGGAGTGAGGAAGTGAGGCGGGAGGCGGTCAGGCCCGAAGGCCGGGACGAGCCGGGACGGACCTCCTCACTCCTCCCCCCTGGTGCCTCACTCCTCACGCTTCACGCCTCACCCTTCACCCCTCACGCCTCACCTCTCAAATGGATCGCGGTGTGGCGGCGCAATTTCATGGTCTGGCGCAAGCTCGCCGTGCCCTCCATCCTCGGCAATTTGGCCGACCCCCTGTTGTACATGCTGGGACTGGGCTACGGGCTGGGGCAGTTCCTGGGCGAGGTGCAGGGGGTGCCCTATCTCACCTTCCTCGCCGCCGGCACGCTGGCCTACAGCGTCATGAACAGCGCCAGCTTCGAGACGCTCTACTCCGCCTTCTCGCGCATGCACGTGCAGAAGACCTGGGACGCCATCCTCAACACCCCGCTCACCCTTGCCGACGTATTGCTGGGCGAGCTCGCCTGGGCCACCAGCAAGAGCGTGCTGTCGGGCCTGGCCATCTTGCTTGTGATCTGGGGCCTGGGGCTGTATGCCGACTTCGGCCTCACGCTGTGGTTGCTGGCGGTGGTGGTCCTCACCGGTTTCGCCTTTTCCGGCGTGGGGCTCGCGGTCAATGCGCTCGCGCCCAACTACGACTTCTTCATGTACTACTTCACCCTGTTCATCACGCCCATGGTGCTGCTCTCCGGCGTGTTCTACCCCACCGAGGCCCTGCCGGGTTGGCTGCAGACGGCGGCACAGGTGCTGCCGCTCACCCATGCCATCGCCCTGGCGCGCCCCTTGGTGTTGGGCGAATGGCCGGCACAGGCCGTCCTGCACGTGGCCGCACTGCTCGTCTGCGGCCTGGCGGGGTTCTATGCCGCGCTCGTGCTCACGCGCCGACGGCTGCTACGCTGAAGGCGACCGGACGGATCAGGTGGCGAGCAGCACATCGCATCCCAGCCCCAGACAGCGCTGGGCGAGCCTCTGCATCTCGGCCGCCGCCGGCAGGATCAAGGCCGCGGGCATGAGCCTGCGCGCCGCCGCCGCTAGCCTCTCCGCGTCCAAAGCGGCGAGGCGCTCGAACAGCACCGTCTGCCGGCCGTGCATGGCCCATTCCACCTGGCGCATGCGCTCGTGCAGGGCCTGCGCATCCTGCGCAGCGACCAGCACCACACAGGTGCGCCGCGCGCTGTGGGCCAGGCGCAGGCCCACGGTGAGCCCGGCCACGCCCGCCATGCTGTCGTCGAAGGCCACCACCAGCGGCCGCGGGCTGGCCAGGGTGAGGCGGCGGCTGGGCAGATAGATCAGCCGGTTGGGGGCGGCGGCGTATGCGAGCAGCAGCTCCCACGGCCGGCCCTGCAGCACGCTAAAGCTGAAGCGCAGGCTGCGGGCGCGGGCGGCCTCCCGCAGGGCCTGCTCGAGCCGCCGCGCGGCCGCCTGCAGCGAGCGCTGGGTGCGCTCGGGCTGCAAGGGCCGCGACTGCGCCGTCAACCGCCCGATCTCCCAGCTGCTCGGCAGCCGGCTGGCGCGCAGCAGATCGACGTCCTCGACGAACAGGGCGGTCAGTTCCGCCTCCAACGCGCGGGCGAGCTCGGCCGCGGTCTCGACCCACTGCGGCGTCTCTGCGCCGCTCGCCGCCAGCAGGATGCGCTCGATGCCGCTCATGTCCTGCCGCGGTTGCGGCGCCGCGCCTTGCCCTCGCCGTGGCCGGCATAGGCCTGGCGCAGACTGGAGAATTCGATCAGGCGGGCGGCCACCCGATAGTTGACCGTACCCTCCGGCACCACCCCCTGGTCGTCGGGGGCACCGGCCGGCACCCCGGTCAACAGCTCGATCGCCTCGTCCACGTGCCGCACGGGCCAGACGTGGAAACGCCCCGCGGCGCAGGCCGCCACCACGTCCTCGCGCAGCATCAGGTGTTTGACGTTGGTCGCCGGGATGATCACCCCCTGCTCGCCGGTGAGCCCGCGGCGCGCGCAAATGTCGTAGAAGCCTTCGATCTTCTCGTTCACTGCGCCGATGGCCTGGGCGTGGCCGTGCTGATCGACCGAGCCGGTCACCGCCAGCGCTTGTTTGATGGGCAGCAGCGCCAGGGCCGACAGCAGGGCGCACAGCTCCGCCATGGAGGCCGAATCGCCCTCCACCTGGCCATAGGTCTGCTCGAAGGTCAGCGCCGCCGTGAGCGACAGTGGCAGGCTGCTGGCATAGCGGGTGGCGAGGAAGGAGGCCAGGATCATCACCCCCTTGGAGTGTATGGCCCCGCCCAGCTCCACCTCACGATGGATGTCGATCACCTCGCCCTCGCCCAGGCGTACGTTGGCGGTGATGCGGGTGGGATGGGCGAAGCGGGTGGTGCCCAGGTCGATGACCGACAGTCCGTTGACCTGGCCGGTCATCTGGCCGCTGGTCTCGATGTGCACGGTGCCGCGCAGGATGCCGTCCTGCACCCGTTCACGCAGCCGCCCGCTGCGCCGCTCGCGCGCGGCCACCACCGCCTGCACCTGGGCGCGGGTCACTCGCGGCTCACCCGCTTGGCGGGCGAGGAAATCCGCCTCGCGCATGAGGTCGAGCAGCCCCTCGATGTGGGTGGACAGCCGCTCGGCGTCGCCCGCCGCGCGGGCGGCCTGTTCCTCCAGCCGGGCGCAGGCCTCGGCGGCGAAGGGCAGCAGCCGCTCGCGCCGCGCCAGGGTGGCGATCAGCCGCGCATACTCGAACGCGCTCTGCGGCGTGCGCGGCAGCTCGTCCTCGAAATCGGCCACCACCTTGAACAGCTCCGGGAAGTCCGGATCGAATTCGGCCAGCAGGTAATACAGCAGACGCTCGCCCACCAGCACCACCTTCACCTCGAGCGGGATGGGCTCCGGTTCCAAGGCGATGGTGCTGGCGAGCGACAGCAGCTGCGCGAGCGAGTCCGGACGCACCCGCCGCGCGCGCAAGGCGCGTTTGAGGCCCTCCCAGGCGTAGGGCTGAGTGAGCAGCCGGTGCGCGTCCAGCACCAGGAAGCCGCCGCTCGCCTGGTGCAAGGCACCTGCCTTGATCAGGCTGAAGTCGGTCACCAGCGCCCCCAGGTGTTCGATGTGCTCCACGCGCCCGACCAGTGCGGCGTGGTTGGGGTGGTCCGGTTCCACCACCGGCGCACCCCGCGTGTCGCCGTGGTCCACCAGCAGATTGACCTGGTAGCGGCGGAACGCCGGCGCCACCGCCAGCGGCAGGCCCAGCACCTGCGGCGGGGCCTCGGCCGGTTTGCGGAACTCCTCGGCGCTGTCGATCAGGTCCTGCTCGACCGCCTGCAGGTGCGCCAACACCGCCGGCAGGTCGCGGTATTTGTCCTTCAGCTCGCCGATCTGATGCTCCACCGCCAGGCGCGAAAACTCCCGGTTCAGCTCCCGCACCCGCTCGCGCTTCTCGCGCAGCCACTGCGGGGCCTGACGGATGACCTTGTGCAGCTCGCCGTGCAGCCGCTCGATGGCCGCGCGGATGCGCGCCTTCTCGTGCTCGGGCAGCTTGTCGAACTCCTCCGGCCCCAGCACCTCGCCATCGCGCACGGGGGCGAGCCCGAAGCCGCCCGGCGTGCGCAGCAGGGCGATGCCCTCGCGCTCGGCCTGCTCGCCCACGGCACGGAAGGCGGCGTGCTCGCGCTCGGCGAACTCCTGCTCGATCTCCTCCAGGCGGTTGCGGTATTCATCGCTCTCGAAGATGGCGGGGATGGCGGCCAGCAGGTCCTCCACCAGTCGCTGCATGTCCGCCTTGAACACGCGGCCGCGCCCGGCGGGCAACTGGATGGCGCGCGGCTTGTGCGGCTGGGCGAAGTTGTGTACGTACACCCAGTCCGGCGGCACCGGCCGCCCCGCCGCCGCTTGCGCGACCATGTCCAGCACCAGCGAACGTCGGCCGGTTCCGGGCGGCCCCATCACGAACAGGTTGAACCCCTCGGCAGCCATGGCGAGCGCCAGCGCCACCGCCTCGGCCGCACGCGTCTGGCCGGGGATGTGCGGCAGGTCCTCCAGCTCCTCGGTGCTGGCGAATGGGGGTGACGAGGCGAAGGCGCAGGGGGTATAGAGCTGTTGCGGGTCGAGCGGGGAAGGCATGTGAGGGGTGAGGCGGGAGGGTGAGGGGTCAGAGGTGGCGTCTAAAGTCGAGATGGCCGTCGATCAGGGTGTAGCGTACCCGGCCGACCATCTCCATGCCCAGATAGGGGCTGTTCTTGCCCAGCGACAGCAGGGTTTCGCGGCTCACCTGCCAGGGTTCGTCGGGGTCGAACACGCAGAGGTCGGCCGGCTGGCCGACGGCCAACCGGCCGGCCTCCACCCCCATGAGGCGGGCGGGTCGATCGGTGACGAGGGAGAGGGCCTGGGCCAGTGGTACACCGAGTTCGCGCGCCCATTTGAGCGTGAGCGGCAGCAGCAGCTCCACCCCGGTGGCGCCCGGGGCGGCCTCCTGGAAGGGCAGCTCCTTGGCGTCGTCGTTCACCGGCGTATGATCCGAGCAGATCGCGTCGATCAGCCCCTCGCGCGCCGCCTGCCGGATCGCCTCGCGGTCGCGCAGGCTGCGCAGGGGCGGCACCAGGTGGCAGTTGGGGTCGAAATCGGTCAGATCCATCTCCGACAGATGCAGGTGGTGCACGCCCACGTCGCAAGTGACGCGCAGCCCGTCGTGCTTGGCCCGGCGCACCATGTTCAGCGCCGCCCGGCTGGACAGGCGGGCCAGGTGCACGCGCGCCCCGGTCTCGCGCGCGAGCAGCAGGATGGTCTGCAGGGCCACCGTCTCGGCCGGCACGGGGATGGCCGGCAGTCCCAGCCGTGCGGCCACCACCCCGTCATGTGCCACCCCGCCGCGAGCGAGGTGGTAGTCCTGCGGCCGCAGCCACAAGGGCAGGTCGAAGGTGACCGCATATTCCATCGCCCGCAGCAGCACCGCCGTGTCGATCAAAGGCGCGTCGGCCTGGCTGAAGGCGATGCAACCCGCCTCGGCGAGCTCCGCCATCTCGGTCAGGCGCTCGCCCTTGAGCTTCCAGGTGAGCGCCCCGACCGGATAGACGCGCGGTCCCGGTGTCGTGCGGGTGCGGAACTTCAACATGCGGACGAGTCCGGGCTCGTCCAGCGGCGGATCGGTGTCCGGGGGACAGGCGAGCGAGGTGACGCCCCCTGCCGCCGCCGCCCGCATCTCGCTCTCCAGTGTGGCCATGTACTCGAAGCCCGGTTCCCGCAGCCGCACCGACAGATCCACCAGGCCCGGACAGACGACGCAGCCGCTGGCGTCCAGCTCCTGGTTGGCGTGAAAATCGGCCGGCGCCTCCCCCACCGCCACGATGCGGCCGGCGGCAATACAGACATCGCCTATGCGGTCCATGCCGCTCATGGGGTCGATCAGCCGGCCGTTACGGATGCGGATCTTCATG
>JANWZL010000046.1 GCA_025054655.1 Thiobacillaceae bacterium | reverse complement strand
CGCCTTGACCGTGATCTGGGCACTGTCGGCCGCGCCCGTGGCATTGATCGCCTTGAGCGCATCGGCCAGGTTCTTGGACTCGAATCCGGCCGCATTCCAGGCATGCGCCGCCGTCGGCTTGAGCAACCCCGCCGCCAGCGCCACCCCTACCACCGAGGCCGCGCCCGCACCCTTGAGCACTTCTCTGCGTTGCTGATCCATCGTGATCTCCGTGAAAAATGACCTTGTTTGAAGGTCGTCGCAGCCAAGGTCCGACCGATGTCCGACCTCACCACCGACCGCACCGTGGGCCTGGCCGTAACCGGGCCCGGTACGACGTGAACTTAATACATGCCGTGGCCCCTGGTAATGCCCCAAACATACTAAGACGATCGGTTGAAACGGCGCATACCGGGGCGTTTCAGCGCCGTGGTGGACCGGATTCGCCCTGCTGCAGCGCGCGCAGCGCACGCAGCCTGGCCTCGGCGATGGACAGTTTGTGGAAATCGCGCTCGCCGCTGGACAGGGCCAGTTGCAGCTGCTCGATGGCCGGGGCGAGCTCGCCCTGCCGGTAGCTGGCCTCGGCCTGGGCCAGATGGGCATCGAAGCGCTGTCCCAGCTCGCCGTGCGCACGTGCCTTGAGCGCGTAGAGCCGCGCGTCCTCGGGCCAGGTGCGCAGCTGCTCCTCGACAAGGCGCAGCGCCTCGGCGGCGCGGCCGCCGAGGAGCAGACCACGGGCATAGGCATAAACGAGCGGGCGGCTGGTCGAATGTCGGGCGAGGGCCTGTCGGCCGCGGGCGATGGCCTGCTCCGCCTGGCCCTGAGCCACGGCCAGGTCCATCGCCAGGATGTCGATCATGGGTGAGTTGACGCCGAGCCCGTCCAGACGCCTGACCGCCTCGGCGGCCCGCACCAGGTTGCCCGCACGCAGGGCCGCGCGCGCAAGCCCATACCACGAGGCGGCATCGCGTGCATCCTGCGCCAGCCTGGACTCGAGGCGCGCGAGCGCCTGGCCTGGCTCGCCCTCACCCGCCCATACCTTGGCCTGGATGAGGCGGAACTCCAGGCTGTCCGGATACTGCCGGTAGGGCAGCTCGCCCACACGGTTCTGCAGGTCGGCGATGCGCTGATAGGTGAGCGGGTGGGTGCGCAGATAGGCAGGGGCATGGGTCTCCAGCACCCGGGACTGAGCCTGCAGCCGCTCGAAAAAGCTCACCATGGCCTGCGGCGCGAACCCGGCCTGGGTGAGGATGTTCAGCCCCACGCGGTCGGCCTCGCGCTCGAAATCACGGCTGTAGTCGAGCTGCTGCTGCACCGTAAGCGCGCTGCCGACGGTGGCGGCGGCCTGGGAGACCTGGCTATCGGTGCGTGCTGCCAGGATGGCGATGGCCAGTGCGACCAGGGATGCCAGGCTCGCGCTCTTTTGCGCCTCCAGCATGCGCGCCACGTGATTCTGGGTAACGTGGGCGATCTCGTGTGCCAGCACCGCCGCCAGCTCGGATTCGCTGCGCACGGCGGAGATGAGCCCCGTGTGCACGCCGATATGACCGCCAGGCAGCGCGAAGGCGTTGATGGTCGGGTCGCGCACGGCGAAGAAGCTGAACTGACGGTAAGGCGCGGGACTCACCGCGGCCAGCCGATCGCCCAGGTCGTTGAGGTATTCGGTGAGTTCGGGGTCGTCGAGATAGTCCCGGTTGGCGCGCACCTGGCGCATGATCTCGCGCCCCAGCTGCGCCTCCTGCGCCTGGGTCAGGCCCGCGCGCGCCGCCTCGCCCAGTTCGGGCAGCTCGGCCGCCCGCAACGGCAGGGCTGCAACCAGGAGGGACACGATGGCGCGGCGTAAAGGCATACGGTTATGATAAACACCCGCTGTTCCAGTTCCCGACCCCCATGTCCCAATTGACGCACTTCGACGCCCAGGGCCGCGCCATCATGGTCGATGTGGGCGACAAGGATGAGACGCGCCGTGTGGCCGTGGCCAGCGGCCGCATCCGCATGCAGCCGCAGACCCTGGCCATGATCGTCGCGGGCGAGGGCCATAAGGGCGACGTCATCGGCGTGGCCCGCCTGGCCGGCATCATGGGGGCGAAACGCACTGCCGAGCTGATCCCCCTCTGTCACCCCATCGCGCTCACCCGGGTCGGGGTGGAGTTCACCATCGACGAGCCCAACCAGGCCGTCGTCTGCACCGCCCGCGCCGAGACGGTCGGCCGCACGGGGGTGGAGATGGAGGCCTTGACCGCGGTCAGCACCGCCTTGCTCACCATCTACGACATGTGCAAGGCGGTCGATCGCGGCATGGTGATCGAAGAGCTGCGACTGCTGGAGAAGCTAGGCGGCAGGTCCGGGCACTGGCAGGCCGGCTGAAGCGGCGATGGACGCCACGCACACCCTGGCATGGGTGCACGAGCTCGGTCCGGCCGAACTGCGCCGCCTGCAGGCCGAGGCGGCACGGGCCGCCGGACTCGAGGTCTTCTTCCAGGACCGCCTGCGCGATGGCGGTCTGGGGCCGCAGCTGGCCGTCATCCCACCCGGCCGTTTCAGCATGGGGGCCGCGGACGCGACGCGCCGCTTCGGTGAACTGCCGCAGCGCCCGGTGACGATGCAGGCGCCCTACGCCATCGGCCGCTATACGGTCACTGCGGACGAGTTCGAACGCTACGTGCAGGCCGCAGGCCTGACCTGGCCCGACCACCTGCTGCGCTCCGAAGGCCGGCAGCCGGTCATCAACCTGAGTCTGCTCGACGCTCAGGGCTATCTGGAATGGCTCAGCGCGCAGACCGGACAGCGCTATCGGCTGCCGACCGAGGCCGAGTGGGAATATGCCGCCCGCGCCGGCAGCCGCACCGAATACTGCTTCGGCGAGCGTTTGAGCTGCGGCGAGGCCAACACCGCCACCCTGCTCGGCACCGGCCGCGCCGCCTCGGGCTGGCGCCGCTGGCTACCGTTCTGCGTGCCGTTGCAGCGGGTGTGCGAGGTGGGCAGCTACCCGGCCAACGTCTGGGGGCTGTACGAGGTGCACGGCAATGTCTGGGAACTGACCGCCGACCCCTGGGAGGGTCCGCTCGACGCCCATGGCACCCGCCCCGCCCGCGGCAGCCGCTGGGTCGTGACCAAAGGCGGTTCCTGGTTCGAGGGCGTAGAGGAGGCCCGCTTCGCCGCCCGCCGCCCGCGTATGATGCACGAGATCGACACCAATCTGGGCTTTAGGGTGGTGAGGGAGGTGGGGTGAGGGGCGAGGGGATGGGAGTGAGGAGTGAGGAGTAAGGGGTGGGAGAAGGAGAAGGGTATTGACCAGCACCGCCCCCACAGCCCTCCGTCTTCAGTCTTCAGTCCTCGGTCCTCTGCACTCCGTCTTCTGTCCTCTGTCCTCCGTCCTCTGTATCAGACACAACCGGTCGGCTTGGGTGTACCGGCGTAGCGGCCGGCCTGTTTAGCCGGGCCGTAGGGGAAGAGGTCGAATAGGAACTTCTTGTCGCCCCATTCCTCGCCGAACTCCTCCTTCAGGGCCTTCTGCAGGATGCGCAGGTTGGGGGCGGTGCCGTACTCGTGAAAATAGTCGCGCATGTAATTGATGATCTTCCAATGGTTTTCAGTGAGCGCGAGCTTGTCCTGTTCGGCCAGGTACTCCGCCACCTCGGGCGACCAGTCCTCCAGGTTGACCAGGTAGCCTTCCGGGTCGGTCTCGATGATGCGGCCGTTGATGTTCAGTTCCATGCGTCGTTCCTCT
>JANWZL010000033.1 GCA_025054655.1 Thiobacillaceae bacterium | reverse complement strand
CCCAGGCCAGCCTGCGGCAGACGGCCGCCGTGACCGGCAGGCCTCGCCCGCTGCGCTCGCACGGCGTGCGGGTGCGGTGCCCGCGTCCCGCGCGGCGCGCCGCGGCTGGTTGGGGCCGGTCGGTCGGTCGGTACGATGGTGCCGGACGCGGGCTCATGCGTGTGCCTCCTTTCCTTGGGCTAGACGTTGATGGCACGGGTGTTGCAAGACCCATGCCATCTGCGATCCGACCCGACCGCGCGTACCACCGTCCTGCCAACCCTTTGCTTGCGCCCACCATGGCGCATGCATGCAGGCCGGACAGGGGCGATGCGCACAGCCGCACCAAATCGGTGCATGCTACACGGTGCTGGTGCAATGGCCGTGGACACTGGCGGGTCGGCCGGCGGCGTGGGACGCCGGGGGCGAAGGTCAGACCGGTCGATCTCAGCAGGGCGGGGCCAACCCGTATCACGGCCGCGGCGGGCGACGTAGGTCCAGGGTGAGAGGGTATTCGCCGGCGGGTTCCTCGGGCGGCGGCGGCATGGGTCCCAGGCGGCTCGCGTCCGGATGGAAGCGGGCCAGGGTCTGCACCCAGGGCGGTGGGGCATAATGGCCGGGGCTGTGCCCCCAGGCCTGGTAGCGCGCATGGCGGCGGGCCTCGGCCTCGTTGGCGTTGACCGGGAAGCGTTCGTAGTTGCGCCCGCCCGGATGCATGACGTGATAGGTGCAGCCGGCCACGGCGCGGCCGTTCCACAGGTCGATGAGGTCGAAGACGAGCGGGGTGTGCACCCCTATGGTGGGGTGTAGGGACGAGGGCGGCTGCCAGGCGCGGTAGCGCACGCCCGCAACGTACTCGCCCTGGGTGCCGGTGGCGCGCAGGGGCACGCGCCGGCCGTTGCAGGCCAGGGCATAGCGTCCGTCGGTGAGCCCCGTGAGTTTGACCTGCAGGCGCTCGACCGAGGAATCGACGTAACGGGCGGTACCCTGATGGGTGACCTCCTCGCCCAACACCGGCCAAGGTTCGATGGCTGCACGCAGCTCGAGCTCGATGTCGCCGAACTGCAGACGGCCGTAGCGCGGGAAGCGGAATTCCAGAAAAGGTTCGAACCACTCGGCCTGGAAGGGGAAACCGGCCGCGGCGAGATCGGCCAGCACCGCCTTGAGGTCCTGCCACAGATAGTGCGGTAGCATCCAGCGGTCGTGCAGCATCGTGCCCCAGCGCACCAGAGGGTGCACATAGGGTTGCTCCCAGCAGCGGGCGACGATGGCGCGCGTGAGCAACATCTGCACCAGGCTCATGCGCGCGTGGGGGGGCATCTCGAAGGCGCGCAGTTCCACCAGGCCCTGCCGCCCCGAGGGGCCGTCCGGGGAGTACAGCTTGTCGATGCAGAACTCGGCGCGGTGGGTGTTGCCGCTGACGTCCACCAGCAGGTTGCGGAATAGCCGGTCCACCAACCAAGGCTGCAGGCTCTCGCCCGGCGGCACGCGCGCGAGCGCGAGCTCCAGCTCATACAGGGCCTCTGGCCGCCCCTCGTCCACACGCGGGGACTGGCTGGTGGGCCCGACGAACAGGCCGCTGAAGAAGTAGGACAGGCTCGGGTGGTGCTGCCAGTAGGTGATCAGGCTCGCCAGCAGGTCGGGCCGGCGCAGGAAGGGGCTCTCGGCCGGGGTGAGGCCGCCCAGGGTGATGTGGTTGCCACCGCCGGTGCCGGTATGCCGCCCGTCGAGCATGAACTTCTCGGTCCCCAGTCGCGCCAGGCGTGCCTCCTCGTACAGCCCGACGGTGCGTTCGACCAGTTCGTCCCAGGTGCGGGCCGGATGGATGTTGACCTCGATCACGCCGGGGTCGGGGGTGACCGTCAGCCGTTCCAACCGGCCGTCCAAGGGCGGGGCGTAGCCCTCCACCACCACCGGCATGGCAAGCTGCTCACAGGTGTGCTCGACGGCGGCGATCAACGCCAGGGCGTGCTCCAGGGTCTCGCAGGGAGGCAGAAAGACGTGCACACAACCGCCACGCGGCTCCACGCACAGTGCGGTGCGCGGCACGGCGACCGGGCTATGCATTCGGTCGGCCGGCGGCTGCGGCTGCAGTTCGGGGTGGGCCTCGTTGGGTGGCTCGAAATGGCTATAGCGCGCCGCCACCTCGCCGTGGAAGTCCGCCAGCGGCGGCTGGGGGGCAAACGGATCGGGTTCCGCGGTGAGCTCGCGCTCGTCCTCCGCCACCCAGGGCAAGGTGTCGAGCGGCAGACGCAGCCCCATGGGCGAATCACCCGGAATCAGATACAGCCGCTCGCGGCGCAGCTCCCACGGGGCCGAGCGCCAGCGCCCAGCCGCCCAGTCCCAGGCGAGCGGCAGGGCGTAGCCGACCGGTGTGTCCAGCCCGCGCGAGAGCACCTGTGCCAGGCTGCGCCGCTCCAAGGGGTCGTCGAGGCCCGCGCGGGTGGGGTCCAGGTTGATCGGCACCGTCGCCTCCCGCCACAGGGCGTAGAGCGCGTCCTCATAGGCGGGGATGAGATACCGGGCGGACAGGCCCAGGGCAGCTGTGAGCGTTTGAGCGAAGCGGCGTGCCTGTTCGACCCCGTGCCCGTAGTCACGCTGCGGTTCGGCCAGCCAGCGCGCATCGCGCCACACCGGCACGCCGTCCTTGCGCCAGTACAGGCCTAGTGCCCAGCGCGGCAGGGGCTCGCCCGGATACCATTTGCCCTGGCCGGTGAGCAGCAGCGCGCCGGGGGCGAAGCGCGTGCGCAGCCGCCGCACCAGTACCTCGGCCCGTTCACGCTTGTGGGCGCCGAGGGCTTCGGTGGTCCATTCCGGTGCATCCATGTCGTCGATGGACACGAAGGTGGGCTCACCCCCGAGCGTCAGGCGCACACCGCCGGCCTCCAGCCGCTCGTCCACCAGGCGGCCCAGGGCCAGGATGTGCCCCCACTGTGCCTCCGTGTAAGGTTTGGTCACGCGCGGCTGCTCACGGAAGCGGGTGACCGTATTGGCGTAGCTGAAGCGGACCTCGCACGGTTCTGTGTAGCCGTCGATGGGTGCGGCGCTGGTCGGATGCGGCGAGCAGGCGAGCGGGATGTGCCCCTCGCCGGCGAACAGGCCCGAGGTCGGGTCTAGCCCCAGCCAGCCCGCCCCTGGCACGTACACCTCAGCCCAGGCATGCAGGTCGGTGAAATCGCGCTCCGGCCCGGACGGGCCATCGAGCGCCTTTTCATCGGGCGCAAGCTGCACCAGGTAGCCCGATACGAAACGTGCCGCCAGGCCCAGATGGCGCAGGATCTGCACCAGCAGCCAGCCCGTGTCGCGGCAGGCGCCGATGCCCCGCGCGAGCGTCTCCTCGCAGCTCTGCACCCCGGGCTCCAAGCGTATGGTGTAGCCGATGTCGCGCTGCAGGCGCTGGTTGAGCTCCACCAGGAAGGCCACCGTGTTGCGCCGTTCGCGCGCAATGCCCGCCAGATAGTCCTGCAGGCGCGGCCCGGCCTCCGCGATCTTGAGGTAAGGGGCGAGCTCCTCCCTGAGCGCGGGCGCATACTCGAACGGCCAGTGCTCGGCGTAATCCTCGACGAAGAAGTCGAACGGGTTGATCACCGTCATGTCGGCGATCACCTCCACGTCCACGAACAGCTCGCGCGTCTTTTGCGGGAAGACCAGACGGGCGAGCCAGTTGCCGAAGGGGTCCTGCTGCCAGTTGATGAAGTGTTTTTGCGGTCGGACCTTGAGCGAGTAGGACAGGATGGGCGTGCGACAGTGCGGCGCCGGGCGCAGCCGCACGACGTGGGGGCTCAAGGCGACTGGGCGGTCGTATTCGTAATGGGTGGTGTGGCGTAAGGCGACGTGGATGGCCATGGAGGTCGGGTGAGGTGGCATCACCCGAACGCCAAGCAACCGCCGTGCCGATCGACCGGGGCCGGATCCCCGCCCGGCATCGGCGGCGGGTGTGGATCAGTCGCGCGCCGTCGATCGGCGCTCCCAGGGGAAGGGTGGCAGGTTCTCCAGGGCGAGCATGAGACCCTGCTGCCAGCGTTCGGCCAGTTCGCGGGCGAAGGGGTCGTCGTCGGTGAGGTAGAGGCGGCGGCCTTCGTTCAGGCTGTCGCGCGGGTAGATGAGCAGCTCGATCGGCGGGCCGACGGTGACGTTGCTGCGGCAGGTGGAGTTCATGGACACTAGGGCGCAGCGGGCGGCACGGGCGAGGTCGAGGTCGCGGCGGATGACGCGGTCGAGGATGGGCTTGCCGTATTTGATCTCGCCGATTTGCAGGAAGGGGTGTTCGTCCGATTCGTGGATGTAATTGCCCTGGGGGTAGATGAGGAAGATCTCCGGCGGGGCGCCCTTGATCTGACCGCCGAAGATGAAGGTGGCCTCGAAGCTGGTGTGGGCGGTGTCGCGGCTGGCCTGGGTCTTCTGCACCTGGGTGCTGACCATGCCGACGTAATCGGCCGCCTCGTGCATGGAGCCGACCGTGTACAAATTGGGTACCAGGCCCGCGGGCACGTCGCTGCGCAGCTTCTTGACCACCGCCTGGGTGGTGGCCAGGTTGCCAGCCGACAGCAGCACGAAGAAGCGCTCGCCCGGCCAGACGAAGCTGTGCATCTTGGAATAGACGCTGACGTTGTCGGTGCCCGCGTTGGTGCGCGAGTCGGAGCAGAACACCAGCCCCTGGTTGAGGTTGATGGCAAGGCAATAGGTCATGCGCGCCCCGGCGTGGATGTGTTGCAGACGCATTCTAGCGTCGCACCGCTCGCCTGCCACCCCCTCGGTATGACTGGCACACTTCGTGCTTATGTTCGATCGACGAGGTCCACACCCATCGCCATGCACCTGAGCCTGCGCGACTATCCCTGCCGCACTGCCTACGACGAGCTGGTCGCCCCCGACGGCACGCCGCGGCCGGCGGCGCGGGCCTTGTTCGACTATCTCGCCACCCTGCCGCTAGAGGCGGTCGAGGCCCGCCGCCAGGCGATCGAGGCGGCGATCATGACCTTGGGCATCACCTTCACCGTCTACAGCGACGGGGCCAATATCGACCGCGCCTGGCCTTTCGATCTGATCCCGCGCGTGATGGATCGGCGCGAGTGGGAGCGCATCGAGGCGGGCCTGAAGCAGCGGCTCACAGCCCTCAACCTGTTCATCGACGACCTGTACAACGCCCAGCGCATCGTCAAGGACAAGGTGTTCCCGGCCCAGGTGCTGGCCGGGTCGAAGAACTTCCGGCCGCAATGCGTAGGCATGACGCCCCGTTTTGGTGTATGGGCGCACATCTGTGGCACCGATCTGGTGCGTGACCGCGACGGCACCCTCTATGTGCTGGAGGACAACCTGAGGGTGCCCTCGGGGGTGTCCTACATGCTGGAAAACCGCAAGCTGATGAAGCGGATGTTCCCGGAGCTGTTCGCCACCGGGGGCATCCTGCCGGTGGACGACTACCCCACCCAGCTGCACGACACCTTGGCGGCGCTCTCGCCCCGCGCGGGCGAGCGACCGGTGGTGGTGGTGCTCACGCCGGGCATCTACAACTCGGCTTATTTCGAACACGCTTATCTGGCCCAGCAGATGGGCGCCTATCTGGTGGAGGGCTCGGACCTGGTGGTGGGCGAGGACGACTGCGTGTACATGAAGACCATCTCCGGCCTGCGCCGGGTGGACGTGATCTACCGCCGCATCGACGACGACTTCCTCGATCCCGAGGCGTTCCGGCCCGATTCGCTGCTGGGGGTGCGTGGGCTGATGCGGGCCTGGCGCGCGGGCAAGGTGGGCATCGCCAACGCCCCCGGCGCGGGCGTGGCCGACGACAAGGTGGTGTATGCCTTCGTGCCGAAGATCATCAAGTATTACCTGGACGAGGACCCCATCCTGCCGAATGTGCCCAGTTGGTTGTGCATGTACGAAGACCAGTGCGCGCACGTGTTGGCCCACCTGGACGAACTGGTGGTCAAGCCGGCCAACGAGTCCGGCGGCTACGGCATGCTGATCGGTCCGCGCGCGAGCCGTGAGGAATGCGAGCGCTTTGCGCGGCTGATCTGGGAGGACCCGCGCAACTACATGGCGCAGCCCGTGCTGACCTTGTCTACCGCCCCCACCCTGGTGGGCGAGCGGCTCGCCCCGCGCCACTTGGACCTGCGCCCCTTCGTGCTGCAGTCCGACCACCTGTACGCCACCACCGGGGGACTCACCCGCGTGGCCCTGCGCGAGGGCTCTCTGGTGGTCAACTCCTCTCAGGGCGGCGGCAGCAAGGACACCTGGATCGTCGATCTGGAGCCGGCCGACAAGTCTTGAGGAGAGGATCGATGGCGTTGAACGCCGTGCAGAGTATGGTCGGGATCGTCAGCCAGCGCGCTCTGCGTACGTTTGAGACCCTCATCCCTGATCTGAACCTGAAACCTGGTACTGCAGCATGCTGTCGCGAGTGGCCGAAAACCTCTACTGGATGGCCCGCTACCTGGAGCGGGCGGAGAACACCGCGCGGCTGATCAACAGCACCACCCAGGTGCTGCTCGATCTGCCACGCGGGGCCCGCTTCGGCTGGGACGTGCTGATCCGCGTGGTAGGGCTGGACGAGCTGTACCATGCCAAGCATGCGGTGGCGGACGAATACCGCATCGTCCATTTCCTCATCCAGGACGAGGACAATCCCAGCTCCATCCTCGCCAGCATCCGCCACGCGCGCGAGAACAGCCGCACCTTCCGCGAGGTGCTGCCGACCGAGTTCTGGGAGCGCGTCAACGCCCTGTACCTGTACGTCCAGCGCAACGCCGAGCGCGCCACACAGGGCCGCAGCCAGCGTTACGAGGTGCTCGCGCACGTGATCGAGGCGCGCCAATCCATCGTCGGCCTGATTACCGGTTCCATGAGCCACGATGTGGCCTACCAGTTCATCAAGCTGGGCCGCAACATCGAGCGTGCCGACATGACCACGCGCATCGTGGACGTCAATTCCGCCGTGCTGCTGCCAGAGGATCGCGCCCTGGCCGGTCCCGTGCTGGAGCGGTTGTGGATGGCCACCCTGCTCGCGTTGTCGGCCTATCAGATGTACCGGCGCCACGTGGCCGTGCATGTACGCGGCCCCAATGTGGTCAACTTCCTGCTCAAGGACCCACACTTCCCGCGCACCGTGCGCCACTGCCTGGACGAGATCGAGGGCTGCCTGTCGGTGCTGCCGCGCCATGCCGAGCCTATGCAGGCGGTGCGGCGGGCCTGGCGTCGGCTGGAGCGCATGCGGCTGGAGGCACTCGCCCCGCACGTGCTGCACGAATACCTGGACCAGGTGCAGACCGACCTGGGCGCCATCCACGAGGCGGTCTCGCGCCACTATTTCCACCTGCACCGGCTACCCTCCCTCCCGACCCCCACCCGTCCCGCGAGTCAGTGACCATGTACCCCTCGCTCGACTTCCCCCGCCACGGCGACAAGAAGAACTCCGACTTCTTCGAGGAATACCTGGTGCGCCTGCTGGAAGAGCGCGACCGCAGCGGGCTGACCGAGGCCATCCGGCAGATCGACACCCTCATGATCACGGTGGAGCCGGGCTGCTCACGCGCCTACGTGGGTGAGCTGTGCCTGATGACGCCTTACCACTATTTGGTCACCCTGGAGTCGGAGCAGCACTACACCCACATCCTGCGCATCGACATGAGCGCGCCCGACATCCTCGTGCGCGAGGTCAAGGACCCCAACACACGTGGCATCTTCCGCAGCCTCAACGAGGTCTATCCCATCGGCGCGGTCAAACCCAACTCGCGCTACATGGGCGAGGTCTTCCGCGTACTCGACCTGCACGACGTGGTCGAGCAGCAGAAGGCGCGTGACGTGCGCTTCTTCAACCAGGACCAGATCCGCCGTCTGGAGCTGCCGGGCAACATGGCCATCGTCAAGCCCAGCCCCTACACGCACAACATCGTCGGCTACTGGGAGCGACCGGAACACGACATTCGCGTCTATGCCTTAGGCATCAGCGCCATCCGTGACGACATGCAGGAGGTCTATCTCAAGGCCAAGCAGACCCAGGAGGAGCTCGGCATCGACCGCCTGCTGCTGCCCATAGACCACCTGGCCACCCGTGTCTATGCGCAAAACCGCGAGGCTGCCATCCTCGAGTTCCTCACCCTGTCGAGCTATTACTACTGGGGCAGCTATGACATCGCCAACCAGAACTCCTCCACCAATGTGACCAAGAGCGTGCACTACGCCAACGAACTCATCAGCCCGGCCAAGGTCTTCACCGCCGCCAACCACCCCTATTTCGTCAACCACCTGCTCAAACTACCCTCGCCCACTGAACAGTTCGTGCGCAACTTCGGCCCGCGGCTGCACCACCTGGCGGTGGCGGTGGCCGATGGCGAGACCGACGGCCGCCCCAACATCGATTTCGTGGTGGAACGGCTGCGCAACTGCGGCCAGCAGTTCCTGCTCGACGTGATCGGCTCGCGTGAGGAGGGGATCCGGCAGATCTTCTCCAGCGCCTCGGAATACTCCAGCCTGATCATCGAATACGTGCAGCGTTTCGGCGATTTCCAGGGCTTTTTCACCAAAGACAACGTGGCCGAACTGACGCGTGCGGCCGGGGTGGACGAGAGCCTGCGTGCACTGGAGGCGCAGGCCAGCGCCTGAGGCGCAATCGGGCCTTCATACACAGTCCACAGGAGGCGAGATGAACAGACTCGTGCTGCTGCGCCACGGCGAGAGTACCTGGAACCGGGAGAACCGCTTTACCGGCTGGACCGACGTGGACCTGACCGAACAGGGGCAGCTGGAAGCGTACACGGCCGGGCGGCTGCTGCGCCAGGAGGGCTTCGGCTTCGACCAAGCCTATGTCTCACTGCTGCGGCGGGCCATACGCACCCTGTGGATCGTGCTCGACACCATGGAGCTGCACTGGCTGCCGGTGGTGAAGGACTGGCGGCTGAACGAGCGCCACTACGGGGCGCTACAGGGTCTCAACAAGGCCGAGATCGCCGAGCACTACGGCCTGGACCGTGTGCACGCCTGGCGGCGCAGCTATGCTGCGCGTCCGCCCTCCTTGACCGCGACCGACCCGCGGCATCCGCGTCACGATGCGCGCTACCGGGGCCTGGCGCCCGAGCGCCTGCCCGCCACCGAGTCGCTCGCCGACACCCAGGTGCGCGTGCTGGAGCTGTGGCGCGAACAGATCCTGCCGCAACTGCGCGCTGGCCGCCGCATCCTCATCACCGCCCACGGCAACACCCTGCGCGCCTTGATCAAATACCTGGAGGCGATCCCGGACGAAGAGATCGCGAGACTGGACATCCCCACCGGCGTGCCCCTGGTGTACGAATTCGGCGCCACCCTGCAGGTGACGGCCCGGTATTATCTGGAGCGGAAGACCTCCCAGCCGGAGCTGGCGACGACGCACTGAGCAGCCACCGCCAGGGCGCGAACGCGTCGGGCCTGCTGCCCCGCAGGGCGGGGTGGCCCTGGCGGCGGATCAATCCACCTGGATGCGCGTGCCGGCCGGCTGTGCGGGGTTGCGTTTGGGCAGCTCCACGCGCAGCACGCCGTTGCGGTAACTCGCCTTCGCCTCCTCCGCCCTGACCTCCGCCGGCAGCGGCACCACCCGGCGGAAGCGGCCATAGGCGCATTGCACCATGCGCCAGCGCCCATCGCCCTCCTCACGTTGGAAGCGTTTCTCGCCGCTGACCACCAGGTGGTCGCCGACCACTTCGATGGCGAGATCCTCTTTCTCCATCCCCGGCACCTCCAGCCGTACCACCAGCCGGCGCTCGTCTTCGAACAGGTCGCCACCGAGCATGGCCCAGCTGCGCGTGGGCAGCCAGTTGTAGTCATCGACCTGGGTCTGCGCCGGCAGCTCAGTCTTGTCGCCGGGTTTGAAGCGGGTGAGCGCATCGGCGGCGCTGCGCCACAGATGGCGCCAGCCCTCGCTCACGCTGTCGAACAGTTCCTGCACGCTTTCCTTGAGACTGTCGAGTTTCATGCCACCTCCTAGACTGCGCTCCGTCCTGTGCGGGTCGAATGGATTGCTCCCACACCCTCAGACTCATCGTACACTAGACGGGTTTGCTGCGACAGGCACCGCTCGGGACGACACGGAGGACGGGTTTCCATGGAACAAAAAACAGGTTGGAACATCGCCTACTGGCTCCTGGCCCTGCTCGCCTTGTTGTGGCTGCAGGACTGGTGGCAGACCACCCGCACGGTGGAGCCGGTGCCCTACAGCGAATTCGAGCGAGCCCTGGCCGAGGGGCGGGTGGAGGAGGTGATCGTCGGGGACAAGACCATCACCGGTAAGCTGAAACATCCGGATGCCAAGGGCAAGAGGGTAATCGTCGCCACTCGGGTGGAGCCCGACCTGGCGGCACGCCTGTCGCAATACAACGTACCCTACGCGCGGGTGATCGAGAGCACTTTGCTACGCGACCTGTTATCCTGGGTGCTGCCGGCGGTGGCCTTCTTTGCCGTGTGGTTCTTCCTGTTTCGTCGCTTCGCCGAAAGACAGGGCATGGGCGGCTTCATGACTATAGGTAAGAGCCGGGCCAAGGTCTATGTCGAAAAGAACACCGGGGTGACCTTCGACGACGTGGCCGGGGTGGACGAGGCCAAGGCGGAATTGCGCGAGATCGTCGAGTTTCTCAAAGACCCTCAGGCCTACGGCCGGCTGGGCGCGCGCATCCCTAAAGGGGTACTGCTGGTGGGGCCGCCGGGCACGGGCAAGACCCTGCTCGCCAAGGCGGTAGCGGGCGAGGCGGGGGTACCCTTCTTTTCCATCTCCGGCTCCGAGTTCGTCGAGCTGTTCGTCGGCGTGGGGGCGGCGCGGGTGCGCGACCTGTTCGAACAGGCGCGCGCCAAGGCACCAGCCATCATCTTCATCGACGAGCTGGACGCCCTGGGCCGTGCCCGCGGCGTCGGCGGGCCGGTGGGCGGACACGACGAGCGCGAACAGACCTTGAACCAGCTGCTCACCGAGATGGACGGCTTCGATTCATCGGTCGGGCTCATCATCCTCGCCGCCACCAACCGGCCGGAGATACTCGACCCGGCCCTGCTGCGCGCCGGGCGTTTCGACCGTCAGGTGCTGGTGGACCGACCGGACAAGAAAGGGCGCGCCGCCATCCTGCGCGTGCATGTGAAAAAGGTGAAGCTCGCGCCCGAAGTGGACGTGGAACAAGTGGCCGCGCTCACCACCGGCTTTTCCGGGGCGGATCTGGCCAACTTGGTCAACGAGGCAGCGCTCGCCGCCACCCGGCGCGGGGCGGAGGCCGTACAGATGCAGGACTTCAACACCGCCATCGAGCGCATCATCGCCGGCTTGGAGAAGAAGAACCGGGTGCTGAACCCGCAGGAGCGGGCGACCGTGGCCTACCACGAGATGGGGCACGCACTGGTGGCCATGGCCCTGCCCGGCACCGATCCGGTGCACAAGATCTCCATCATCCCGCGCGGCATCGGTGCCCTGGGCTACACCATCCAGCGCCCCACCGAGGACCGTTATCTGATGACCGCCGAGGAGCTGGAGCACAAGATCGCGGTGTTGCTGGGCGGGCGGGCGGCGGAGAAACTGGTCTTCGGCAAGCTGTCCACTGGCGCGGCGGACGATCTGGCGCGCGCCACCGACATCGCTCGCGACATGATCACCCGTTTCGGCATGGACGAGGACCTGGGTTACATCGCCTACGAGGCGCAGCGGCCGCGCTTCCTCGACGTGCCGGAGATGGTCTCCGGCGGCTGCCGCGTGTCGGAGAGCACCCAGGCGGCCATCGACCGCGCCATCCGCACCATCGTCATGCGCGCTTTCGAGCGCGCCTACCGTATCCTGGAAGACAACCGCGCGATCCTGGAACGAGGGGCGCAGCAACTGCTGGCCAAGGAGACCTTGGAGGAGGCCGAGCTGCGCGAGCTGGTGCAGGGGCTCAAACCGGTCGCGGCCGCCACCGCTGGGGGCTGAGGCGCATGCGGGCCTGCCTCGTGCTAGTGGGGGCCGCCCTGTGGTCTGCGGGCATCGGTGTGCAGGCCGAGGGGCTGTACAAATGCCGTGAGGGTGGGCGTATCGTCTACCAGTCCTTGCCCTGCCCACCGGGGGCTCAGGCCCTGCCCGTGCGGCCGCCGGCCACCGCACCGGAGGCGGAGGACACCGCCCGCGCCCAGAAGCAGGCCAGGGCGGAGATCGCCGCGGCCGAGGCCCTGCGCCGACGTGAGCGCGAGGCCGAGGCCGAGCGGGTGAGGCAGGCGCGTGCGGCGGCCGAAGAGGAGGCGCGCTGCGCCCGCCGGCTGGAGGTGATCCGCATGCTGGAGCGCGAGGCGGTCAAGGGCAAGCGCAAGGAAAGACGAGCGCTGCAGGAGCGCAAGGAATACATCCTCCACTGCGGCCCGCTGCCGGATTAGGGCAACGCTGCCCTATTGCCCGCCCAGCGGCCACAGGCGCCAGAGCAGGGCGACGATGGCGGCGAACTGGGTGAGCCAGAAGACGAACGACCATTGCAACAGGCTCGCCTTGGA
>JANWZL010000144.1 GCA_025054655.1 Thiobacillaceae bacterium | reverse complement strand
GTTGCTCGATGCGCTGCGTCGGCGGCACGCCTGCCACCGTTTCCAAACCGGTCGCGAGGTCTCAGCCGAAGACCTCGACTACGTCCTCGAGGCGGGCCGGCTCGCGCCCTCGTCGTTCGGGCTGGAGCAGTGGCGTTTCGTGGTGCTGACCCGAGAGGCCGACAAGCGGGCGTTACAGGCGGTCTGTTTCGACCAGCCGCAGGTGGGCGAGGCGGCCTGCGACGTGGTGATCCTGGCCAAGCTGGCCGAGCTGCACCCCGATCACCCCTACGTACGGCGGTTGCTGGCGCGCGAATGCCCGCCGCAGGGTCTGGAGCAGGCCCTGGCCAATTATCGTGCCTTCCATGCCGCCACCGACGTGGCCGCCTGGAGCATCACCCAATGCCATATCGCCGCCGCCCACATGATGATCGCGGCAGCCGCCATCGGCATCGACAGCTGTCCCATCGGCGGCTTCGACCCGCAGGCGGTGGCGCAACTGCTGGGCCTGCCGCCGGGACAGTACGCGGTGGCCCTGATCCTCGCCCTGGGCTATTGTGCCGAGCCGGCCGGCGAACGCCAGCGCCTGCCGCTCGCGGAGCTGGTCGAGTATCGCTAGCCATGGCTTCGCTGCGCCAGGGCAGCGTGTTCAAGGGGCGAGGCGCGGACTGCAACCCGCCGGGCCGGTTCGACAAGCTCACCCGCACCCGCGAGGACGACGGCTGGTACAGCGAGGACGCGCCCGACGACGCCGCCGTCACCGAGGTGATCGAACAGCCCGCGCGGCAAGCGCTCACCCGCAACGACTCGCCCGACATCCCCTTCGACCGCTCGGTCAACCCCTACCAGGGCTGTGAACACGGCTGCATCTACTGCTACGCCCGTCCCAGCCATGCCTACCGGGAGCTGTCGCCGGGGCTGGAGTTCGAGACCCGCATCCACGCCCGCACCGGGATCGCCGCGCGGCTGCGGGCGGAACTCGCCCGCCCTGGCTACCGCCCCGCCCCCCTGTGCCTGGGCGCCAACACCGACGCCTGGCAGCCGGCCGAGCGCAGGCTCGGGCTCAGCCGGGCGGTACTGCAGCTGCTGGCCGAATGCCGCCATCCCGTCACCCTGGTGACCAAAGCGGCCCTGATCGAGCGCGACCTCGACCTGCTCGTCGAACTGGCGCGCGATGGGCTCGTGCACGCCGCGGTGTCCGTCACCACCTTGGATGCTGAGCTGGCCCGCCGCCTGGAGCCGCGTGCGGCGAGCCCGCGACGGCGACTGGCGGTGATCGAGCGCCTACGCGCCGCCGGCGTGCCCGTGGCCGTCATGGTCGCCCCGGTGATCCCGCAGCTGACGGATGCGGATCTGGAGGCGATCCTCGCCGCCGCTGCCGATGCCGGCGCGCAGTCCGCGGGCTACGTCTTGCTGCGCCTGCCACATGAAGTCAAGGGCCTGTTCGAACGGTGGTTGACCACCCACTATCCCCTGCGCGCGCAGCACGTGCTCAGCCTGATGCGGCAGATGCACGGCGGACGCGACTATGACGCGCAGTTCTTCAACCGGCAGACCGGCACGGGGGTGTATGCCCAGCTGATCGCCCGGCGCTTCGCGCTCGCCGCCGCTCGGCACGGGTTGGACCGGCCGCTGCCGGCGCTGCGCTGTGACCTCTTCCGCCCGCCTGCGCCGGCGGGCCAGCTGACCCTGTTCTGACATGGGCGCCTGGCGTCGGCTGTGGTGGCTGACGGGTGGCTGCATGGTGCTGGCCGTGGTCTATTTCTCCCTCATCCCCTCACCGCCCGAGGCCGACCTGCCGCACTGGGACAAACTCAACCACCTCGCCGCCTATGCCGGGCTTGCCTGGTGGTTTGCCCAGCTCGGGCTGGCACGCACGCCCGTGGCGCTTGCCCTGCTCGCCCTGGGCGGTGCGGTGGAGCTGGCGCAGGGCCTGATCCCCTCGCGCCAGGCAGGCCTGGCCGACATGGGCGCCAATGTGCTCGGGGTGGGTCTGGGGCTGGCGCTGGCCGCCCGGCTGCCCAATGCGCTGCTGTGGCTGGAGGCACGGCGGGCATGAACCTGCATGCCGCCGCCCGTGCGGTGCTCGCCGAGACGGCGGTGGAGGCCAAGCTCGCCGCCACCGCGGCGCTGCATGCCGACTGGCTGGCCGGCCGGCTGTGCGCCGAGCCCTGGACGGACCCCGAACCCCTGCAAGAAGCGGGCCGCCCGCCACGACCCGTGCTGGTGGAGCCGCAACGGCTGCCGCGGCGTGAACTCGATCGGCCCGACGGCCATGCCGCCCTGATCCATGCGTTGGCCCACATCGAGTTTACCGCCATCAACCTGGCCGTCGATGCGGTCTACCGTTTCCCCGGCCTGCCGCAGGCCTACTATGCCGATTGGCTTGGGGTGGCGGCCGAGGAGGCGCTGCATTTCCGGCTGTTGCGCGACCACCTGCGCACGCTGGGGCACGATTACGGCGACTTCCCCGCCCACGGGGGGCTGTGGGCGGTCGCCCAACAGAGCGTGCACGACCCGCTGCTGCGCATGGCCCTGGTGCCGCGGCTGATGGAGGCACGCGGGTTGGATGTCACGCCGGGGCTGCGCCGCAAGCTCCTCGCTCACGGCGACCAGGCCGGGGCGGCGATCCTGCAGCGCATCCTGCATGACGAGATAGGACACGTGGCCGCGGGCGACCGTTGGTTCCGCTTCCTGTGCCAGGCGCGCGGGCTGGAGCCGGCACGGACCTGGCGCGCGCTCATCGGCGCGAGCGATGTGCCCAAGCCACGGCCGCCGTTCAACGTGACCGCCCGCCAGGCCGCGGGGTTCGACCCCAGCGAGCTGGCGGGTTGGTGATCAGTAGCGCACCCGCACCCGCCAGGTGAGTCGGGCCTCGCCCTCGGCCGGCACCTTCAGCAGCCACACCGCCGTGTGCGCCGTCTCTTTGCGGTGCGGCTGACTCTCGGCCACCATCTGCCAATCCCCGGGCATGGGTTCGATCACCTTCAGCACCACCGGTTCGCGTTTGGCGTTGCGCACGATGAGCTCATAGGCGCTCTCGTGCACCCCACCGCGCCCCATGGGGCCGGCGATGCGCTGGAAATCCGTCTGCCGCTTGTCGGCCGTGAGGTCGAAGGCCTGGCCCAGCCTGAGCCTGACCTTCTCGCCGCGCGCGGTGTGCTCGATGGCGTCCTCGCCGATGAATTGGGCGCGCCCGGCGGCATCCTTTTTGTACACCCGCACCACCCCTTTGGGCAGCGGCACCCCCAGCACCCCGCCTTGGTTGACGAACTCCAGATAGACGGCGGGCTTCAGGCGGCGCCCGAGATCCCCGTGCTGGGCGTGGTAATAGTGCTCCGCCCCGTGCAGCACGTATTCCTTCTGCACCGGCACCTGGGGTGCGGTGAGCAGGGCCACCTGTTTGGTCTGCTGGTCGAGCAGGGTGACCGGCCGCTCCAGGGTGTAGAGGTGGTACTCGAACAAGGCCTCCTGCTGCATCTGCGGCTCGGCCTCCATGACCATCGCCCGCGCCATCATGGGTGTGGCCTTGGGCTGCGGGCGTGCGCGCTGCACGTCCCCCGCCACCAGCTGCAGCAGGGCGTTGGGGTAGGCCGTGCCGCTCGTGTTGGTCAGCGTCACCCAGCCGGCCAGATCGATCGCCTCCTCCCTGGGGGCGAGCTCCGCCACGTAGTCCGCCCGCCAGGACAGCCCGCCGCTGAGATAGGTCAGCTCCAGCAGGCGCTCGGCGCTGCCCTCGTGTCTGAGCAGCAGTGTGAGCGTGGGCCGCTCGCGCAGGCTCGCCGGGATCGAGCTGAACGCAAGCCGGCCCGGGATGCCGGTCTCCACGCGGTCGGCGAACTTGAGCACCACGCCGTCGTTGGCGGCCAGCACCACCGCCGTCTCGGTGGCCTCCAGGCCGGTGGCGGGGTGGGCCGGGCGGATCACCCGCACCGTCTCGCCGACCGATTTCTTGAGCAGCGCCAGCGGGGTGAGCAGGTCGAAGTCGAAGTTCTGCTCGACAAGCCGCAGCCGGCCGCCGTCGGCCGCGCGGATGAGTGCCGTCTCCGGCTGCATGCGGGCGGAGACGTCGCGCCAGGCCAGGCGGTTTTCGCCATCGGCCAGGCGCACCCGGCGCTGGTCCTTAATCAGGGCCAGGTCGTCGTTGTACACGGTCACCGCTAGGGCGGTCTGCTCCTGCTGCGTGACCGGCCGCTCGCCACTCGCCCCTGCCTGCAATCCCAGTGCCAGCAGCGTGATACCCGTCCAGACGGCCCGTCGCATCATGTACCCTCCCATGCCTCGACATCGAGCAACACCGTGACCCCTCCCGGCGGCCGTATGGCCGCCGCCGGGATGCGCTCCCCCCGCCGCCAGGCGGCTACCGCCGCCCGCTTGCCCGCCCCCTGCACCAGGAACAGCGCCTGCTGCGTCTGCGCAAGCCGCCGGGCCGACAGGCTCACGCGCTCGGGCGGCGGTTTGGGGGCAGCATACACGGGCAGCACCGCCGGTGCATCCTCTGCCTCGCCCCAGTCCTGGCCGGGGAACAGGCTCGCGGTGTGGCCGTCCTCGCCCAGGCCGAGCAGGACCAGGTCGAACCGGTCCACCGCCCGCAGCGCCTCGGCATAGGCCGCGGCCGCGGCCTGCGGCCCCCGCTCGGCGGGGATCACGTGCACGTTGCCCGGGGGGATGAGGACCTTGTCGAGCCAAGCCTGCTGGACCGCGCGGCTGTTGCGCTGCGGGTCGTCGGCCGGCAGGCAGCGCTCGTCGCCGAACCACAACTGCCAGCGCGTATAGTCGTGCGGCTGCGCAGCCAGGGCCGCATACAGCGGCAGGGGGGTGGCACCGCCGGCGAGCACCAGGTGGAACGCCCCGCGCGCCGCGATCGCCTCGGCCGCCGCGGTTTGCACCTGTGCGAGCGCCCGCTTGAGCCACGCCTGTGGACTTTCAGCCACCTCCCAGCGTGTTTGCATGCTCTGGCCCCGTTACGGCTAGAATCGCATCATTATCGCACCATGACCCCCGTCCTCGTCTTCGACCTCGAGACCGTGCCCGACGTGGCGGGCCTGCGCCGGCTGTACGACGCCGGACCGGAACTGACCGACCGCGAGGTGGCCGACATGGCCATGCTCCACCGTCGCCAGCAGACCGGCTCGGACTTCCTGCCCCTGCACCTGCAGCGGGTGGTGACCCTGTCCTGTGTGCTGCGCGAGGGCGAACGGCTGCGCGTGTTCTCGCTGTCCGAGCCGCAGGCCGGTGAAGCCGAGATCATCCGCCGCTTCTTCGAGGGCATCGAGCGCTACACACCGCAACTGGTGTCCTGGAACGGCGGCGGCTTCGACCTGCCGGTGCTGCACTACCGCGCCATGCTGCACGGGGTGGCCGCTCCGCGTTACTGGGACCTGGGTGAGGAGGACCGCGATTTCCGCTTCAACAACTACATCAGCCGCTACCACACCCGCCACCTGGATCTGATGGACTTGCTCGCGCTCTACCAGCCGCGCGCCTACGTACCGCTGGACGAATTCGCCCGGCTGCTGGGACTGCCCGGCAAGCTGGGCATGGATGGCTCGCAGGTGTGGGCGGCCTATCTCGCAGGGCGCATCGACGACATCCGCAATTACTGCGAGACCGACGTGGTCAACACCTACCTCGTCTATCTGCGCTTCCAGCGGCTGCGCGGGCTGCTGGACGAGCGGCAGTACGCCGACGAGGTGGCCCTGGTGCGCCAGACGCTCGCCGCCAGCGATGCGGCGCACTGGCGGGAGTTTCTCGCCGCCTGGTTGGCTGCAGGCGCTATAATGTCCTGATGGACCGTGCCCAACTGCTCGCGCGCATCACCGTCGAGCCGGATAAATGCGGCGGTCGTCCCTGCGTGCGCGGCATGCGCATCCGCGTGGTCGATGTGCTGGATATGCTGGCTGCGGGGATGAGTGAAGGGGAGATCCTGGCGGACTACCCCGACTTGGAGCCTGAGGACATCCGCGCCTGCCTGTTGTACGCGGCTGCGTGGTTCGATCATCCTCGTCTGGCCGCATGATCTTCCGGCTGGACGCGCAACTGCCTCCCGCATTGGCAGGCTACCTGAGCGCACGCTTCGGGGTTCAGGCCCTCCCCATACGTGATCTCGGTCTGCGCGAGGCCTCAGACGAGCTCATCTTCCAGCAGGCGCGTGCGGCAGGGGCCATCTTGATCACCAAGGATCATGATTTCGTCCGCAAATCTCTGCGCGCCGGCGCACCACCCCAGATCGTCTGGCTGACTTGCGGAAACTGTAGCAACGCCCGTTTGCGGGAGCTGTTCGAGCGGCGATTCCCCGATGTTTTGGGCCTGTTGGCCGCCGGTGAACCCGTGGTGGAGCTGACGGGTGGAGCGTGACCCCCCCATGGAGATGCTCGCGATCGAATCCCTGGACCACGAAGGCCGGGGGGTGGCGCATCGCGACGGCAAGGTGGTGTTCGTCGAGGGGGCGCTCGCGGGTGAGGTGGTGGAGGCCCGCATCACCCGCAGCAAACCGAGCTATGCCCTGGCCGAACTCGCGCGTGTGCTCGCGCCGAGCCCCTACCGGGTGAGCCCGCGCTGTCGCTGGTTCGGCATCTGCGGCGGCTGCAGCCATCAGCACCTCGACCCCGCGGTCCAGGTGGCGGCCAAACAGCGGGTGTTGGAAGACTGCCTCGCCCACATCGGCAAGGTCGAGCCCGAGGTGATGCTCGCCCCCATCCACGGCCCGGCCTGGGGTTATCGGCGCAAGGCGCGGCTGGCGGTGCGCTATGTGGCGCGCAAGGGCGGCGTATTGGTGGGCTTTCACGAACGGCGCTCGAGCTTCGTGGCCGACATGTTGGGCTGCGAGGTGCTGCCGCCGGCCATCGGCGCACTGCTGCCCGCGCTGCGTGAGCTGGTCGAGGGGCTCAGCCTGCGCGAGCGGCTGCCGCAGATCGAGGTGGCGGTGGGCGAGCGGGTGAGTGTCCTGGTGCTGCGCCATCTGCAGCCGTTCACGGGCGAGGACGAGGCGCGCCTGCGCGCCTTCGCCGAGGCGCACGGGGTGCAGCTGTGGCTGCAGCCGCAGGGGCCGGACAGCGCCCATCCCTTCCACCCGCTCGATGCCCCCCCGCTCGACTACCGGCTGCCGGAGTTCGACCTGGTGCTGCCCTTCCGCCCGACCGATTTCACCCAGGTCAACCACGACGTCAACCGCGTGCTCGTGCGCCGGGCGATGCAGCTGCTCGCCCCGAGCCCGGGCGAGCGTATCGCCGATTTCTTCTGCGGCGTGGGCAATTTCAGCCTGCCGATCGCCCGCCTGGGGGCCGAGGTGCTGGGGGTAGAGGGCGCCTTCACCGCCGTACAGCGCGCCCTCGACAACGCTCGCCTGAACGGCTTGGAGAAGCGCTGCCGCTTCCAGTACATGGACCTGTTCCAGGTCACCCCTGCGGTGCTGGCCGCCCTGGGGCCGTTCGACAAATGGCTGATCGACCCGCCGCGCGACGGCGCCATCGAATTGGTCAAGGCCCTGCCCGCCGATGCGGGCCCGCGCCGTATCGTCTACATCTCCTGCAACCCCGCCACGCTGGCGCGCGATGCCGCCGTGCTCGTGCACACCAAGGGCTATCGCCTCAAGGCCGCCGGGGTGGCGAACATGTTTCCGCACACCGCCCACGTCGAATCCATCGCCTGGTTCGAACGCGGCCATTGATCAGCCGGCGGGCATGAAAAAAGGCGGACTCGGCCGCCTTTTTCCGCCGTCTGTCGCGCGTAGGCTCACTCGCGCTCGCCCATGAAGGCGCCGAGCAAATGCAGCAGGCTCGTGAACAGGTTGTAGATGGAGATATACAGGCCCACCGTGGCGAGCACGTAGTTGGTCTCGCCACCGTTGACGATCTCGCTGGTCTGCCACAGGATCAGCCCGCACATCAGGGCGGCGAACAGGGCCGAGACGGTGAGCGCCAGGGCCGGCAGGGGATAGCCCAGCAAGGCGGCCACCAGCGACACGATGCCGGCGATGAAGGCCACCAGGATGCCGACCATCAGGAAGTTGCGCATGAAGCCGAAGTCGCGCCGGGTCACCAGGACGTAGCCGGACAGTCCCAGGAAGGCCGCACCGGTGATGCCCAGCGAGAGCATGACGATCTGCGCACCGTTGGCGAGGCTCAGGGTGTGGTTGAGCACCGGCCCCAGCCCAAAGCCCAGCAGTCCCGTTACCGCGAACACCACGCCGATGCCGGCGGCGGAGTTCGCCGTGCGCGGCAGCACGAACCACAGCAGCCCGAGCGAGACGAGGCTCGCCGTGAGGCTCATCCAATAGGGGACGCTGAGCGCCATAGACAAGCCGGCCATCACGGCGCTGAACAGCAGGGTCATGGCGAGCAACAGGTAGGTGTTGCGCAGCACCCGGTTGGCCGCAAGCGCCGCGGCGGCGGTCGAACGGATCGCGGTCAGGTCATAGGTGTTGGGCATGTTCGGTCCACCTCTTGAGCGATGAAAACGCCCATAAGACTAGCGACTCGCAAGTCAAGTTGCAATCACAGGCGCGTTAGCCATCGCCGGCATTTCGCCCCCGCCGGGGATAGGCCGGGACGCGCGGTGGTCTGCAGGGTATCGGCACCCTGCGGCGGTGTATAATGTTTGTTTTTCGACCCTTGCAGGAGCTATGGCGCTCATCGTCCAGAAATACGGCGGCACCTCGGTGGGCTCGATCGAGCGCATCCGCAGCGTGGCCGAACGGGTGGCCAAGTTCAGGGCCCTGGGGCACCAAGTGGTGGTGGTGGTCTCGGCCATGGCCGGCGAGACCAACCGGCTGATCGAGTTGGCCAGACAGATCCAGAAAGACCCCGATCCGCGCGAGCTGGACGTGCTACTCGCCACCGGCGAGCAGGTCAGCATCGCGCTGCTGGCTATGGCGCTCAAGGACCTGGGGCTCAAGGCCAAGAGCTACACCGGGCCGCAGGTGCGCATCCTGACCGACGCAGCCCACACCAAGGCGCGCATCCTCGCCATCGACGAGGAGCGCCTGCGCCGCGACCTGGAGGCCGGCTGCGTGGTGGTGGTGGCGGGTTTCCAGGGGGTGACGGAGGACGGCGACATCACCACCCTCGGGCGCGGCGGTTCCGACACCACCGGGGTGGCCCTGGCCGCGGCGCTCAAGGCCGACGAGTGCCAGATCTACACCGACGTGGACGGGGTGTACACCACCGACCCGCGCATCGTGCCCGAGGCGCGCCGGCTGAAGACCATCACCTTCGAGGAGATGCTGGAGATGGCCAGCCTCGGCTCCAAGGTGCTGCAGATCCGCTCGGTGGAGTTCGCCGGCAAGTACCGCGTGCGCCTGCGCGTGCTGTCCAGTTTCGAGGACGAGGGCGAGGGCACGCTCATCACCTTCGAGGAAGACGCCATGGAAAGACCGCTCATCTCCGGCATCGCCTTCAACCGCGACGAGGCCAAGCTGACCGTGATCGGGGTGCCCGACCGGCCGGGCATCGCCGCCCACATCCTGGGGCCGATCGCCGAGGCCAACATCGACGTGGACATGATCGTGCAAAACGTCGGTCATGACGGCACCACCGACTTCTCCTTCACCGTGCACCGCAACGAATACCGCAAGGCCTTGGGGCTTTTGGAGCGGATCCGGGGCGAGATCGGTGCGCGGGCGATCGAGGGCGACGAGAGGATCGCCAAGGTCTCCATCGTCGGCGTGGGCATGCGCACCCATGCCGGCATCGCCAGCAAGATGTTCCGCGCCCTGGCCGAGGAGAACATCAACATCCAGATGATCTCCACCTCCGAGATCAAGATCTCGGTGGTGGTGGACGACAAGTACATGGAGTTGGCGGTGCGGGCCCTGCACCAGGCCTTCGAGCTGGACAAGGAGCCGGCCGTGCCCGCCACGGCCTGATGC
>JANWZL010000025.1 GCA_025054655.1 Thiobacillaceae bacterium | reverse complement strand
GTGCCCGGCACCACCCCCACGGGCGAGGCCCTGGCGCAGCTGAAGGAGCGCGACTACGCCGCCAAGTACCGCGGGCAAGGCCCCATCACCCTGCTGGGCATCGAGTTCAGCACCCAGCAGCGGCAGATCGTCGGTTGGCAGACCGAGCAGCTGCCCGCCTGAGGCCCATCGGGCGGGCTGCATGCCTCAGACGCCTTACATGCGCGTGTTTGTCGGCGCCAAAAACGGTGCCCACTGCCAGGGTCGCCCGCCGGCTGCATAGCGTTTCCGACGTGGACTTGAATTCGCCGCCGTGATACCAATCTCATTTTCGTTTATGCCCTTCCGACGTGGAGAACACCATGACCGCGAAACACGCCCGCCTGCTCATCCTGGGCTCCGGCCCCGCCGGCTACACCGCGGCGGTCTATGCCGCCCGCGCCAATCTGAAACCGGTGCTGATCACGGGGCTCGCCCAGGGCGGGCAGTTGATGACCACCACCGACGTAGACAACTGGCCGGCGGACGCCAACGGCGTGCAGGGGCCGGAGCTGATGCAGCGCTTCCAGGCTCACGCCGAGCGCTTCGGTACTGAGATCATCTTCGACCACATCCACACGGCGCGGCTGACCGAGCGGCCGTTCACCCTCATCGGCGACGCGGGCACCTACACCTGCGATGCGCTGATCATCGCCACCGGCGCCTCGGCCCAGTATCTTGGGCTGCCGAGCGAGCAGAAGTACATGGGGCGCGGGGTCTCGGCCTGCGCCACCTGTGACGGCTTCTTCTACAAGGGCCAGGAGGTGGCGGTGATCGGCGGCGGCAACACCGCGGTGGAAGAGGCGATCTATCTATCCAACATCGCTAGCAAGGTCACGCTCGTGCACCGGCGCGATCGCTTCCGTGCCGAGGCGATCATGGTCGATCACCTGATGGAGATCGTCAAAACCGGCAAGATCGTGCTGGAGCTCAACAGCGTCCTGGACGAGGTGCTGGGCGACGATAAAGGGGTGACCGGCATGCGCATCAAGAACGTCAACACCGGCGAGAGCAAGGAGATTGCGCTGTCTGGCATCTTCATCGCCATCGGCCACAAGCCCAACACGGCGATCTTCGAAGGGCAGCTGGAGCTGGAGAACGGCTACATCGTCACCCAGGCCGGCCGCCACGGCAACGCCACCGCCACCAGCATCCCCGGCGTGTTCGCCGCCGGCGACGTGCAGGACATGGTCTACAAGCAGGCGGTGACCAGCGCCGCGTCCGGCTGCATGGCGGCCCTGGACGCGGAGCGCTATCTGCAGGGCTTGAAATAGGCCACGGGGTCGAGCCGCCGGGGCGGGGCCGCAGGGGATGAGGCCGCAGCATGTCCGCACCGCGCCAACGCCGACCGAGCGCCTCCCCCACGGCGGAGGACATCGCCCTGTTTCGCGCGGCGATGGCCGATGTCGAGCCACTGACCCCGCACGGGCGCTATCTGCACGACCTGCCGCCGCCCCCGCCCATCCCGCGTTCGCGCCTCAAAGACGAGCGTGCGGCGGTCCTGGAGTCGCTCACCGACCCCGTGCGCTGGGACGAGTCGCTGGAGACGGGCGATGAGGCGAGCTATGTGCGGCCCGGCCTGCCGCGCGTGATCCTGCGCCGGCTACGCGCCCAATGGGTGGCCCAGGCCGAGCTGGACTTGCACGGCCTCAACCGCCTGGAAGCCAAGCACGAGCTGGCGGACTTTCTGCTTCAATGCCGGCGGCGCGGCATCCGCTGCGTGCGCATCATTCACGGCAAGGGCCGCGGTTCGGTCAACCGTGAACCGGTATTGAAGCTGCACGTGCGGCACTGGCTCACTCAGCGTGAAGAGGTGCTGGCCTTCGTGCAGGCCCGTCCGGCCGACGGCGGCGGCGGGGCGGTGATGGTGCTGCTGCGCGGCGACTGAACTCAGGGCCGTCAGACCGCCCTGCCCGGACGCACGTCAGCACGGGCGCGACGGCCGAAGGCGTGGCGGTGGAGCGGCGACGGCCGTAACGCCAGCGCTGCCGGCACTGCCATGGGTCATTATGGCCACGCACGGGCTGTGGTCGGTGTGCCGGCGGCTGGTCGATTGCCCTTGGAGGCGGTGCCACTCGCGACCTGAGTCGCAGACTGTGCAGATTAGAAGTTATACTTGTGATTTACACAGAAATGCATCCGGGCCCCATGATCGAGCGCGATCTGACCCCCGAACTGTTGCAGGCCGCCGCCGAATACCCCGTCGTCACCATCCTGGGGCCGCGTCAGTCCGGCAAGACCACGCTTGCACGCCTGACCTTTCCAGGCAAGCCCTGGGTCTCCTTGGAAGACCCGGACGTGCGTCTTGCTGCGCAGACCGATCCGCGCGGCTTCCTCGCGCAGTACGCCGGGGGCGCCATCCTCGACGAGGTGCAGCGCGTGCCCGAGCTGCTGTCCTATCTGCAAGGGATAGTCGATCAGACACGCGCCAAAGGGTTGTTCATCCTCACCGGCAGCCACCAGCCGGATCTGCATGTGGCCATCAGCCAGTCCCTGGCCGGACGCACGGCGGTGCTGACGCTGTGGCCCTTCTCGTTGGGCGAATTGCGCCACTATGGGCCGTTTCCCGACTCCTATGCGTTGATCGTCCGCGGCTGCTACCCCCGCGTGTATGAGGAAGGGCTCGATGCACGCCGGTTCTACAATGGCTATGTGCAGACCTACGTCGAGCGCGATCTGCGCGCCCTGCTGCAAGTCCGCGATCTTGCCGCATTCCAGAAGTTTTTGGTCCTGCTGGCCGGACGTCTTGGTCAGCTGATCAATCTGACCTCAATGTCCAATGACATCGGGGTGTCCGCGACCACGCTGCGTCACTGGCTATCCGCCCTCGTTGCCTCCTATCTCGTCTTTGAGCTGCCGCCTTGGTTTGAGAACGTCAGTAAGCGGGTAGTGAAATCCCCCAAGCTCTATTTCACCGATGTCGGTCTGGCCTGCTTTCTCTTGGGTATCCACACGGCGGATCAGGCCCGCCGTGACCCCCTGCGCGGCCCCCTGTTCGAAAACCTGATCGTCATGGACGCGGTCAAGCGTCTGGCCAATGCGGGTCAGTACGGGCAGTTGTTTTTCTATCGCGACAGCCATGGCAACGAAGTCGATCTGATCGTGCGGCAGGGACGCAGGCTGCTGCCGGTCGAGATCAAGTCGGCTGCCACCTTCACGCTGGATTTCCTGAAAGGACTGCGCAGTTTCCATTCCGCGGTCAAAGGGCTGGAGTTGCACGAGGGTCTAGTCCTCTACACCGGTGAGCACTCATACCAGGTGCAGGGCGTGTCGGTGCTCAATCCGCTCGCGCAACCGGACTGGCTGCACGTGTGACCGTGGTGGCCGTGTGGCCGGGTCAGAGGTAGTTGAACAGGGATAGACCGGCTATTCGGGCATGGGCGCGCTGCGCCGCCTCCAGGGTCACCTGGCGTCGCTGCAGCTCGACGATGGCGGCTGCCTGGTCGAGTTCGCTCAGGCGGGCAAGGGCGTCGCGCTCTTGGTTGAGTAGGGCGCGTGTGGTCGCGCGGGCGTCGATGACTTCTTGCAATGCGCCAGCACTGCGCTGCTCGACCTCCCCGAGGGCGGACAAGGCCGCATCCAAGCGCGTGATGGCCGTGTCAAGCTGAGCTTGCGTTAGGACTGGTTGGCGCAGATCGATCGCCACTTGGTCCAGTCCTTGCATAAGATCATTAGGCAAGCCCGCATCAGCAACGTCGATCAGCAAGGCATTGATCTGGATCGAGCGTCCTTCCGCTATGGTAACCGTGCGCTCACCGCTATCGCCCATGTAAGTGGAATTAGGGCTCACCCCGGGCCCAGGTGCCATTTGTGTGTGTATGAATGGCATGATGTCGGTCTGATGCCCGGCGAACAGGTAATTGCCCTCAGGGTCACGCGCGTTGAGCAGGCCCTTGAGGTGAAGATAATCGCCCATCAGCATCACCGCATGCTGCTGTCTCAATGCCAACTCGTGGTCGGGCGAGACGCTTGTGAGGAGTTGGCGCGCGTGTTGCAAAGTCCGCCGAATTTCCGCCAACACCGTCATCTGACTACGCAAAGCACTCTCGGCCCGGTCTTGGTTGATCAGGTATTGCTCACGTTGAGCGATGCGTTCACCCAGGAAGATGATTTGCGCGCTGGCGGCAGGGTCGTCCTTGGACGCGAGCACCCGCTTGCCGCTGGCAATCTGCTGGCTCAGCCGGGCGATGGCCGCCTGCTCGTTTTGTATGCCTTGTAGGGCAGCGGTGGCAAAGGTCAGGGTGCTAATCCGCATACGACGTGTGGTTTATCGGGTGATAGCCAAGAGCTCCTCGAACAAGGTATTCGCCACCTGCAGCGCACGTGCAGCGGCCTGATAGGCCTGCTGGAAACGCATGAGATTGGCCGCCTCCTCGTCCAGGTTCACGCCGGAGAAAGCCTGCTGCGCTTCTAGGGCCTGACGTTGGAGGGTCGAGTAGGCCTGCACCGAGTGGTCTGCTTCACGGGCCAGGCTCGCCATTCGTGTGACCAAGCGCGCATAGTGATTGGCGAGGCTCATGGTGCCGTTTTCCAGCACGGGTGAGGTCTGCAAGGCGGCCATGGCCAAGGCGTTGCTGTTGTCGCCGGGCAAACCCACGGCAGACGAGGCCGCGGCGATCTTGCGCGCATCAGTCAGGACTGCCTCGATTTTTCCGGCCGCCTCTGTACCCACACGGATGAGCCAACGGTCGCCGACGGCCGGTGTACCGCTGGTGAGGAGATTGAAACCATCGATCGTAGCCGGCGTACCGTGTGTCACTGAGAAACTAGCACCGTCACTCAAGCGCGTCAGGGTATAGCTCGTTCCGCCGTTGAAGGTCAGCAGGTAATCGCTGGCAGTCAACTGGCTGCTGCTGCCCGGTGCGCTCAGGCTCACGCTCACTGCAGCAGTACCGCTGTTGCCCTCATGCGCAAGAGGCTGACGCAACAGGGTGTTGGCTGGGGAGAAAAACGCGTTACCCGTGCTCGTGTCCAGCCCGTAGCCGCCCTCGTGCAGGGCGTTGAAGTGATCGGCCAGGGCGATGGCCAAGTGCCCAAGCTCACGCTGCGCTGGAAGCAGCATGTCCTCACGCACGGCAAGCAGCCCGCCAGCCTTGCTGTCAGCCAGATGCTCTCGCCCCAGGGCGATGACCGTGCTGCCTGTATCCAAGGCGAGGATCCGGTGACGCGGATCTAAGGGGTCTGCGGTCGCGCTCAGTGCGTAGGGGCGGTTACCGATGAGTAAAGGCAGCGCACCGCCCAGATAGAGGTCTTGACGTCCATCGGCCCCACGCACGACGGTCACGCCGACGAGTTTGTTCAGCTCGGCCGTGTGCTGGTCGCGCTGATCGAGGAGGTCATTGGGCTGCCGGCCAGTGGTAGTCTCGTACACGGCTATGCGGTCGTTTAGTTCGGCGATTTGCCGCACCAGGGCATTGGCTTCACTAGCCAAAGCCGACAGTTCGTCATTGGCCGCTTGCTGCATGGCCGCAAGACTGGTGGCAAGCTGGCTGAAACGGCTGGCCAGCCCGCGACCCGACGCGAGCATGACTTCACGCGCAGCGTGCGAGGTGGGCGCATTGGCGACCTCCTGCACACTGGCAAAGAAGCGCTGCATGGCCGTGTGCATCCCACTCGCCGCATCCCCCAGGATACGATCTATGCGGGTGGCATAGCGGGCATAGACCTCATGGCGCACCAGCCCAGTTTCGGAACGCATCAGCTCATCTTCCAAAAATCGGCTGTACGCGCGGGTGACGGCCGTGACAGACACACCTTGGCCGAAGAAGCCAGCACCGCTGAAATTGGGCGGATTGGCGGCGTATTCCACCCACTGGCGGTGATAGCCCGGTGTGTTGGCGTTGGCGATGTTGTGCTGGGTGGTGCGCAGCGCCGCCTGCGCGGCGTTCAATGCCGTGACGCCCACCCCCAGGATACCGGATGCCATACTCTCGTCCTCAATGGCGTTAACGGCGCATCCAGGCCAGACTTGAGCCCCGACGCGGGATCATGCCCCGGATTTCGCCGCCCTTCATCCGGTCTGCGCCGAGGGGTCGGTGCGGACCAGATGCCGCTCCAGCATGCGGGCGAAGCCCACGCCGCCGGCGCGCGCCAGTTGCTGCGCCCATTGCTGTTGCAGCAGCTCCTGATACAGCCCGAGACCATCGTTGCCATGGCCATCGTCCGCCAGGGACAGCCTGGCCGCCTGGGTCTGTTTGAGCAGGGTCTGCAGCAGCAGGGTTTCGAACTCGCGCGCCACCGCCTTGAACGCCGACGGGTCGCCGCTCGCGGCGAGCTGACGCAGGCTGTGCAGGCCGCGGGGATCCGCGGCGAGGTGGACACCGGTGGGTGCGCTCATCAGATCACCTCCAATTCCGCCTGCAGGGCCCCGGCCGCCTTCATCGCCTGCAGGATGGCGAGCAGGTCCTGCGGCGTGGCGCCGACGGCGTTGAGGGCCTTGACCACGTCGGCGAGCGAGGCCGTGGCGGGCACCACCACGAGTTCGCCCTTGTCCTTCTTGATTTGCACGTCGGCCTTTTCGGTCACCACGGTCTGCCCGGGCGACAGCGGCCCCGGTTGGCTCACTTGCGGCTCGGCACGGACCACCACGGAGAGATTGCCATGCGCCACCGCGCACTGGGCAAGCCGTACCTCCTGGTTCATGACGATGGAGCCGGTGCGGGCATTTACGATCACCTTCGGCGTAGGTTTGGCGCTATCCAGCGTAAGGGCCTCCAGGCGGGCGAGGAAGGCGATGCGCTGGCCGGGATCGGCTGGCGCACGCACTTGTATCCAACGGCCATCCAGTGGCAGGGCGGTACCGGCGCCGAAGCTGCGGTCGATGACCTCGGCCACGCGGCTGGTCAAGGTGAAATCAGCCTCTTTCAGCTCCAGGTGCACGAAGTCGCCCTGTCCCACCCGTGTGGGCACGGCACGCTCCACCGTCGCCCCGGCCGGGATACGCCCGGCGGCGAGGTGATTGATCTGCTGGCTGGATCCGCCCGCCGCCGCTCCGGCCCCGGCCACCAGCACGTTGCCCTGGGCGATGGCGTAGACCTGGCCATCGGCGCCCTTGAGCGGGGTCATCAGCAGGGTGCCGCCGCGCAGGCTCTTGGCATTGCCCAGTGAGGACACCGTCACGTCCACCGTCTGGCCTGGCCTGGCAAAGGGCGGCAGCTGGGCGGTGACCATCACCGCGGCGACGTTCTTCAGCTGCAGGTTGGTGCCCGGCGGCAGCTGCACGCCGAGCTGCCCTAGCATGGAAAGGAGGCTTTGCACGGTGAAGGGGGTGGAGGTGGTCTGATCCCCGGTCCCATCCAGCCCCACCACCAGCCCATAACCCACTAAGGGGTTGGCCCGCACTCCCTGGACACTGGCGACGTCCTTGATACGCTGGGCGGACCAGGTGGCAGGGGAAAGGGTGCAGGTCAGGGCCAAGAGCACGGCGACCAGCCGCACCCTCCTCTTGCTCATGCTCGTGTCAGCGCTAACCATACCCCACCCGTAAGCCGTAAACCAAACTTTGAATCAAAACGGCAACAACGTCAGGAAGAAACGCGCGAACATACTGGTGATCTGGCTCGCCTCCAGCCCCTGGCTGTTCTTGTACTCGATCTGCACGTTGGCCAGCTGGGTGGAGTTCACGGTATTGGCGGCGGTGATGTGGGCGGGGTTGACCACGCCGGCCAGGCGGATGAAATCGGTGTCGTTGTTGACCGAGACCTGCTTCTCCCCCGCCACCACCAGGTGGCCGTTGGCCAACACCTCCACCACGCTCACGGTGATGGCACCGCTGATCGTGTTGCTGTTGGCATCGTTGTCCTTGAACGCCTGGGCGCTCTCGGCAGAGGGCGTCCAGGCGGTCTGGCCGATCGCATTGGGCGAGACACCCAGCACCTTGGGGGTGGGCACATCGACCTTGGCCGTGGCCTTGCGGCTCTCGGTGGTCTCCGAGCGGCGGCTGGCCGAGGTGCGCTCGACCAGATTAACCGTCAAGGTGTCGCCCACCCGTCGCGCGCGCCGGTCCTCGAACCAGAAGGCGACGCTGCCCGGCTGATAGATGGCACCGTTCGCCTCGGGCTGGGCCTGCACCGCCGGCGGCCGCGCCGAGAGCGGCTCGCGGATGCGTGTCTGCGGCACACTGTGGCAGGCCGACAAGACCGCGAGTCCTCCTACGAGCGCCCACACCTTGCCGCTTACACCCCTCATCCCTTCACCCCTCACGCCTCACCCCTCAACACGACTCACGCCTCACAACTGGGTCAGCCGCTGCAGCATCTGGTCGGAGCTGGAGATGGCGCGCGAATTCAGCTCGAAGGCGCGCTGCGCCACGATCATGTTGACCAGCTCCTCGGCCACGTTGACGTTGGAGGTCTCCACCATGGTCTGTACCAGCACCCCTGTTCCCCCCGTACCCGGCGCATTGATCTGCGGCGCACCGGAAGAGGCGGTCTCGGCGTAGAGGTTCTCGCCCAAGCTCTGCAGCCCCGTGGGGTTGACGAAGGAGGCGAGCTGCAGTTGACCCAGCACGGTGGGCGTGGGCACGCCGGGCTGTGTGACCGAGACCGTACCGTCGCGGGCGATGGTGATGGTGAGCGCGTCCTGGGGCACGGTGATGTTGGGCTGCACGGCATAGCCGCTGGCGGTGACCAGGGTGCCCTGGCTGTCGAGCTGGAACGAGCCATCGCGGGTGTAGGCGGTGCTGCCGTCGGGCAGTAGGATCTGGAAATAGCCGCGGCCGTTGATAGCCACGTCGAGCTGATTGCCGGTCTGCTGCAGCGCGCCCTGGGTGTGGATGCGCTCGGTGGCCACCACGCGCACGCCCACGCCGAGCTGGAAACCGCTGGGCAGCTGGGTCTGTTGCGAGGACTGCGCGCCGGGCTGGCGGATGACTTGGTAGAGCAGGTCCTCG
>JANWZL010000015.1 GCA_025054655.1 Thiobacillaceae bacterium | reverse complement strand
TTGCGTTTTCCGGGGCTAAAGCGCCAGCCGCGTCGCGCGCGCGCGGGCTGCAACGTCACGCAGATGCACTATGCGCGCCGCGGCATCATCACCCCCGAGATGGAGTTCGTCGCCATCCGCGAGAATCTGCGGCGCAGGGAGTACTTGGAGGCCCTGCGCTCGAGTGGCCCCCAGGGTGAACGCCTGGCGGCCATCCTCAGCCGGCGGCATGCGGGTCAGGGCTTCGGGGCGCAGATCCCCGAGGAGATCACGCCCGAGTTCGTGCGCCAGGAGGTCGCCCGCGGACGCGCCATCATCCCGGCCAACATCAACCATCCCGAGTCCGAGCCGATGATCATCGGGCGCAATTTCCTGGTCAAGGTCAATGCCAACATCGGCAACTCGGCCGTGACCTCCTCCATCGCCGAGGAGGTGGACAAGATGACCTGGGCCATCCGCTGGGGCGCGGACACGGTGATGGACCTGTCCACCGGCCGCCACATCCACGAAACCCGCGAATGGATCATCCGCAACTCGCCCGTGCCGATCGGCACGGTGCCCATCTATCAGGCGTTGGAGAAGGTCGGCGGCAGGCCCGAGGAGCTGACCTGGGAGATCTTCCGTGACACCCTGATCGAGCAGGCCGAGCAGGGGGTGGACTACTTCACCATCCACGCCGGCGTGCGGCTCGCCTACATCCCGTTGACCGCCGGGCGACTCACCGGCATCGTCTCGCGCGGCGGCTCCATCATGGCCAAGTGGTGTCTCGCCCACCACCAGGAGAACTTCCTCTACACCCACTTCGAGGAAATCTGCGAGATCATGCAGGCCTACGACGTCGCCTTCTCCCTGGGCGACGGGCTGCGGCCGGGCTCTATCTACGACGCCAATGACGAGGCCCAGCTGGCGGAGCTGAAGACCCTGGGCGAGCTCACCCAGATCGCCTGGCGGCACGACGTGCAGGTGATGATCGAAGGCCCCGGTCATGTGCCCATGCAGCTGATCAAAGACAACGTGGACAAGGAGCTCGCATGGTGTGACGAGGCGCCCTTCTACACCTTGGGGCCGCTGGTGACCGACATCTCACCCGGCTACGATCACATCGCCAGCGCCATCGGCGCCGCCCAGATCGGCTGGTACGGCACCGCCATGCTTTGCTACGTCACTCCCAAGGAGCACCTGGGGCTGCCGGACCGCGACGACGTCAAGGAGGGCATCATCGCCTACAAGATCGCCGCCCACGCCGCCGACCTGGCCAAGGGTCACCCGGCCGCGCAGCTGCGCGACAATGCGCTGTCCAAGGCGCGCTTCGAGTTCCGCTGGGAAGACCAGTTCAACCTGGGCTTGGACCCCGAGCGGGCACGCGCCTTCCACGACGAGACCCTGCCGCAGGAGGGCGCGAAACTGGCGCATTTCTGCTCCATGTGTGGGCCGCACTTCTGTTCCATGAAGATCACTCAAGACGTGCGCGCCTATGCCGAGCGGCATGGGGTCAGCGAGGGCGAGGCGATCGCCCAGGGGCTCAAGGAAAAAGCAGCCGAATTCAGACACGGCGGCGGTGAGCTCTACCGCAGGCTGTGACCGGTGGCTGCGCACCGGGGCGGCAGGGCCTCGTCGGCAGCAACGGGGTATAGAAATTCGCGTCTGACACCGTTAACTTTCTGCGCGACAATAGCCCCGCCAGCGACCCGTAGATTCGGCCGGCCCCGCATGTGTCATGACTTATGCCCTGATGCTCATCGCCCTGGCGGGCCTGGGCTTCGTCGCCCACGCGGTTCTGACCCGCAGGCGCCAGCTGCATGCCCTGTGGCGCGAACCGGTCCTGCGGCGGCCGGTGCTGATCATCGAAAGCGACGATTGGGGGGCAGGCCCGGTCGCGGCGCAGGCCGAGGCGCTGCATCGTCTGGTGGATCTGCTCACTCGCTTTCACGACTGCAGCGGCCGCCATCCGGTCGTGACCCTGGCCATGGTGCTCGCCGTTCCGGACGGACCGGCCATCAGACGTACCGGCCATTACCACCGCCTGACACTGGAGCATCCCATGTTCGCACCGGTCCTGGCGGCGATTGAGCGCGGCTGCAAGGCAGGGGTGTTCGCCTTGCAGCTGCACGGTTTGGAACACTACTGGCCGCCCGCGTTGATGGCGAGTGACGAGCCCGAGGTCCGTACCTGGCGCGAGGCCGATCCTCCAGCCCTGACCGAGTGTCTGCCGCCCCATCTGCAAAGCCGTTGGACCGACGCCTCGGTACTGCCCTCCAGGCCGCTGGCGGTGGAGGACATCTGGCGGGCGGTCCGAGCGGAGGTGGCCCTGTTCATCCGCGTTTTCGGCGCGCGGCCGCGCGTGGCGGTGCCGCCGACCTTCGTGTGGAACGAGACCGTGGAGGCGGCCTGGGCCGCAGAGGGTATCGAGGTGGTTAGCACGCCGGGGCTGCGCAGTAGCTGCCGCAACGCGGCCGGTTTGCCGGACTGCGACTCCCCACCGTTGCGCAATCTGCAGTCCGATCGGGGCGTCAGATACGTCGTGCGTGACGATTACTTCGAACCCGAGCGCGGTCACCGCGCTGAGGATGCGCTGCGGCGGCTCCTGGACAAGTGGTCCTGCCGCCGACCCTGCCTGCTGGAGACACACCGGAGCAATTTCCTCGGCACAGCGGCTGACACCGGCCGTGCGCTGGCAGAGATCGAACGCCTGCTGAGCGCTGCCCTGACCCGCCTGCCGGACCTACGGTTCATGTCCACGGCCGAATTGGCCCAGCCAGGTGCGCAGGTATGGACCACTGCCTGGCCGGCCCGCCTGTCCGCCTTCTTGAGGCGTGTGACCAAGGCCCCTGGGTTCAGACGGTTGGCGGTGGTCACCCTGGTTTGCGTACTGACCCTGGCGGGCGCCGTCGTGCATGCGGTGCTGTAGCGCAATGGGTGTGGTCATGGCCTTCGGCGAGAGGGTGAGGTGAACGATGGGGCGAGGCAAAACGGTTAGGGTCTGGGGCTGGTTGTCGGCTGTGCTAGCTTGGCCAACGGCGGGCTCGGATTGGACCCCCCAGGAGATCGCGGCCATGCCGCCCTACTATTGTGCAGCCCGGATGAACCGCGACGCGAACTACCCCGAGTACAAGCGCTGGGAGGACACATAAGAACCGGCTTTCCAGCACACACACACCATATGTGTTACGGGATCGGTTCCATCAACCGTTACTATAAGGCGCTTGACGCGCAGCAGAAGCGCGGCCACCTGGATCGCGCCTTGTCCGAATTCGCCTATGTGATCCACCACGTACCTCAGGATTTCGGCCTGTTGCCCGAGCTGTACTGGTATCGGAGCACGGCGTTCCGATTGCGTGGCGACAACACGAATGCGCTCGAGGATGCGCAGAAGGCGATCAAGCTGGACCGGACCTATGTTCGCGCCTATCTCGCCGCCGCCGATCTCTATGCCGCGTCGGGGCTGAAGGAGCAAGCGCGTGCGATCGTGGCACAGGGGTTGCAGCAGGCCCCGGAGAGTAAACCGCTGCGGGAAAGATACGTCGGACTGGGCGGCAAGTTGTCCGACCTCCCGAGCCTCCCCGCCCAGGCTGGCAAAGGCACGCCCGCTGGCACTGCCGCCACACCGCCGGCAGCAGTGTCGTCGGATGCGGGCAACAGGCCCGATCCCACGGCCGGGCTACCCAGACAGGACGGGACGGCGTCGGAGGGACAGAAATCAACCGCCAAGGCCGAAAAGAACCAAGCATTGTACGCCTTCACCCGGGTCTGGCGCGGGGGGATGAGCCATGGCTACAATGCCGGGGCCTATGTCTTTCTCGACGTCAGTGAGGACGCAACGGGCGCCAAGGTCGTCTTCAGGATCATCTCCCGCATACCTGAGCCCCATTCGCGCATTGGCAGCATAGGATTCGATCTGGGCCGTTATCACCAGCTGTTCACCCGCCTGGAGACGGATCGACTGCTCGGGCAGTACTACCGGGTCACCTACAACGCAAGGCCCACCCCCCATGCCTTCTGGCCGGATTTCAATCCGCATTACTCCATCGAGTGGACCATAGACCCCAAGATCGAGAAACCCAACGATCCGCGCAAACTCTCGCCCGGCAACTCCCTGGCCATCACCGCGACGCTGGCCCCGGGCGTGCGCTACGGCGACGTCATCGAGGCGCTCGATCGAGGACTCGTGCACAACGACGGTCTGCGGGTCGCCATCATCGGCCTACACCTGGCGGGCAAGCCGCTGCCGAGCGGCACCCGCATGGACGACGGCGGCTATTTCCTCGGCCGCCTGGTGCAGCTCAGTGGGCCTTATGCACAGGAGCGCGCCGAGCGACAGAAGCGCGCTAATGAGGCGGCCAAGACGTCCGCCGCCGAGGCCCCGACCGCCGCTCCGGTCAAGGAACCCGAAGCGGCGAAGACGCAGCAGGCGCCAGGCCCCGCGGCCGGCAGTAGCCCTAGAAACCCGTGGTGCCGGTTTTGCCCGACGGAATAACCCTGGATAAGACTCACATGGCCAGCGTCATGATGATCACCGAGCTGTTCCTGCCCACCAAGGGCGGAACGGCGGTGTCCTTCGACGACGACTTTCGCCGGCTGGGGGGCAAGGAGGTGCACATCGTCACGGCCGATGTGCCTGGAGCGCATCTGTTCGACCCCGGCCACCCGAACACCATCCACCGCCTGCGACTCAGCCGCAGGTCCTGGCTGCGGCCCGAATCGCTGTTCATCTACGTCAAGTTGCTCGCTCGTGCCCTAGCGATCGCCGCCCGGCACGACCTGCGCGCGGTGTTCGCCGGCCGCGCCTTGCCCGAGGGGCTAGTGGCCTATGTGGTGGCGCGCATCTTCGGCAAGAAGGTCTTGATCTACGCACACGGTGAGGAGCTCACCGGCTGGGGGCGGGGCAAGAAGTTCAAGACCATGTGCTTCACCCTGCGCAGGGCGGATCACGTTCTGGCCAACAGCGATTTCACCCGCGACACCCTGATCGGTCTGATCGGCGTGCGACCGGAGCGCATCGTCATGACCTATCCCACGGTGGACACCGAGCGTATGCGCCCGGGTCTGGAGAGCGCAGACCTGCGCCTGAGGCTGGGTCTGCATGAGGCGCACAAGCTCATCCTTTCCGTCGGCCGCCTACAGCGGCGCAAGGGTTTCGATCAGGTCATCCGCAGCCTGCCGGGGCTGTTGCGGCGCGGCTTGGACGTGCACTATGCGATCATCGGCATCGGCGACGACTGGGACTACCTCTTGGGCATCGCGCGCGAACAAGGGGTGAGTGAGCGCGTGCACATGCTGGGCCACGTCAGCATGGAGGAGCTGCCGCGCTGGTACAACGCCTGCGACGTCTTCGCCATGCCCAACCGCGACATCGGCGGTGACACTGAGGGCTTCGGCCTGGTCTATCTAGAGGCCAACGCCTGCGGCAAGCCGGTGGTGGCCGGCCGTGCCGGGGGTACGGCCTCGGCCGTGGAGGAGGGCCGCAACGGCCTGCGCGTGGACGGTGAGAGGGTCGAAGCGGTGGAAGAAGGCTTGGCCTATCTGCTGCAGCACCCGGAGGAGGCGCAACGTATGGGGCGCTACGGGCGGGAGCGGGCGGTGAGCCGTTTCACCTCGGATCAGCGGGCGGAGATCATCCGGCGCCTGATCGCCTGAGGCCCGCCGCCTGCGCTCAGGTCCTGGGGTAGAGGGCCTGCTCGATCAGAAAGCAGAGGGTGTGGCCCAGGCTGATGTGGCATTCCTGGATGCGTGGGGTGCTGTCAGCCGGCGCGCGCAGGCAGTAGTCGCACAGCGGTGGCATGTGGCCGCCGCTGCGGCCGGTCAGCCCCACGGTGACGAGCCGTCTGTCGCGCGCCACGCGCAGGGCGTTGAGCACGTTGGGCGAGCGGCCCGAGGTGGAGATGGCGATGAGGATGTCGCCCGGCCTGCCCACCGCCTCGACCTGCCGGGCGAACAACTGCTCGTAGCCGTAGTCGTTGCCGATGGCGGTGAGCACCGAGGTATCGGTGGTGAGTGCAAAGGCGGCCAGCCCGGGCCGGTCGTAACCGAAGCGGCTCACGAGTTCCCCGGCCAGGTGCTGCGCGTCGGCCGCGCTGCCACCGTTGCCGGCGAACAGGATCTTGTTGCCGTGCGTGAGCGCGGCGATACAGGCCTGGGCGACCTGGGCCAGGGTCGCGTGCAGGCCGTCGTCCTCGCTCAGGGCGCGCAGGGTCGCCGCCGTCTCGCGCAGTTGTGCGGCGATGGCCGCGGTTAGCTGATCTTCCATCCCTGGGTCCCGATCTCCGTAAAATGGCAGTTGTAGATCTGACCGTGGCCCGAGAGGGCGCGGATGACGTCCATGCGCCGGGCCGGGTCGACCAGCAGCATCATGAAGCCGCCGCCGCCCGCACCGGACACCTTGCCGGCGCGGGCGCCGGCGGC
>JANWZL010000008.1 GCA_025054655.1 Thiobacillaceae bacterium | reverse complement strand
CCCCTGGGAGGAGGGCGAGGCCCTCTGGCCGAGCGCAAACCCCTGAAGGTGCACGGGCACCGCTTCGGGGTACAATCCGTCCATTTCGGTCGGTTGCTCAAGGACATGCAGTTGCTGGCCTGCGGCGTGAACCATCACACGGCCCCGGTGGCCATCCGCGAACGGGTGGCCTTCCCGCCGGAGGTGTTGCCGCGCGCGCTCACCGACGTCACCGGACGCCGGATCGCGCGTGAGGCGGCCATCCTCTCCACCTGTAACCGCACCGAGATCTATTGCAGCGCGGCCGAGCCCGAAGGGGTGATCGACTGGTTGTCCCGCTTCCACAACCTGGAGCCGCGCGAGGTCAAGCCCTATCTGTACGTGCTGCCCTCCGACCAGGCGGTCAAGCACGCCTTCCGCGTGGCCTCGGGGTTGGACTCCATGGTGCTCGGCGAGACCCAGATCCTGGGCCAGATGAAACAGGCGGTGCACAAGGCGCAGGCCGCCGGCACCCTGGGCACCCTGCTCAACCGTCTGTTCCAGCGTACCTTCTCAGTCGCCAAGGAGGTACGCTCCACCACCGAGATCGGCGCCAACACGGTGTCCATGGCGGCGGCGGCGGTCACCCTGGCGGCGCGCATCTTCCCCGATCTGGCCGAGCAGGCGGTGCTGTTCGTCGGCGCCGGCGAGATGATCGAGCTGACCGCCACCCACTTCGCCGCGCGCAAACCGCGCCGCATCCTGGTGGTCAACCGCACCGAGGAGCGGGCGCGCGAACTGGCGCGGCGGCTGGGCGGCGAGGCGGCGGCGCTCACCAGCCTGCCGGAACTTCTGCCCGAGTTCGACATTCTCATTACCTCGACCGCCAGCCCGCTGCCCATCATCGGCCTGGGCCTGGTCGAGCGCGCCATCAAGCTCCGCAAACACCGCCCCATATTCATGGTCGATCTGGCCGTGCCACGCGACATCGAGCCCGAGGTGGGCGAGCTGCCCGACGTCTTCCTCTACACCGTGGACGACCTGGGCGAGGTGGTGCGCGACGGTCAGGACGCACGCCGCGCCCAGGTCCTGCAGGCCGAGGCCATCATCGAGGCGAGCGTGCACGAGTTCATGCACTGGGTGGACAGCCGCCGCGCGGTGCCCACCCTGCGCGCGCTGCGCGACCATGCCGAGCGCCTGCGCCGGCACGAGCTGGAGCGTGCGCACAAGATGCTCGCCCGTGGCATGCGGCCCGAAGAGGTGTTGGAGGCCATGAGCCGGGCGCTCATGAACAAGTTCCTGCACGATCCCAGCCACGCCCTGAACCAAGCCGCACACGACGAGCTGGACGAGCTCACGCGCGCCGTGCGGCGCATCTACAACCTGCACAACGACTAGAGGACGGGGCAGGCCGCACCGGGCCAGCCCGGGCGTGTCCCTGCCGGCCACCGCATGCACCCGCAACTGCGCCAACGACTGGATAGGCTCGGCGACCGGCTGCGCGAGCTCGACGGCCTGCTCGCCCTGCCCGAGGCCACGGCCGATCTCGACCGCTACCGGCGGCTTGCGCAGGAGCACGCCGAGCTTGAGCAGCTGCTGGCACACTACCGCGCCTGGCAGCAGGCGCAGGACGACCTGGAGGCGGCCCGCGCCTGGCTGGAAGACCCCGAGATGCGCGAGCTGGCGCAGGAAGAGGCGCGCGCCGCACAATCCCGCATCGAGCGGGAGGAGGCCGAACTCACCCGCCTGCTGCTGCCGCGCGACCCCAACGATGCGCGCAACCTATTCCTAGAGATCCGCGCCGGCACCGGCGGGCACGAGGCCGCCCTGTTCGCCGGCGACCTGTTGCGCATGTACACGCGCTATGCCGAACGCCAGGGCTGGCGCGTCGAGTTGGTGTCGGCAAGCCCCGGCGAGCTGGGAGGCTACAAGGAGGTGATCTGCAAGGTCAGCGGCGAAGGGGCCTACTCCAAGCTCAAATTCGAATCGGGCGGTCACCGCGTGCAGCGGGTGCCGGTCACCGAAGCGCAGGGTCGCATCCACACCTCGGCCTGCACCGTGGCAGTGATGCCCGAGGCGACCGAGGTGGGCGAGGTGGAGATCGACCCCGCTGAGCTGCGCATCGACACCTTCCGCGCCAGCGGCGCCGGCGGCCAGCACGTCAACCGCACCGACAGCGCGGTGCGGGTGACCCATCTGCCCACAGGCCTGGTGGTCGAGTGCCAGGACGACCGCTCGCAACACCGCAACCGCGCCATGGCCCTGGCCGTGCTGGCGGCGCGGCTGAAGGCCCTGCGCGAGCGCGAGGCGCGCGAGCGCGAGGCGAGCACCCGTCGCGACCTGATCGGCTCGGGCGACCGCTCCGACCGCATCCGCACTTATAACTTCCCCCAGGGCCGGGTGACCGACCACCGCATAAACCTCACGCTCTACAAGCTCGATGCCGTGATGGACGGGGAGCTGGACGAGCTGATCGCGGCGCTCACCGCCCATCATCAGGCCGAGCAGCTGGCGGCGATAGTGGGTGAGGCGTGAGGTGTGAGGGGTGAGGCGGTGGAAGAGAAGTCTGTGTCCGCCTGGTTGCAACGGGCCGCCGCCTGCCTGCGCCAGGAGCTGGGGCTCGACCCGGACACGGCGCGGCTGGAGGCGCAGCTGCTGGCCGCCCACGCCTTGGGCGTCGACCGTGCCTGGCTGGTCGCCCATGGCGAGCAGGCGCCGGAACGCGCGCAGCACCAAATCCTGGCAGCCCTGTTGCAGCGACGGCGGGCGGGCGAGCCCATGGCCTACCTCCTCGGCCGGCGCGAGTTCTACGGTATGGAACTGCACGTCAGTCCGGCCGTGCTAATCCCCCGGCCGGAGACAGAGCTGCTGGTCGAGCTCGCCCTCGCGCGCCTACCGACCGAGCGTCCCGGCCGCATCCTCGACCTCGGCACCGGCAGCGGTGCCATCGCCCTGGCGCTGGCCCGGGCCCGGCCTCTGGCCACCATCGTCGCGGTGGACCGCTCGGCGGCCGCCTTGGCGGTGGCACGGGCCAACGCGCAGCGGCTCGCCCCTGCCCGGGTGAACTTCGTCCTGGGCGACTGGTACGCCCCGCTGGGCGATCAGGACTTCGATTTGATCGTCGCCAACCCCCCCTATGTGGCCGCGGACGACCCTCATCTGCAACAGGGCGACCTGCGCTTCGAGCCGCGTGAAGCCCTGGCTGCGGGCGCAGACGGGCTCGACGCGCTGCGGGTCATCACCGCCGGCGCGCCCGCCCACCTGCGGGCCGGCGGTTGGCTGCTCGTCGAGCATGGCCATGAGCAGGGCGCAGCCTGCTGCGCACTCCTGGCCCAGGCCGGCTTCGAGGACATCGGTACCTGGACCGATCTGGCCGGGCTGCCGCGGGTGAGCGGCGGCGCACTGCCACGGGGCTGAGGTGGACGTTTACCGCCTGCCGCCGGGACTGCGCCTGCCGCGCTGGCGCGCCGGCACGCAGGCGGGGGAATGGGTGGTGTGGCATGAGGGTACGGGCGAGACCCTGCGCCTGTCGGCCGCAGCCGTGCAGCTGCTCGACCGCCTGGCCGCCGGTCCCTGCCGCCGGCCGCAGCTGCGCGCGGCCCTGCGCGACGCCCTGAACGACCCGCCCGCCGACGAGCTGCTCGACCTCGCCCTGGACGAGTTCATCGAACCGCTCGTCAAACACGAGCTGATCGAGCCCTGTGCGGACGGGGACGACGGGCGGGTGGTCGCCCCGGCGCCGATACCGCGGGCGAGCTCGACCGACCCACCCCCACCGCCCGCGGCGGCTGTCCCTCCCCTGGATACGGCCGGGCCTCGTGTGGGCGGGCTGACCGCCCACGAGCTGGCACGGCGCCTGCGCACGGGGCTGGCCTTGCGCAGCGGGCCCTTCGTCTTCCGCATCCAAAGCCGGCTCGGGAGTGTGGCCGAGAACCTGCACCGGCTCTACGCCGACCACCCCCTGGCGGAGGAGGACTTCGCCGACTTCCACGTGTGCGTGCGCGCCTTGACAGGTCTCCGGCGCCTGGTTCGTCCGCAGGCCCAGTTCGAGCTGGACGGGCAGCGACCGTTCAAGCCGCTGCCGCTCGATCAGGCCCATGCCCTACTGGAGTGGGGCATGAACTGGTGTATCGCCAATCACGCCCACCACTATCTGATCCTGCACGCGGCGGTGCTCGCGCGCAACGGCCACGCCCTGCTCCTGCCCGGCGAGCCGGGCGCCGGCAAGAGCACCCTCACCGCCGCCCTGATGCTGGACGGCTGGCGGCTGCTGTCGGACGAGCTCACCCTGATCGACCGGCACGACGGCCTCGTCTATGGGCTGGCCCGGCCGGTGAGTCTGAAGAACGCCTCTATCGCGGTGATCCGGGCGCATGCCCCGCAGGCCGTGTTCGGTACGGTCGCCCGCGACACGCACAAGGGCACGGTGGCGCATCTCAAACCCACGGCGGACAGCGTGGCCCGCGTGCACGAGCCGGCCCGCCCGGCCTGGATCGTCTTCCCCCGCTGGCGCCCGGACACCCCTGCGCGTCTGACCCCACACGACCCGGGCGCCGCCTTCCTGCACCTGGCCAGCCACGCCTTCAACTATGCAGCGCTCGGCCGGTTGGGCTTCGAGCTCACCGCCCGGCTGATGGCCAGCTGCAGCTGCTGGGAGTTCGCCTACAGCGAGCTCTCCGAGGCCCTGGCCGTCTTTCGCGACCTGGCGGAGGGTAGGCCGTGACCTGCCTGCTCATCGAGGTCCTGCGCGACCCCGCACGCCTGGCCGGACTCGATCTCGCCGCGTGGGACCGATTGCTGCCGCAGGCACGCGCGGCGGGGCTCACAGCCCGGCTGGCGCTGCTGGCCGAAGAGCTGGCTCTGCAGGTACCCGCCCCGGTACGTCCGCATCTGACTGCCGCCCGCACCCTGGCCGAGCGCCAGCGGCAGGCGGTGACCTGGGAGGCGCACAAACTCGACACGGCGCTTGCCCCCACCGGTCTGCCCGTGATCGTCCTCAAGGGCGCGGCCTACGTCCTGGGCGAGCTAGCGCCGGCGCGCGGGCGGCTGTTCGCCGACATCGACGTCCTGGTGCCCAAAGAGGGCCTCGGCGCAGCCGAGGCCCAGCTCATGCTGCATGGCTGGCACAGCGGCCACCACGACGCTTACGACCAGCGCTACTACCGCCGCTGGATGCACGAGCTGCCGCCCATGACCCACCTGCGCCGCGGCACGAGCCTCGACGTGCACCACGACCTGCTGCCGCAAACGGCGCGGCTCAAGACCCGCCCCGAGCGGGTGATCGCCGCGGCGCAGCCCATCCCCGGCTACCGCTGCCTACGCCTGCCGCGGCTGGAGGACCTCGTCCTGCACGCGGCCACCCACCGCTTCTGCGAAGGCGAGTGGGAGCTGGGGCTGCGCGACCTCACCGACCTCGACGCCCTGCTGCGCCTGGGGATGGCACGGCCCGACTGGTGGGCTAACCTCATCGAGCGCGCCGTCGAGCTGAACCTCGCCTATCCCCTGAGGCTCGCCCTGCGCTATGCACAGCGGCTGCTCGCCACCCCGGTGCCCGACCAGGTGCTGGCGACACTCGCTCGTCACACCGGCCGCCTGGCCTGGGGCTGGCGCGACGCCCTGTTCCTGCGCGGCCTTACTCCGGCCGGCTGCGCCCCGGCGGGCACGGGGCTTGCGCGCTCTATCCTGTACGTGCGCGGCCACTGGCTGCGCATGCCCCTGCACCTGCTGCTGCCGCACCTGCTGTACAAGGCAATGCGTTCCGGGCATAGTCCCCCCTAGCAAGCAGACCGCGCCGAGATCGAGTCAAAAATGTCGGTTTTTTTTACACCTCGAGCCGCCCAGCCTGCCGAGTACCTTGCAGAATCAATCGGTTACTTTATTGGCGCGATACTTGCTTAGAGATGGCCAGTCCGTACATCACAGGTGGACCATGAACCCCCATCACGATCAGGAACACCTTGAACAGTCGGTCGACGTCACGCGCCGACGCTTGGCCAAGGCGGGCCTGGCCGTCCCCGCCGTGCTGGGGGTGCTCGCCAGCCGGCCGGTGCTGGGCGGGCCATTGCATCACTGCACCCCCTCCGGCCACATCTCCGGCTTCGCCTCGCCCAACCCCGGCGTGCAACCCTGCTCCAGCCTCGGACAGCCGCCCAACCATTACCGGGCCTCGAAGGCGAACTGGCCGGGTGGCACACCTGGGCCGTTCCTCAATCCAGCCGGAAACCCGCGCCTGTTCCGCCTCGCCCCGCAAGGCATGGGCAGTTTCCACGGCAACCCCGTACGCTTTGCCGATGCCTACCAGGTGCGCCGGCTGTCGGACAACTTCACCCGCGACGCCACGGTGTGGGATGTGTTGGCCGGCTGCAACGTCAACGAGACCACAGGGGTCTGTGTAGCTGGCTGGGTACTGGAAGCCAAGCCGGGATTTAATTCGGACATCGGTCTGGGGCAGGAGGCCATCACCGCCGCCATGAACGCCCTGACAGGCTATCCCACCAACTTCCCCATCTCCATCCAGCAGGTGGTGGAGATGTTCAACGCCGTAGTGGTGAGCGGTGGCCTCTACCAGGTCACCAGCACCAACCAGTGGAACGCCGCCGAGGTGAAGTTCTACCTCAACAGCCTGCACACCTGAGCCAAAGTCGTCGGCGCTACGCACAAGGCGGCCCAGGCCGCCTTGTGCGTTGGTGCGTTTCAGCCCTGCCGGTGGTAATCGACCACCACCTCTACCTCGTTCCGCGAGCCCAGGATCACCGGCACGCGCTGGTGCAA
>JANWZL010000090.1 GCA_025054655.1 Thiobacillaceae bacterium | reverse complement strand
GAACAGACCGAAGGCGTCGCCGGTGAACACCCCGCCGCTGGCTGGATCGTGGAACACTAGGTGATGGCGGGCGTGACCGGGGGCGTCGTAGCAGATCAGCGGCCGGCCGTGCAGTTCGACCACCTGGCCATCGTCCGCCTCCTGCACGCGCTCGGCCGGCACCGGCACGATCTCGCCATATAGGGCGCGAAAGCGAGCCTCGCCATACACGGCCGTCGCCCCTGCCACCAGTTTGGCCGGATCGATCATGTGCCGCGCCCCGCGCGGGTGCACCACCAGGCGCGCCGCGGGCAAGGCGCGCATAAGCGCCCCGGCCGCACCGGCATGGTCCAGGTGCACGTGGGTGAGCAGGACGTAATCGACCGCCGCCGGGGCGATCCCCAGCGCGCCGAGGGCCTGTAGAATCGTAGCGACGCTGTGCTGCGTGCCGGTGTCGATGACCGCCGCGCGACCGCGCTCGACGATCAGGTGGACCGCGGCCAGACCGGGTCGCAGGTAATGGGTGTCGAGGACATGGATGCCCCGACCATAATCAATGGGCTGCGCAGGCATGACAGGGTCCCGAGGATTTGATCCCCAAATCATGACGGCAATCAGGGCTCAACGCCAGCCACCCATACACGAGTTGCTCCAGCGCATCCGCTGGGATCCGCTCTGGCGGCGTGGGGATTATGTGCTCGGTTATTGGGACCGTGTCAGCCGGCGTATCCAACATGTGGCCCTCGCACAGGTCCTGGGGCACGATCGCCTCGCCCTGCAGGTGCAGGACCGTGACGGCCGTCTTGTGGATATCCCCTATCACCGTATCCTCGCCGTGTGGCGCGACGGCCGCCTGATCTGGCAACGGGCTCGGTTAAGGGTCCGATGATCGGTCACCAGGTGGGTTGAGGAAAAAAGCTCGCCGTGAGTCCGCTGCGGTTAGTGTGCGAATAGATCGCCGTCGTCCGGATGAATCGAAACGTCATCCGGGTTCAAGGGTGCTTGGGTGGGCTCCCGGCCTGTGGTTCTGCGGGCTTGCCAACGCGGTACGGTATGGGTGGATTGGCGGTTTTTTATGGGATGAACCGCTGTACGGTCCCGGCTGCGCAAACCCAGTGGCTGCAGCGCATGTGAAAAAGCCCGCCTTGCGGCGGGCTTTGGCTGCAGGGCCGCTGCGCGCGGCGATCAGTAGTCCATGTCAGCGCTGGCCGGGGCGGTGGCCTTCTCCTCCTTGGGCAGCTCGGCCACCGTGGCGTCGGTGGTAAGGATCAGCCCGGCCACCGACGCGGCGTTCTGCAGCGCGGTGCGGGTGACCTTGGTCGGGTCGATCACGCCCATGACCACGAGATCGCCGAACTCGCCGGTAGCGGCGTTCCAGCCGAAGTTGCCGCTGCCCTCCAGCACGCGGGACAGGATCACCGACGGCTCCTCGCCGGCGTTGGCGGCGATGGCCCGCAGCGGCTCTTCGATGGCGCGCATGACGATCTTGATGCCGGCGTCCTGGTCGTGGTTGTCGCCCTTAAGCTCCTTGATCGCGGCGCGCGCGCGCAACAGGGCCACACCGCCGCCCGGCACGATGCCCTCTTCCACCGCCGCACGGGTGGCGTGCAAGGCGTCGTCCACACGGGCCTTCTTCTCCTTCATCTCGACCTCGGTGGCCGCGCCCACCTTGATCACCGCCACACCGCCGGCGAGCTTGGCCATGCGCTCCTGCAGCTTCTCTTTGTCGTAGTCGGAGGTGGCCTCCTCGATCTGCTGCTGGATGGCCTTGATGCGGGCCTGGATGCGCGACTTCTCACCGGCGCCGTCGATGATGGTGGTGGTCTCCTTGTGTACCTCCACCCGCTTGGCGCGGCCCAGGTCCTCGAGGCCGACCTTCTCCAGCTTCATGCCGGTCTCCTCCGAGACCACCACACCGCCGGTGAGGATGGCCATGTCCTCCAGCATGGCCTTCCTGCGGTCGCCGAAGCCGGGGGCCTTGACCGCGCAGGTCTTGAGGATACCGCGGATGCTGTTGACCACCAGGGTGGCTAGGGCCTCGCCCTCGACGTCTTCGGCGATGATGAGCAAGGGTTTGCCGGCCTTGGCCACCGCCTCCAGCACGGGCAACAGGTCGCGGATGCTGGAGATCTTCTTGTCGTGCAGCAGGATGTACGGGTCCTCTAGGACGCACATCTGCTTGTCGGGGTCGTTGATGAAGTAGGGCGAGAGATAGCCGCGGTCGAACTGCATGCCCTCGACCACCTCCAGCTCGTTCTCCAGGGACTTGCCCTCTTCGATGGTGATCACCCCCTCCTTGCCGACCTTGTCCATGGCGCGGGCGATGGTCTCGCCGATGTCGGTGTCGGCGTTGGCGGAGATGGTGGCCACCTGGGCGATCTCCTTGCTCGTGGTGCAGGGCTTGGAGATCTTCTTCAGCTCGTCCACCACCGCGTGCACCGCCTTGTCGATGCCGCGCTTGAGGTCCATCGGGTTCATGCCCGCGGCCACGTACTTCATGCCCTCCTGCACGATGGCCTGGGCCAGCACGGTGGCGGTGGTGGTGCCGTCACCGGCCACATCGGCGGTCTTGGAGGCGACCTCCTTGACCATCTGCGCGCCCATGTTCTCGAACTTGTCCTTGAGTTCGATCTCCTTGGCCACCGTCACCCCGTCCTTGGTGATCAGCGGCGCCCCGAACGAGCGGTCGATCACCACGTTGCGGCCCTTCGGCCCCAGGGTGACCTTGACCGCGTTGGCCAGGATGTTGACCCCGCGCACCATGCGCTCGCGGGCAGCGTCGTGGAATTGGACGATCTTCGCAGCCATATCGAACGTTACTCCCTAAAAGTCCTCTAGCGTCTGATCAGGCAGCCTTCTTCATGGCCTCGGCTTCGGGGGCGAGGATGGCCATGACGTCTTCCTCGCGCATGACCAGCAGCTCCTCACCACCGACCTTGACGGTCTGCCCGGCATACTTGCCGAACAGTACGCGGTCGCCGACCTTCACCTCCATGGGGACGCGTTTACCCCGGTCATCCAGCCGACCCGGGCCGACGGCGATCACCTCGCCCTGCTCGGGCTTCTCCGCTGCGGTGTCGGGGATGACGATGCCAGAGGCGGTCTTGCGCTCGGCCTCCAGCCGTTTGACGATGATGCGGTCGTGCAAAGGACGAATTTGCATAAGGCAGACTCTCCTCTTCGCGATACCACACTAGCGGGGCCGGCTGGCCCAGACGGTCCGCCGGCGCTGCGCAAGATAGGGGCGGCGGCGGCGGTTTCAAGAGGGGGTAGGCACGATCAGGCGGGTTAGCCGCCCCAGGCGGTAGATGCGGCCGCGGTTGCGCCCCAGCAGCATGGGCTCGGCGCGCACCGGACAGGGCGGGGCGCGGCCACCCTCGGCGTCGAGCGTCTCGTCCTCGGCGGTGGCGCGCCAGATGCCGCCGCGCACCGGCCGGAACAGCCAGCGCACATAGCCCTTGTGCGCCGCCAGCTGCATCAGTTCCAGCCGGTCGGGGGCCTCGGCCAGGGTGAGCGCCTCGTCCAGTGGCGCGAAGGGGTTGGATCCGAAGGCCTGCGCGCATTCGACCGCCTCGCGCGCGCTGGCGGCCACATCGTTGCAGGCGCGGCGGATGGAGCGCTGTAGGTCCCAGGCGCCCAGCTGCCAGGCCGCCTCTAGCAGGGATTGTTCCAGCTCCTGCAAGCTGCGCCAGGCCTCGTTGAGCTGCAGCAGGCTGCTGGGCACCGGGTGCAGAGAGCGCCGGCCGGCGGCGGCCGGCTCGCAGCGGAAGCCGTGCCAGTGCAACTGCAACAGCACCGGCGTGTGCGGATGCGTCAGCGCCGTCAGGGTCACTGCGTACACGGGCAGGCGCACGGCCTCGATCTGTGTGCGGATGGCGGTGATGAGATCCATGCGATCTACGATCATCAGGGCCGAAACCAATGAAAAATATAGACCGCCCGCCGCTGTTCGGGTCAACGCCCGCCGCGGCGTTCACCACCAATGGCCGCCCAGCAGGCGCCAGCGCGGCCGCAGGTGAGCGAGGGCGGGCCGGTCCAATCCGGACCAGGCCCAACTCCAATACGGCTGCGGTGAGGACTCCGCGGCCATGGCGAGCAGGCGCCGCACCCGCTCCTCGGTGGCAGGATGGGTGCGCAACCAGGACGGCTCCGGGTTGCCCCAGCCGGGCATGAGCCAGGCGCGCCAGGAGCGGCTGACCCGCTCGATGCGGGCGAGCGCCAGGGCGAGCCCCTGCGGGTCGCCAGTGAGCTGGGCCGCCCGGCGGTCGGCCTCGTACTCGCGCACCCGCGACAGCCCCAGTTGCGCCAGCAGGGCGATGTGCGGCGACAGGGCGAGCAGGACGAGCCCCCACCAGTTGACCTCGACCGCGTCCATCAGCGCGGCCGGCAGCGCGAGCAGCAGCAGGAGCTGGCCGGCCATGGCGAACAGACTGGTGAGGCGGCTGACGTAATCGGCCAGGCCCATGACGTAGAGATCGCCGTGGGCGATGTGCGCCACCTCGTGCGCCAGCACCCCCGTGAGTTCGCGTTCGTTCAGGCTACGCAACAGGCCATCGGTGAGGGCCACTGCGGAGCGTTTGCGACTGCCCACGGCGAAGGCGTTGACCATGGGACTCGCCACGTAGTGCAGGATGGGTAGGGCCGGCAGCCCCGCCCGCTCAGCAAGCCAGGCAAGCGTCTGCCACAGCCCTGGCGCCTGCTCATAAGGGATGGGCCGGGCGCGGTAGAGGCGCAGGGTGAGCCAGGAAGCAGCGCCGGGTTCGATCAGCAGGGCGAACAGGCCAGCGCCCAGGGCGATCCACAACCCATCCCGGCCCAGCAACAACCAACCCGCCAAGGCGCTGATCCCGAGCAGGGTGGCGATGAGCAACAGGGTCTGCAGGGTGTTGTGCAGGGCGTGCAGGCGGTGCAGGGACATCGCTCTCGGCTGCGGCAGGGCTCAACCGGCATGCTAACGCGCGCTGGCCGTCTGGCAAAGCCTCGCTGCCGAGGGTGACGCTGCGACGGACACGGCCCGCAGGCGGGTTAATCCCCTAAAATGTACATACAATGCCCACAATGACCCGCACATCAGCCCTATGCGTCTCCTTCCGTCCCTCCTGCTGGCCATTGCCCTCACCCTGACCCTCACCGCCTGCGAGCGGAAGGAGAAACCGGCCGAGGCCGTGGCGCCGCCGCCTGGGCCCCAGGTCGAGGGGCCGGCCAAGCTGCCGCCGCTCACCCAGTACAGCCTCGCCCCCATGCTGGACAAGGTGTTGCCGGCGGTGGTGAACATCTCCACCCAGTCCACCGTGCGCACGCGGCGCAACCCCTTGCTCGACGACCCCTTCTTCCGCCACTTCTTCGACCTGCCGGAGGTACCGCGCGAGGCGCAGAACCTGGGTTCGGGCGTGATCGTCGATGCCAAGGCGGGCTATGTGCTCACCAATCACCACGTGGTCGAGGGGGCCGACGAGATCACCGTCACCCTGCGCGACCGGCGCAGCTTCACCGCCAAGCTGGTGGGGGCGGACCCGGATACCGATCTGGCGCTGCTGAAGATCGACGCGAGCAACCTCACCGCCATCGAGCTGTCGGACTCCGACCGGCTGCGCGTGGGCGACTTCGTGGTAGCGATCGGCAACCCCTTCGGCCTCACCCACACCGTCACCTATGGCATTGTCAGCGCCCTGGGGCGCACAGACCTGGGCATCGAGGGCTATGAGAACTTCATCCAGACCGACGCCTCCATCAACCCCGGCAACTCCGGCGGCGCGCTGGTGACCCTGGAGGGCCATCTGATCGGCATCAACACCGCCATCATCGGGCCCAACGGCGGCAACGTCGGCATCGGTTTCGCCATCCCCAGCAACATGGCCCGCCACGTCATGCTGCAATTGCGCGAGCATGGCGAGGTGCGGCGCGGTCAACTCGGCGTGCTGGTGCAGGACCTCACGCCGGAGCTGGCCCAGGCCTTCAATCTGAAGGAAGGCCAGGGGGCGGTGGTGGCCCAGGTCCTGCCCGGCTCGCCGGCCGACAAGGCTGGGGTGCAGGCGGGTGACATCGTGCTGGCGGTCAACGGCCAGCCGGTGCGTTCGGCCAGTGAACTGAGGAATGCCATCGGCATGATGCGCCGCGGCGCCACCGCGCGGCTCGATCTGCTGCGCGAGGGCAGACGGCATAGCGTAGACGTCAGGATAGAGGCCCTCACGCGACAGCGGGCCGCCGCCGAACCGCCGCAGAGCCAGCCCAGGAGCAGCCGCGTCCTCGCCGGCGTGCAGCTGGGCGACATTGCCCCGCAGCATCCGCTGGCCGGCCAGGAACAGGGGGTGCAGGTCTATGCGATCGATCCGGACAGCCCGGCCGCACGCGCCGGCTTGCGTCCGGGCGACATCATCCTGTCCATCGACCGCAAACGCGTGCGCTCGGTGAAGGAGGCCGAGGCCGCCCTCAAGGAAGCGGGCGAGCGCGTGCTGCTGCACGTGCGGCGGGGCGACGGGGCGCTGTTCATCGTCGTGCGCTGATTGCCCCAAGATCACCCCCCCTGTAAAGGGACTACGCCTGCCGCCGCGGACCGCACGGGGTGGCCTGTGGCGGATTGCACGGCTGAGTCGCTGGCAAGTGAACTAATTAGCACTAAAATTATCCTATATACATAAGAGACGAGGTTGACGTGCTGCGCATCGCCAAAATGACCGACTACGCCACTGGCCTGATGACGCACCTGGCGCATCAGCCGCAAAGATGCGTGAGCGCCCAGCAGTTGGCGCAAGAACTGAGCCTGCCCGCGCCCACGGTGGCGCGCCTGCTCAAGCTGCTCGGCCGGGCCGGCCTAGTTGTCAGCCAGCGCGGCAAGGCTGGCGGCTACGGACTCGCGCGGCCGGCGCAGACGATCTCGGTGGCAGACATCATCGCCGCTATCGAGGGGCCGGTGGCGTTGACCGATTGCGCTCTGGGCGATGGCCGTTGCGGTCTAGAGCACGGCTGCGGCACGCGCGGCAACTGGCGCTTGATCAACCAGGCGGTGCAGGTGGCATTGGAGGCGGTCACCCTGGCCGACATGGCCACGCCGCGCGCACAGCCCCTGCACTACCGTGAGACGCACGCAAGAAAGGACTGAGCATGGGCAGCGACGATCTGACTCTGCAACGGCAACTCAGCGGTGAGTACCGCTGGGGTTTCACCACCGACATCGAACAGGAGCTGGCCCCGGCCGGCCTCAATGAGGACGTCATCCGCTTGATCTCGGCCAAGAAGGACGAACCGGACTGGCTGCTCGAGTGGCGGCTGGCCGCCTATCGGCACTGGCTGACCCTTTCCGAGCCGAAGTGGGCGAGCGTGCACTACCCGCCCATCGACTACCAGGCCATCCATTACTACGCCGCGCCGAAGATGGCCAAACGCCCGCAGAGCCTGGAGGAGGTCGATCCCAAGCTGCTGCAGACCTATGAGAAGCTGGGCATCCCGCTGCAGGAGCGGGCCGCACTCGCCGGCGTGGCGGTGGACGCGGTATTCGACTCGGTGTCGGTGGCCACCACCTTCAAGGCCCGGTTGGAAAAGCTGGGCATCATCTTCTGCTCATTTTCCGAGGCGGTGCGCGAGCACCCCGAGCTGGTGCGGCAATACCTGGGCAGCGTGGTGCCATACACCGACAACTACTTCGCCGCCCTCAACTCCGCCGTGTTCTCCGACGGCTCCTTCGTCTATGTGCCCAAGGGGGTGCGCTGCCCGATGGAGCTATCGACCTATTTCCGCATCAACGCGCGCATGACCGGCCAGTTCGAGCGCACCCTGATCATCGCCGACGAGGGCTCTTACGTGAGCTATCTGGAGGGCTGCACCGCGCCTAGCCGCGATGAGAACCAACTGCACGCCGCGGTGGTGGAGCTCGTCGCCCTGGACGACGCTCACATCAAGTATTCCACGGTGCAGAACTGGTACCCCGGCGACGAGGAGGGCCGCGGCGGCATCTACAACTTCGTCACCAAACGCGGCGAGTGCCGCGGGGCGCGCGCGCGCATCTCCTGGACCCAGGTGGAGACCGGCTCGGCCATCACCTGGAAGTACCCCAGCTGCATCCTGCGCGGCGACGACTCGGTGGGCGAGTTCTATTCGGTGGCGGTCACCCGCGGGCGGCAGCAAGCCGACACCGGCACGAAGATGATTCACATCGGCCGCCGCACCCGCTCCACCATCGTCTCCAAGGGCATCTCCGCCGGGCATGGGCACAACGCCTACCGGGGACTGGTGCGCATCCTGGAGGGAGCGGAAGGGGCGCGCAACCACACCCAGTGCGACTCACTGCTCATGGGACCGCATTGCGCCGCGCATACCTTCCCCTACATCGAGGTGAAGAACCCCACCGCCCAGGTCGAGCACGAGGCCACCACCAGCCGGGTGAGCGAGGCGCAGCTGTTCTATCTGCGTGCGCGCGGGCTCACTGAGGAGGATGCCGTGAACATGATCGTCAACGGCTTCTGCAAGGCGGTGTTCAAGGAGCTACCCATGGAGTTCGCGGTCGAGGCGCAGAAGCTGCTCGCCGTGAGCCTGGAGGGGGCGGTCGGTTGACAGGGATCAGCAATCAGAGGAGAGCATCATGCTGGAGATCAGGGACTTGCACGTCGCCATCGGCGACAAGCCAATACTGAAAGGCATCAGCCTCGTCGTCCGGCCGGGCGAGGTGCACGCCATCATGGGGCCCAACGGCTCCGGCAAGAGCACGCTCGCGCAGGTGCTGGCCGGGCATGAGGCTTACACCGTCACCGCCGGTTCGGTCAGCTGGCAGGGGCGCGACCTGCTCGCGCTCGCGCCGGAGGAGCGGGTGTGGGCGGGGCTATTCCTCGGCTTCCAATACCCGGTGGAGATCCCCGGCGTGGCCAATGTGCAGCTGATGAAGGAGGCGGTCAACGCCTTGCGCCGTCACCGCGGTGAACCGGAGCTGGACGCCTTCGACTTCCTGGAGGAGGTGAAGAGCGCCCTCAAACTGCTGGAGATGGACGAGGCCATGCTCTATCGCGGAGTGAACGAGGGCTTTTCCGGCGGCGAGAAGAAACGCAACGAGATCCTGCACATGCTCATGCTCAAGCCCAGGCTCGCGGTGCTCGACGAGACCGACTCGGGGCTGGACATCGATGCGCTGAAGATCGTCGCCCGCGGGGTCAACGCGCTGCGCTCGCCCGAGCGCGCCATCCTGCTCATCACCCACTACCAGCGCCTGCTCGACCACGTCGAGCCGGATTACGTGCACGTGCTGGCCGACGGCCGCATCGCCGCCAGCGGTGGGCGCGAGCTGGCGCTAGAACTCGAGGCGCAGGGCTATGGCTGGCTCACCGCCCGGACCAGCACTGCGGAGGTGCAGCCATGATCCCCGCAGCCTGGACCGAACTGCCCGCGCCCCAGCGCCTGAGCGCAGCACGCCTAGCCGCCTGGCAGGCCTGGCTCGCCCTGGGGCTACCGCACAAACGCCTGGAGGAATGGCGCTACACCAGCCTGGAGCACCTCGCCCGCCAGGCCCTGCACCCGGCCGCGTCTGGCCTGGCGCCACAGACGCCAGGACTTATCCGCTGTCTGCGTCCGCTGCACGAGGAAGACCTCGGTGCGCTGCCGGCACTGGCCCCCCGCACGGCCCTGGAGCGGCTCAACGCGGCGCTGTGGCGCGAGGGCGCCCTGATCGAACTGGCGCCCGGTCAGCACCTCGCCGAACCGCTGCTGCTGAGCTTCCAGGCGCCGGAGGCCGACGCCATGCTGCACCCGCGCACCCGTGTGCGTCTCGGTGAGGGGGCGCAGGCGGTGTTGGTCGAGGACTACGCCTGTGCCGGCGACCCGCTCGGCTACTGGCGCAACCCGGTCACCGAGATCGAACTGGCCGCGGGCGCGAACCTCATCCACCTGCGTCTGACCGACGAATCCACGGCCGCCACCCACACCGGACTCACCGCCGTCATCCTGGCCGAGCGCAGCCGCTACGCCCTGCTCGACCTCGGCCTGGGTGGGCGGGTATGCCGGCACGAGCTGCACTTGCGCCTAGCCGGCGCAGGCGCCATTGCCCGGCTCGACGGGCTGTTCCTGGCCGACGGCCGCCGCCATTGCGACCACCATCTGCGGGTCGAACACGCCGTGGGCGACACCACCAGCCGCACCCGCTACCGTGGCATCGCCAGCGGGCGCGGCCGCGGTGTGTTCGACGCCCAGGTCGTCATTCGTACCGGCGCCGACGGGGCCGATGCACGCCAGGACAGCCGCAACCTGCTGCTGTCGCCGCAGGCCGAGATCGACGCCAAGCCCCAGCTCATGATCCATGCCGACCGCGTGCAGGCGAGCCACGGCGCCACGGTCGGGCGGCTGGCGGACGACGCCCTGTATTATCTGCGTACCCGCGGCATCGCCGCCCCCGCGGCGCGGCGGCTGCTTATCGATGCCTTCGCCGCCGAGGCCCTGGGGCTCATCGACGAGTCCGGTCTGCAGGCCGCCCTGGCCGGGCGGGTGCAGAGACGTCTGGCCAGCCTGGCGGAGGCCCACTGATGAGCACCACCATGGACGCCCATCTGCGCGAGCTGTACGAGGCGATGATCCTCGAACACAACCGTCACCCGCGCCACTACCTGGAGAACCCGCCCGGTGCCGACCACCACGCGCACGGCTTCAACCCTCTGTGCAACGACGAGATCATCGTCCATCTCAAGGTGCGCGACGGGGTGATCGAGGCGGCCGGTTTCGAGGGCGCCGGTTGCGCGGTGTCGGTCGCCTCCGCCTCGATGATGATGGAGGCCATCCAGGGCCGGCGGGTGGAGGAGGTGTTGGAGCTGTTCCGCCGCGTGCACGGCATGCTGGTGGAGGACGCGCCGGCCGAGGGCGTGGGCAAGCTCAGGGTGCTCGCCGGGGTGAAGGAATACCCCATGCGCGTCAAATGCGCCACGCTGGCCTGGCACACCCTGCTCGCCGCGCTGGAAAACCGGCAGGAGACCGTCACCACCGAAGACCCCATCCCCTACTGTCCGCAACCGCATGACAAGGTCGCCTCATGAACCTGTTCGCCTGGCTGCGGCATGCCGCCGCGCCCTCCCCGCCCGAGTCCCCCGCGCCGTACGCGTGCGGCTCCGGCGCAGCGCCCGCCGCGGCCGCCCCTGGCCCGGACGACGACCTGCGCGAGCGGGTGATCGCCGCCCTGCGCACGGTCTATGACCCCGAGCTACCGGTCAACATCTACGACCTGGGCCTCATTTACGACCTCGCCATCGACCCCCAAGGCGAGGTGGACATCCGTATGACCCTCACCGCCCCCGGCTGCCCGGTGGCGCAGACCTTCCCGGCTCAAGTCGCACGTGCGGTCGAGGCGGTCGAAGGGGTGCGGGTGTGCCGGGTGGAGCTGACATGGGACCCACCCTGGACCCCGGCGCGGGCGAGCGAGGCGGCCCGGCTGCAGCTGGGGCTGTTCTATTGAGGTCGCCATGGCCGACTGGACCCGTGTCGTCCCCCTGGCCGATTTCCCGGTGGGCAGCCGTCGTGTGGTGGACGTGGATGGTGTGGCCGTGGCGGTGTTCCACCTGCCCGAGGGGCTGTATGCCATCGAGGACGTCTGCACCCACGACGGCGGCGAGCTGGCCAGCGGCGAGCTCGCCGGCTGCGAGATCGTCTGCCCCCGCCACGGCGCCCGTTTCGACCTGCGCACCGGCAAGGTGACCGCCCCGCCGGCCTACACTGACGTGGCCAGCCTGCCCGTGCGCGTGCGCGAGGGCTGGGTGGAGGTGCGCGACGCCCGCTGGGACGAATGAACGGCTGACAGTGCCCGCGCGGCCATGCTAGGGTTGCGCGCATGCGCCTCAGTCCCGAGCAGACTGCCATCATCCTCGCGGCCGCCCACCGGCGGCTGGGCGCTGACGCGCGCGTGTGGCTGTTCGGCTCGCGCGTGGACGATGCGGCCAAGGGGGGCGACATCGACCTGCTGATCGAGACCGCGCGCTGGCCCGACCCCTGGCTGCAGGCGCAACTGAAGGCCGAGCTGGAACAGCGCCTGGGCCTCAAGGTGGACCTGGTGTTCGCCGCGCCCGATGCGCCGGAACGCCCTATACACCGCATCGCCCGCTTGAGCGGCGTCCTCCTCCATGACCGAGCTGCTTGAACAACGGCGGCGCCTGCTCGCCCGCAAGCTCGCCGCCATCGATCGTTTGCGCGAGCTGTTGCACTACAGCCGCAACCGCCTGCCCTATCCGCTTTCGAGCATCGACCGCCTGCCGCCGGAGCCGCTCGAGTCGGTCTCCGCCCTCATCGAGCGTTTCGGCAAGCTGCAGGATCTGTTGGGCCATGCGATGCGCGAGGTGGTCCTGCTGTCGGGCGAGCCCGCCACCGACATGAACGACGTCCTCAGCCGCATGGAAAAGCTCGGCGTGCTGGACAGCGCCGATGACTGGCGGGCGCTGCGTGCGCTGCGCAATCAGGCCGCACACGACGACGACCTGGACGATGGCGCCAAGACCGCCTTCGTCAACACCCTGGCGGCCAAGGCCGAAATGCTGACACAAACGGCCGCCCGACTGACCGACTATGCCTATGCCAAACTGGACTTGCCCCGCATCACCGCATGAACCCTTGGCCGCTAGGGTTTGGCGCCGGCTGTCCGCCCTGCTGATCGCTGTGCACGTTCTTTGGGCTCAGGCCCAGACCTTCTGGCAGGCCCCGCACGGCGGCAGCTTCCTCGTGCCCGAGCCGCCGCCGGTGCCACCCTACGCGCGGGCGCTGCTCGAAGAGGTCAACCGCCGCATCGTCAACATCGACTCCGAACAGCTCCACGCCCTGCTCGTCAACCGACCCCACACCGTGGTGATCGACGTGCGCACCCCGGCCGAGCTCAACCTGCTGGGCGGCCACATCGACCACGCCTATTTCCACAACATCACCCGCGGCTGGCTGGAGTTCCAGGTCGAAGACCTGATCCCGGACAAGAACACCCCCATCGTCGTCTATTGCGGTGTGAACCAGCGCAGCCCCCTGGCGGCCGACACCCTGCAGCGCATGGGTTACCGCGAGGTCTACAACCTCGCCGACGGCTACTTCAAATGGCGTGCGCAGGGTTATCCCGTGCGGCTGCCCGACCGCGATCTGACGAGCTTCCTCTACGCCCGCCCGCAGCAGGTCATCCCCGGCGTGTGGTCAGCCATCGGCGCCACCGCCCCCGGCACCTACGACAACTCCGGCCACAACAACAACCTCTCCTTCATCGTCACCGATGCCGGCGTCATCGTCGTCAACGCCGGCGACTCCTGGCTGCTTGCCGCCAGCCTGCACGACGAGATCAAGCGCATCACCGACCGACCGGTCAAATACGTCGTGCTGGAAAACGGGCAGGGCCATGCCATGCTGGGCATGAGCTACTGGCAGGCGCAGGGCGCCAAGGTCATCGCCCACCGCGACGCCGCCGCCTACATCGAGAAGAACGGCCACGAGATCCTGGACAACGCCCGCCGCCGACTGCGCGACAAGGCCTTCCGCACCGAGTTGTCCAAGCCCGACATCGTCTATGAGGACCGCCTCGACCTGTCCATGGGCGGCTGGCGCATCGAGGTCCTACACCTGGGCAACGCCCACCACCACGGCGACACCATGGTCTGGCTGCCGGACAAGAAGCTTGTGATCTCCGGCGACACCGCCTTCCACGTGCGCATGCTGCCCGTGTTCGAGGACACCGACACCGCCCGCTGGCTGCGCATCTGGGACGAATTCGAGAAACTGGGTGCCGACATCGTCATCCCCGGCCACGGCGGCCCCACCGACATGGCCACCGTGCGCCGCTGGACGCGCGACTACCTGAGAGACCTGCGCGCCCGCGTGGCCGAAGTCCTCGCCCGCGGCGGCAGCCTGGACGACGCCTACAAGATCGACCAGTCCGACTACATGCACCTGCACACCTCCGAGGAACTCGCCCGCCTCAATGCCGGCCGCGTCTTTCGCGCCATGGAGTTCGAGTGAACCGCTCCGCCCCATCTCGACGGGAAGCTAGGGCTCATGATAAAGTTGCCGTCTCTGCCGGCCAGGTAGCTCAGTTGGTAGAGCACATGACTGAAAATCATGGTGTCGGCAGTTCGATTCTGCCCCTGGCCACCAAGCCCTAAAGCCCGAACCCGTATCGGGCTTTCTTACGCCCGCCTGCAGCACCAATGCTGACTGGTGTTACTGGCTGGCGTTCACAGGCCGGCCACACGGGCGATCTCGCTGCCACTTCCTTTGCTGACACGGCTTTAGCGGCGGTCGGTTGCGCTGCGCAACGCCGGTGGCGGTGGCGACTCACTGCGAACATCGCCGGATTGCAGCAGGTGGCCGTTTGTCACGCCTGCTGAGGGCATTCCAGTTGAACTGGCCGGGCTGGATGCATCACGGCCTTTGCAGCTGTGCGAACCATTCGTCGTCGCTGGCTTGCAGCATCTGCTCGGGGGTGAGTTGGCGCGTCATGCGTCCGCGCAGCACATGGCGGTGCTCAAAGGACTTGGCGCCACGCGACATCCTGGGCCTGTGGCCCGAGAACACCGAAGGCGCCAAGCTCTGGACAGAGGTCTTCAATGACCTGAAGACGGGCGGCTAAAGGGCACGTGGGGTTCGGCGCGCCACACGACCTTATCGAGTAAATCCGGGCCGAAGAACTGATATTCATGGTCGTCGGTTTGCTGCGCGCGCTCGACTATAGGCGAGGCCTCTGCACCAACAGCATCCCCATCAGCTGCGGTGGGATGTCGAGTGCGGCGGTGAGGGTACGCTGCCGTATGTCTCCGATTCCCTCGATGCGCACCTGGCAGCTCAGCTTGCGCACCTGCTTGTACACCGCCATCGAGGCAGGGTGTGGTGGCCGGCGCTGGGACATGATGCGCGAGTTGTCCAGGGCAAGATCACCCCTTGTAGCCAACGGGCGTCGGCGGTCAATCCTCCCGCGGCCGGCCCAGGGCGTTGAGGATGCCTCGCCAGATGGCCACCTCCTCGCGCTCCAGACCGGCGCGGGCGAAAAAGCGGCGCAGCCGTGGCATGAGTCGCTTGGGGTGGCGTGGGTCGAGGAAGCCGATGGCCGTCAGGGTGTGCTCCAGCTCGGCGAGTAGGGCCTCGATCTCGGCGTGTGAGGCCGCATCGAAGCGCGGCAGCGGCAACACCCGGTCGTCGAGCGTGCAGCGCAGCTCGTAGGCCAGCACCTGCACGGCGGCGGCCAGGTTGAGCGAGCCGTAGTCGGGGTTGGTGGGGATGTTGATAAGCCAGCGGCACTTGGCGAGCTGCTCATTGGTGAGCCCGAAGGTCTCTGAGCCGAACACCAGGGCCACCGGCCCCTCCTGCGCGGCGGCGAGCAACGCGGGCGCGGCCTGGCGGGGGGTATAGGCGGGATGGGGCAGGTCGCGCCGGCGGCTGGTGGTGGCGGCGGTGAGCACACAATCGGCCAGGGCAGGGCCCAGGTCGTCGCAGATCACGGCCGCCTCCAGCACGTCCACCGCCCGCGAGGCGCGGGCGCGCGCCTCCTCGTCGATGGCGCAGCGCGGGGCGACCAGGTACAGGTGCTTGAGGCCCATGGTCTTCATCGCCCGCGCCGCCGCGCCCAGGTTGCCCGGATGGCTGGTCTCCACCAGCACGATGCGCACCCGTTCCAGGGCCGAGGCCGACTTCGCGTTAAAATTTGCTTCTTCTACGCTGCGATCTTTACCCATGCATCCCATGCTCAACACGGCGGTCAAGGCCGCCCGGCGCGCCGGCGCCATCATCAATCGCGCCAGCCTCGACCTCGATCTGCTCAGCGTGCGCGCCAAACGCGAGAACGATTTCGTCAGCGAGGTCGATCATGCCGCCGAGCAGGCCATCATCGAGACGCTGCTCACCGCCTATCCCAAACACGCCATTCTAGCCGAGGAGAGCGGCGTGTCCGGGGAGAGCGAGTACCAGTGGGTGATCGACCCATTGGACGGCACCACCAATTTCCTGCATGGTTTCCCCCAGTATGCGGTGTCCATCGCCCTGCTGCACCGCGGCGTGCTCACCCATGCGGTGGTCTATGACGTCACGCGCAACGAGCTGTTCACCGCCAGCCGTGGCCGGGGGGCCTATCTGAACGACCGCCGCATCCGTGTGTCCAAGCGCGACAAACTGAAAACCGCCCTGATCGGCACGGGCTTCCCTTTCCGCGACTTCACTCATCTGGACGCCTATCTGGGCATGTTCCGCAGCCTGGTACAGAACACGGCAGGGCTGCGCCGGCCGGGTTCGGCCGCGCTGGACCTGGCCTGGGTGGCGGCCGGGCGGCTGGATGGCTTTTTCGAGATCGGGCTCAACCTATGGGACATCGCCGCCGGCTGCCTGCTCATCCAGGAGGCTGGTGGCCTGGTGAGCGATTTCAGCGGCGAGGAACACTATTTGCGCAGCGGCAACGTGGTGGCCGGCACGCCCAAGGTCTTCGCGCAACTGTTGCAGACCATCGCCCCGCATGTGACCCCAGCCCTTGCCGCGGCGGGGTCGGGGGTAAAGGTGCAGGTGGTCCCGGCAAAGCCGGGCTGACCGCTGCCTGCTGACCGATTTTCCTTGACGCGCCTGGGGATGGGGCTACAATGGCCATTCCTGCATCTTTCCAAGGCAGCACCTGTTGATGTTCTCCGGCCTGATCGATCTACCCTGGTGGGGCTACGTCCTCGTCACCCTCGCCCTGACCCATCTCACCATCGCTTCCGTCACCATCTTCCTGCACCGCGCCCAGGCGCATCGCGCGCTGGAGCTGCACCCGGCGGTGAGCCACCTGTTCCGTTTCTGGCTGTGGCTGACCACCGGCATGGTCACCCGGCAGTGGGTGGCCATCCACCGCAAACACCATGCCAAGTGTGAAACCCCCGAGGATCCGCACAGCCCCCAGGTGCTGGGCATACGCAAGGTGCTGTGGCAGGGCGCGGAGCTCTATCGGCTGGCCGCCCAGGACCGCGACACCATCGAGCGCTACGGCCACGGCACGCCGGACGACTGGATCGAGCGGCGGCTATACACCCCGCACAATTTCCTCGGCATAGGCCTCATGTTCGTCATCGACGTAGTGCTGTTCGGGCCCATAGGCATCACCATCTGGGCGGTGCAGATGCTGTGGATCCCGTTCTTCGCCGCCGGGGTCATCAACGGCCTGGGCCACTACTGGGGTTATCGCAACTACGCCACCGAGGACGCCAGCAGCAACATCTTCCCCTGGGGCATCCTAATCGGTGGCGAGGAGCTGCACAACAATCATCACGCCTACGCCAGCTCGGCCAAGCTGTCGTCGCGCTGGTATGAATTCGACATCGGCTGGCTCTACATCCGCCTGCTGTCCTGGTGCGGTCTGGCGCAGGTGAAAAAGACCGCACCCAGGGTGGTGTGGGGCGAGATCAAGCACTTCCCCGATGCCGAGCTGCTGGCGGCCATCGTCACCCACCGCTACGACGTCCTGTCGCGCTATGTGCGCTCCATGCACGGGGTGCTGAAGAGCGAACTGGACCGGCTGAGTGCCAGCCTGCCCGACCTGGCCCACGTCAGCGCCCGGCAACTGCGCCACTGGTTGGGACGCGATCAGAAGCTGCTCAAAGAGTCCGAGCGCACACTGCTGCAGAAGCTGCTGGTGGCGAGTCCGCGGATCGAGACCATTTACCGGATGCGGCAGGAACTGGCCGCCCTGTGGGGCCGCTCCACCGCCACGCGCGAGCAGCTGGTGCAGCAGCTGCGCGATTGGTGCGCCAGGGCCGAAACAAGCGGCATCGAGGCGCTCAGCCAGTTTTCCTGGTTGTTGCGGCGCTATGCCCAGGCTTGATCGATCTGGACCGAGTCTGCTAGGATCGTGCGCATGCGACGTGTTCGATTTTTTGGCTTCGGCTTCTTCCGGCCCTCGCGGGCGGGAGGCGCAAGCGCGGGTGCCTGACTGAGCAGGCCCGAGCCGAGCGAAAACCGCCAGCGACCCTGGCGGTTTTTTGCTTCCAGGGCCTGGCTACGAGGAGCAGATCATGACCACTTACCGCACCGACGACACCCGCATCGAACAAGGCGACGAGCTGCTCGCACCCATGCAGATCATGCGCGAGCACAAGGCGAGCGAACGGGCGCTGAAGACCACCTTCGAGGCGCGCCGGGCCATCCACGACATCCTGCGTGGGGCGGACGACCGCCTGCTGGTCGTGGTGGGGCCCTGCTCGATCCACGATCCGTCCGCGGCGCTCGACTACGCGCGGCGGCTCAAGGGCGAGGCCGACCGCCACCGGCACGACCTGGTGGTCGTCATGCGCGTGTATTTCGAGAAACCGCGCACCACCGTAGGCTGGAAGGGGCTGATCAACGACCCGCACCTCGACGAAAGCTTCGACATCAACGAGGGCCTGCGTCTGGCGCGCAAGCTGCTGCTGGACATCAACGAGCTGGGGCTGCCCTGCGGCACCGAGTTCCTGGACCTGATCTCGCCGCAGTACATCGCCGACCTGATCGCCTGGGGGGCCATCGGCGCGCGCACCACCGAAAGCCAGTCGCACCGGCAGCTGGCCTCGGGCCTGTCCTGCCCGGTGGGCTTCAAGAACGGCACCGACGGCAACCTGAAGATCGCGGTGGACGCGATCAAGGCCGCGGCCGCCCGGCACCACTTCATCTCCATCACCAAGTCCGGCCATGTAGCGGTGTTCAAGACCGCCGGCAACGAGGACTGCCACGTGATCCTGCGCGGCGGGCGCAGCCCCAACTACGACGCCATCAGTGTCAATGCCGCCTGCGAGGCGCTCGCCGCGGCCGGGTTGCGGCAGCAGGTGATGATCGACTTCTCGCACGCCAACTCGAACAAACAGTACGAGCGCCAGATCGAGGTCTGCCACGATGTAGCCGCCCAGATCGCCCGTGGCGACACACGCATCATCGGCGCGATGATGGAGAGCCATCTGCACCCCGGCCGCCAGGACCTCTGCCCCGGCCAGCCGCTCGCCTATGGTGTGTCCATCACCGACGCCTGCCTGGGCTGGGATCAGACCGTGCCGCTGTTGGAGGAGCTGGCCGAGGCGGTGCGCCGGCGGCGCACGGTGGAGGAGCGTGAGGACCCCTGAGCCTGACCCTCACCGGCGGCCGTACTGTGATCCGATGCCCGGATCGCGCTCCCTCCGGGCACCCCTACGGTCGGGTGGCTTCGCCCAGCAAGCCGCTGCCAACGCAGACCCGTCGCGGCGGTTTGCCCAGCGTGCAACGCCGCCCCGCCTCCGCCCTTGCACCGTTAACCCGGATATCGGCCCTCAGGGCCGGAATCCGGGATAACGACACCCCGTAAGCTCGGATCGCGCTGCGTTCCATCCGGGCTGCCGCCGCGGTGGTAGAATGCGGTCGTGGCGGGTCTCCCCGCATGGCTAAGCCGTGAACCTGGTCAGGTCCGGAAGGAAGCAGCCATAGCGGTGGATGCCAGTGCCGGGGGTCGGGCTCGCCACCTGAAGACAGAGGATTGAGGACTGAAGACTGCAGGCCGATGACTGAGGACTGAGGACAGACGACTGTCTGTCCTCGCCCCTGCCCGGCCAAGCGGCAAGGCGTTGCCGTCTGTTCGCGTCGAACTCACAGTCCTTCGTCGTCTGTCCTCTGTCCTTAGCGATCCGTCTTCTGTCCTCCGTCCTCAGTCATGGCCCTCGCCCGCAAATGGCGCCCGCGTAGCTTCGCCGAGATGGTCGGTCAGGAGCACGTGGTGCGGGCGCTCGCCAATGCCCTCACGCAGGGGCGGCTGCACCACGCCTATCTGTTCACTGGCACGCGCGGGGTGGGCAAGACTACGCTCGCCCGCATCCTGGCCAAGTGCCTCAACTGTGAGTCCGGGCCCACCGCCACGCCCTGCGGGGTCTGCCCCGCCTGCCAGGCCATCGAGGCCGGGCGCTTCGTCGATCTGATCGAGATCGACGCCGCCAGCTACACCGGCGTGGACAACATGCGCGAGGTGCTGGACAACGCCCAGTACGCCCCCACCGCCGGCCGCTACAAGGTGTACATCATCGACGAGGTGCACATGCTGTCCAAGAGCGCCTTCAACGCCATGTTGAAGACGCTGGAGGAGCCGCCGGCGCACGTGGTATTCGTGCTCGCCACCACCGACCCGCAGAAGGTGCCGGTGACGGTGCTCTCGCGCTGCCTGCAGTTCAACCTCAAACAGCTGCCGGCCGCACGCATCGCCGAGCACCTCGGGCGGGTGCTGGCGGCCGAGGCGGTGCAATACGAGCCGGCTGCACTCGAGCTGCTCGCGCGCGCCGCCGCCGGCAGCGTGCGCGATGCGCTGTCGCTCACCGACCAGGCCATCGCCTATGGTGCCGGCCGGGTGAGCGCGGCAGAGGTGGCCGCCATGCTGGGGGTGATCGACCGCGCCTATCTCCTGCCCCTGCTCGAGGCCCTCGCGGCGGGCGATGGGCCGCGTCTGCTGCGCGAGGCGGAGAACCTCGCCGAGCGCAGCCTGTCGTTCGATGCCGCACTGCAGGACCTGGCTGGTCTGCTGCACGAGATCGCCCTGCT
>JANWZL010000075.1 GCA_025054655.1 Thiobacillaceae bacterium | reverse complement strand
CGCCAGGGCGAGCGAGCGTCGGCCGTCCTCGCCGCTGACCGGTACGGGGGTGTCGGTCCGCACGGCCGCGGCAAAGGCGGCGATCTCGGCCTCCAGGGCGTCGCCCGCCGGCACCGGCAAGGCGTCCATGACGATGGGCTGTTGCGCGTCGGTGCCGCGCCGGGCCAGGCCGACGGTGCGTGCGCCGAAATCCACGGCGAGGTAGCGGTCCCTGAGGAACAGCCGCATCTTGCGCAGCGTGCCGGTGCTCACCCGGCTGGCGGTGAGGTTGGCCACACAGCCGTTGGCGAACTCGATGCGGGCGTTGCCGATGTCGATGCCCTCGGTGAGCACGGCGGTGCCGCTCGCCCGCACCTCGGTCACCGCCGCCTCGGACAGCGAGAGGATCAAGTCGAGGTCGTGGATCATCAGGTCCAGCACCACGCTCACATCGGTGCCGCGCGGCTTGAAGGGGGCGAGCCGGTGCGCCTCGATGAAGCGGGGCCGGTCGATCTGGGGCAAGGCGCTCTGCCAGGCGGGGTTGAAGCGCTCCAGATGCCCCACCTGCAGCTTGAGCCCCCGACGCTGCGCCCGCTCGATCAGGTCGTCGGCCTGTGCCACCGTGGGGGTGATGGGCTTTTCCACCAGCACGTGCACGCCGGCCTCCAGGCAATCGCACACGATGCGGTGGTGGTGCTCGGTGGGCACCGCCACCGAGACGAGGTCCACCGTCCGCAGCAGGGCCCGATGATCGTCATAGGCCGTGCAGCCCGTCTCTGCGGCCACGGTCTGGGCGCGTGCCGGATCGCTGTCGGCCACGCCGACCAGGCGCGCGCCGTCCAGCGCCGCCCACTTGAGGACATGGAAGCGACCCAGATAACCCACCCCGATGACGCCCGCCCGTAGCTCGCCCATCGCCGACCCCGGCTCAATAGACGGGTGGCTCGCCCGGCGGGCGGGTCTTGAAACGGCGGTGCAGCCAGAAATACTGTTCGGGCATGCGGCGGACCTGTTGTTCGATGAAGGCGTTCATGCGGCGTGTGTCGGATTCTACATCCGCGCCGGGGAAATCCGCCCAGGCTGGTTGCAATTCCACCACATAACCGTCCCCGTCCTGGCGGACGATGCAGGGCAGCACCCGTGCGCCGGTGATGCGGGCGATGCGCGACAGGGCCGTGACGGTGGCGGCGGGCACGCCGAAAAAGGGCACGAAGAGGGCGTCGCGCGGGCCGAAATCTTGATCGGGCAGGTAATAGAAAGGTTTGCCGGCGCGGATGGCGCGCAGGGCCGGCTTGATGCCCTCGTGGCGGGCGATCAGCTCCGATGAGCCGAAGCGGCTGCGCGCATGGCGCAGCATGCGGTCGATCATCGGGTTGCGCACGGGCCGGTACATGGAGGCGAATTCGATCGGCAGCAGGGTCAGCCGCACCCCGCCGAGGTTGAGGCCCACGAAGTGCGGGGCGAGCAAGATGAGCGGTTGGCCCAGATGGCGCTCGAGATGCTCAAGGCCCTCGATGCGTACCAGCTGTTCCAGCTCGGCGCGGCTGCCCCACCAGGCCACCGCCTCCATCAGGCTCGCCCGTCCCAGCGCGCGGTAGTGTGCCTTGAGCAGCCGCCGCCGCTCGATCTCGGCGAGCTCGGGAAAGCACAGGCGCAGGTTGACGCTGCCGATATGCCGACGCGCGGGGACGAGTGCATAGAGCAACAGACCGAACCACTCCCCCAGCCGACCCAGGGCCGCGTTCGGCATGAGCCGGTAGAGCGCGTACAACAAGCCGATGCCGATATAGGTCAGCATGGTCTAAGCCTGTCCTGGCGGCAGCGGGGCATCGCCCGGCCGTTTGTAGCGGCGATAACGCCACAGATACTGCTCGGGGTGACGGCGGATCAAGCCCTCCAGGGCGGTGTTGAGCTGGGCGGCGGCCGCCGCGGGATCATCGGCGAACGGTGCCAGCGGCTCGATCCACAGGCGGTAGCCACGCCCCCAGGGCAGTCGCTCGCAAAATAGCAGCAGGGGCACCGCGCCGGTGGTGCGTGCGAGTTTGAAGGCCAGTGTGGGGGTGTAGGCCGGGCGACCGAAGAACGGCGCCCACACGCCATCGCCGCGGCTCGCCACCTGGTCGGGCAGTATGCCCACCGCATCGCCACGGCGCAAGGCAGACAGCAGGGCACGCACCCCCCGCATGTCCGGGGTGGCCAACCGCGCCAAGCCGCGCTCACGCCCCAGGCGCATGAGCCGGTCCGCCCAGGGCTGACGAGGGGGGCGATATAGCTCCACGATGGGCATGCGGCTGGCCAGGTACAGCCCGGCCAGCTCCCAGCAACCCAGATGCGGGGTCATGGCCAGCACCCCACGACCGGCCGCACGCGCAGCCTCCAGGTGCTCCCCGCCGTGCACCGAGCGCACCAGGGCGGTGACCCGTTCGAGCGGCCGCAGCCAGATCGCCAGCAGTTCAGCCACCCCCATGCCGAAATGCAGGGCCGCGCGCAGGCGCAGCAGCGGTCGGTCCATCCCGGCCTGGCGCAGGTTGGCGCGCACGACGGCGGCACGGGGCGAGAGGACGAGGTCGGCCAGACCCGCGAGCGCCCCCATGAAATGCAGCACCGGCAGCGGCAGACGGGCGAGCAGGCGCAGGGCGAATAGCAAGGGGACGAGGGCGGTTGACGGCGTAACTCGACAAGGCTAGCATGACCGTACCGCCGAGTTAACGGACAACTTGCAGGGCGGTCGGCACACCGGGGCCATGGGGACGCTGGCGCTGCCGAAAATACTGCTAAAGCGTCGCCTGCTTCGGGGCCCGGGGCCGGTAACGCCGGCCGTGACGGGCCCTTAATCGTTCTTGGTCGTTCTTTGAACCCGACGGTGTTGAGTTTCTCGAAGTTTCGAGTTTCGAGCGTGGGGTTTGGAGTTTCTTGAGTTTTGGCATCGACGGAGCAGGCAAGAACATGAATGAGTTCCTCTTCACCTCGGAGTCCGTCTCCGAAGGCCATCCGGACAAAGTCGCCGACCAGGTCTCGGATGCCATCCTGGACGCCATCTTCACCCAGGACCCGCACGCCCGCGTGGCCTGTGAGACCCTGGTGACCACCAATCTGTGCGTCATCGCCGGCGAGATCACCACCCGCGCGGTGGTCGATTACAACAGCGTGGCCCGCGACACCATTCGCCGCATCGGCTACAACGACCCGGCGCTCGGCTTCGACGCCGACCACTGTGCGGTGATGACCACCATCCACAAGCAGTCGCCCGACATCGCCCAGGGGGTGAACGAGGGCGAGGGGTTGTTCCTGGACCAGGGGGCGGGCGACCAGGGCCTGATGTTCGGCTATGCCTGCAGCGAGACGCCGCAGCTGATGCCCCTGCCCATCTATCTGGCGCACCGGTTGGTGCAGCGCCAGGCGGAGCTGCGCAAGGACGGCCGGCTGCCCTGGCTGCGGCCGGATGCCAAGAGCCAGGTGACGGTGCGCTACGTCGATGACCACCCCGTGCACGTGGACACCGTGGTGCTGTCCACCCAGCACCACCCCGAGATCTCGCACGGGCAGCTGACCGAGGCGGTGATCGAGGAGATCGTCAAACCCGTCATCCCCAAGGAGATGATCAACGGCGAGATCAAATACCTGGTCAACCCCACCGGCCGCTTCGTCATCGGCGGCCCGCACGGGGATACGGGACTGACCGGCCGCAAGATCATCGTCGACACCTACGGCGGCGCCGCCCCGCACGGCGGCGGCTGTTTCTCCGGCAAGGACCCGTCCAAGGTGGACCGCTCCGCCGCCTATGCCGCCCGCTACGTGGCCAAGAACATCGTCGCCGCCGGGCTCGCCAGCCGCTGTCTGGTGCAGGTGGCCTACGCCATCGGCGTGGCACAGCCGGTCTCGCTCATGGTGCACACCTTCGGCACCGGCAAGCTGCCCGAGCGACGCATCGAGCAACTGGTGCGCGAACACTTCGACCTGCGACCCAAAGGGATCATCCAGGCGCTCGACCTGCTGCGTCCCATCTATACCAAGACCGCCGCCTATGGCCACTTCGGGCGTGACGAGCCGGAGTTCACCTGGGAGGCGACCGACAAGGCGCCTGCCCTGCGCGCCGCGGCGGGGCTGTGACGTCGCCCGGCCGGGCACTGTACAGGACGCAAGTCGGCGGTATGATAGGCCTGTGCGCCCATAGACCGCTGCCCGCACC
>JANWZL010000049.1 GCA_025054655.1 Thiobacillaceae bacterium | reverse complement strand
AACGGCGCCGTCAGCCCCAAACTGGCCGCGCTCTACCGGCTCACCCCGCAGTGGTCGCTGTTCGGGCATGTCAGCCGCGGTTTCCGCGCCCCCAACTACGAAGAGGTCAACGGCCATTTCCGCAACACCACGCAAAGCTACGGGGTGGCGCCCAACCCGGACCTGAAGCCGGAGACGAGCTGGGGCGGCGAGCTGGGGTTGCGCTATGGCGACGAGCGGCTCGCGGCGCAGCTCGCCGTGTACGACAACCGCTATCGGGACTTCATCGAGACGGTGCGGCTGAACTGTCCGGGCGACCCACGCTGCATCGCCGGCCTGGCCAACACCAACATGGCGCTGAACTTGAGCCGCGTGCGCATCTACGGGGCGGAGGCGCGGGTGCGCTGGCGTTTTGCCCCCGGCTGGAGCCTGAGCGGGGCGCTGGCCTACGCACACGGTGAGGACGAGAAGATCGACCAGCCCCTCAACAGCGTCGAACCCACCCGCCTGAGCTTGGCACTGGCGCGCGAGGCCGAGGCCTGGGGCGGGGAGCTGAGGCTGCGGGCGGCGCAGAAGGTCAAACGGGTCAACGATTGCACCAACATCGCCACCTGCACCGGCACGCCGCAATACACCCCCTGGTTCCGCCCGCCCGGCTATGAGGTGGTGGACCTGTCGCTGTGGTGGCGGCCGGTGAAGCAGGCGCGGCTCGCCCTGGCGGTCAACAACCTGCTCGATCGCAAGTATTGGTTGTGGAGCGACATCCGCCAGGCCGACGCACGCAACCCGCTGGGGGTGGATTTCTACAGTCAGCCCGGCCGTAGCCTGACGGCCGCCCTCGAGTACGCCTTCTAGCCCAGGAGGACAGATCATGCGCACGACACTGGACGCCTGCACGCTCACCGCGGTGCAAAGCCTCTCCGCCGCCCTGTGGGCCATCCTGCAGCACGCGGAGACCGGGCGGGCCGAGGCCGCCTACGAGGCGGCGCGCGAGCTCGAGCGGCTCACCACGCTCGACTGCCTCGATGCCGAGACCGCCAGCATCGTGCGCCACCAGGCCCGCCGCTGCCTGCAGCTGGCGGGCGGGCGGCGCCTGCACGGGCGCAGCGGCTATGTCAACGAGTGGGTGCTGGAGCCGTGAGCCTTTGGCTGCGTACGCTGTGGTCGGCCCTGCTGCTGCTGGCGGCGGCCGCGCAGGCGCGCGAACTGCTGGTGTTGACCGCGCCGCCCGTGCAGGCGGGCAAGTTCGCCACCCTGGCGCGCGAGGCCGCCCCCCACGGCTGGCGGGTGCGTCACCTGTATGCCGACCGGCTCACGGGTGAGGAGGGCCCCGCGCTGCTGCGCGGGGCCGACCTGGTGCTGTTCGACATCCCCTACGAGCCGGTGGTGGAGGTGGTGGAGCGCAAGGCTGGGCCGGCCCTGGCGCAGGCCCGCCTGCCCTGGCTCAAGGTCACCGATCGCGCCCACGCCGCGCACGGCATCGACCCTGCGCACGCCCGCAACCTTGCTGCCTACTATGCCCACGGCGGCCGGCGCAACTTCGCGCGCTTCTTCCAATATCTGGACGCCGTGTTCGCCGGCCGTGGCACGGAGGGCATCCCCCCGCCCATCCTCTGGCCCGAACAGGGCGTCTATCACCCCGACGCGCCGGAGATCTTTCCCGATGCCGCGAGCTATTTCGCCTGGAAGGGGCGGGCGCCGGACGACCCGCGCCCGGTCATCGCCTTCGCCCTGCATCGCGCCTATCTCGCCGCCGATCTGACCGCCTTCATCGACCACCTGATCCGCACGCTGGAGGCCAAAGGGGCAATGCCGCTGGCTTTCTACACCCCCATGGCGCGTGAGGACGCTTTCACCCGCATCCTCGCCCCGCAGGGCAGCCCCCTGGCGGAGGTGATCATCACCAGCCAGATCATGCTGGAGCCGGACAAACGGCGGGCCGAATTCGCCCGACTGAACCTGCCGGTCATCCAGGCCATGCCCTACCGCCGCGGCAACGTGGACGAGTGGCGGGCGGACAAGGCCGGCGTGCACCTGATGGATGTGCCCTTCTACCTCGCCCAGCCGGAGTATGCCGGCGTGGTGGACGCCATGACCGCGGCCGCGGTCGAGCGTGGCAGCGGCCAGGTGGTGCCCATCCCCGAGCAGGTCGAGGCGGTGGTGAACAAGGCGCTCGCCCTCACGGCGCTGCGACGCACGCCCAACGCGGCCAAACGGCTGGTGGTCTTCATCTGGAACTACCCGCCCGGCGAGACCAACCTGGGGGCGTCCTATCTCAACGTGCCGGCGAGCCTCGAGACCCTGCTCAGGGCGCTGGCCGCGCGCGGCTACGACGTCAAGCCCATGGCGGCGGAGGCGCTCACACCGCAACTGCAGCGGCTGCTCAAGCCCTACTACCGCACCGACGCGCGCACGCGGGGGGGCGGCGGACGACAGGTGCACAGTTTCGATGCGCTGGTCAGGGAGGGACTGGCCGAGCGGCTGCCGCTGGCGGACTACAAGGCGTGGTTCGCCACCCTGCCGGCGGCCACCCGCGCGCGCATCGTCGCGCACTGGGGCGAGCCGGAGGCGAGCGGCTGGCTGCAGGGCAAGGGGGATGGGGCCTATTTCCCCATCCCCCGGCTCATGCTCGGCAATATGGTCATCCTGCCGCAGCCGCCGCGCGGCGAGCCGCACGAGGACCGCGAGCGCGCGCTCTACCACGACACCGCCACGCCGGTGAACCATCACTATCTCGCCGTCTATCTGTGGGCCAGGCGCCAGTTCGGCGCCCACGCCCTGATCCACTTCGGCACCCATGGCACGCAGGAATGGCTGCCCGGCAAGGAACGCGCCCCCTGGGTGGAGGACGACGTGCTGCTGCCCATCGCCGACGTGCCGGTGCTCTACCCCTACATCGTCGATGACGTGGGCGAGGCGGTGCAGGCCAAGCGGCGCGGCCGCGCGCGGACGGTGAGCCACCACACCCCCCCGTTCGCCCCGTCCGGGCTGCACAACGAGCTCAAAGGCCTGCACGACCTCGTGCACCAGTGGGAGTCGCTCACCGAGGGCGCGGTGCGCAACCGCACGCGCGCGCAGATCCTGGCCGCCGCCCGCCGCCTGGGCTTCGACCGCGAGCTGGGGCTCACCGCAGCGGCGGCCGAGGCGGACTTCCCCGCCTTCCTCAGGCGTCTGCACGATGGGCTGCACGAGCTGGCGCTCGCCCACCAGCCCCAGGGCATGCACACCCTGGGGGTCAGCCCGCCAACGCAGGAGCGGCTCACCACCGTGATGCAGATGCTGGGCCGCGAGTTCGTGCAGCTCGTGGATGCCCAGGCCGACGAGACCTTCGCCACCGACTACCGCGCGCTCACCACGAGCGCCCCCTACCGCTTCCTGGAGCGACACGTCCTCCACGGCCAGCCCTTGCCGCCATCGGCCGCGCCGCGCCTGGCCGAGCTCACCGCCCAGGCGCGCACCTGGTATGCGGCCCTGGACGCGCGCGGCGAGCTCGACGCCTTGCTCGACGCCCTGGAGGGGCGGCATGTGCCCACCAGCTACGGCGGCGACCCCATCCGCAACCCCGACGCCCTGCCCACCGGGCGCAACCTGTACGGCTTCGACCCCTCGCGCGTGCCCACGCGGGCGGCCTTTGAGGCCGGCCGCGAGGCCCTGGACAAGCTGATCGCCGCCTATCGCGCCAAACACGGCAAGGCCCCCGACAAGCTCGCCTTCACCCTGTGGTCGGTGGAGACCATGCGCCACTTCGGCGTGCTCGAGGCGCAGGCCCTCTACGCCCTGGGCGTGCGTCCGCAATGGGACGCCGGCGGCCGGGTGACCGGGGTGGAGCTGATCCCGCGGGCGGAACTCAGGCGCCCGCGTATCGACGTGGTGCTGTCGGCCACCGGGCTGTACCGCGACCATTTCCCGCACGTCATGCGCCATCTCGCCCAGGCGGTGCTGCTCGCCGCCCGTGCCGAGGAGGAGGACAACCGCGTGCGCGCCAACACCCTCGCGCTCAAGGCCCGGCTCGAGGCGCAAGGGCTCAAAGCCGAGCAGGCCGAGAGCTGGGCCGCCACCCGCATCTTCTCCAACGCGAGCGGGGCCTATGGCGCCGGCATCGAGGAGGCCGTACTCGCCTCCGACACCTGGCGCGACGAGGGCAAGCTCGCCCGGCTCTACCTCGCCCGGCTGCAATATGCCTATGGCCCGGACGAGCGCAGCTGGGGCGAGAAACTGCCCCAGCTCAACCTCTACGCGGAAAACCTCAAAGGGGTGCAGGCCGCGGCCCTCGCGCGCAGTTCCAACCTCTACGGCATGCTCACCACCGACGACCCGTTCCAGTATCTGGGCGGCATCGCCCTGGCGGTGCGGCATCTGTCGGGGAAGAGCCCGGAGCTGTACATCGCCAACCTGCGCGAGGCCGCCCACCCCAGGGCCGAGACCGCGGCCGAATTCCTCGCCCGCGAGCTGAGGACGCGCCAGTTCCATCCGGGCTGGATCGAGGCCATGCAGCGCGAAGGCTACGCCGGCACCACCGAGATGCTGGACGCCATCAACAACTTCTGGGGCTGGCAGGTGACCGCCCCCGAGGTGGTGCGTGCCGACCAGTGGCAGGCCTTCGCCGAGGTCTATGTGCGCGACAAATACGGCCTGGGGCTGAAGGCCTATTTCGAACGGCACAACCCCGCGGCGTTGGCGCAGATGATCGAGCGCATGCTGGAGGCGGTGCGCAAGGGCTACTGGCAGGCCGATGCGGCGCTGGTGCGCGAGTTGGCGGAGCGTTACCGCGATCTCGCCGCCCGTCGCGACGTGGTGAGCGACAACGCCGCCTTCCTCAAGTTCGTCGCACGGCTCGCTGTCAGCGGATTCGGGCTCAGCCGCAGCACCCCCTACCCCAAGGCCGCGCCGCAACCCCCCGCGCCCGCACAGGCCGGGCCTCAGCCCGCTAGCCCCCCCAGCGTGCGCGGCCTGCGGCTCGATCGGGTGGTGCCGCCCGCGCCGGCGGCGGCGTCGGCCTGGTTGGCGCTGGTGGTCCTGTTCGCCAGCCTGGGGGCCGGCGCGTGGCGGCAGTGGCGGAGGCTGTGAGATGCGCTCAGATCAGCACCACACCCGGCAGCTTGCGCATGGCGCGGTCCATGCTCGCCAGTTGCGTGCAGCCGGCCGCGCGGCAGCGTACCGCGATGAGGCCGTCAGCGAAATCCGCCCTGCCGCTGCGATACAGCGCCAGTGCCTCGGCCACCGCCGGGCGCGCATCCACCGCATAGGCGGCATTGTTCAACAGGGCGCTGAGCGCATCGGCGATCTGCCCGCGTTGGTAACCATAGACGCGGTCGAGTACCCACACCGTCTCTGCCAGCACCACGGTGTCGACGTGGAACTCATGGCCCTCCGCTGCACGCTCGGCGATCCAGGTGCGCACCCGCTCGACCTCGGCGGAGCCGTCGTCCACCAGCAGGCGCACCAGGACGTTGGTGTCCAGGCCGATCATGAGCGGCCGCGCACGAAACGCGCACACGCGCCGGCGGCCACGGCGGCATCGAACTCCGCCGCGGTCGCGGGGGTGCGATCCGGTTTGGGCAGCACCCGGCTGATGGCCAGAGGGTCACGTGTGACGGGCACTACACGGATGCTCCCATCCCCCATCAGCTGGAAGTCCAGTTTGTCACCGGCCGTGAGGCCCAGGGCCGCACGGATGCGCGCGGGCAGCGTGACCTGTCCTTTGCTGCTCAAGGTGGCGTGCATGGTTTCTGACCCCGATCAGGACGGTAAGACATCTTAGGAAGTCGAGAGTGTCCGGGCAAGTCAAGGAAGTTCCCATCTGACAAGGATACCGCGATGCACAAAGCGACCACCACACCCCCAGAAGTCCTGCTCTCCGCCCTGCTGTTCCTGTTGTCACGCTACGGCCACCAACCCTGCCCCGGCCTGGCCCTGAGCATCGTCGAGCATCTGCGCCTGATCGCCGCCGACGAGCGCCAGCCGGAGGGCCTGCGCCGCACCGCGCGCGGTCTGATGAAAAGCTGGCAATGGCGCCTGGGCATGGCCGGCGGACCGCTGCACTGACCGTTTCCTCGACCACACTGCAAGGAGATACGCATGAACCTGATCGGTACCGAGATCAAACCCTTCCGCGCCATGGCCTATGTCAACGGCCAGTTCCAGCACGTCAGCGACGAGGACCTCAGGGGCCGCTGGAGCGTGGTCTTCTTCTACCCGGCCGACTTCACCTTCGTCTGCCCGACCGAGCTGGCTGACCTGGCCGAGCACTACGAGCGCTTCCAGAAGCTGGGCGCGGAGATCTACGCCGTGTCCACCGACACCCATTACACCCACAAGGCCTGGCACGACACCTCGCCCACCATCGCCCGCGTGCGCTTCCCCATGGTGGGGGATCCCGCCGGGGTGCTGGCGCGCGCCTTCGGCGTGCTCAACGAGGCCGAGGGCCTGGCCGAGCGCGGCAGCTTCATCATCGACCCGCAGGGCCGCATCCAGGTGGTGGAGATCACCGCCAGCGGCATCGGCCGCGATGCACGCGAGCTGCTGCGCAAACTGGAGGCGGCGCAATACGTGGCGGCCCATCCCGGCGAGGTCTGTCCGGCCGGCTGGCAGCAGGGCGCGCCCACGCTCGCGCCCTCGGCCGAGCTGGTGGGCAAGCTCTGAAGCCAGGCCCGGCCGTCGCAAAGCGCACCGGGGCCGGTCCGTGACGGGCCCTGGTCGGCCCCCGACCTGTCGATCCCCCTTCGCATCCGGAGCCCGCCATGTCCACCACCCTGGAAGCCCTGATGTACCAGGTGAGCCAGCTCTTCCTCATCCCCACCCTGCTCGCCATCAGCCTGCTGTTCCTGTTCGCCTTCTACGCCGTGGGCGCCTTCGCCGTGCAGGCCTGGCAGCGGCGCACCCGCCCCCTGGGCGGTGCGGACACCCGCGGCTACAGCCTGATCGCCTGGGCGCGCAGCAACCCCCAGGCGAGTGCCGACGACCTCGACGTGGAGGCGCATCGCCAGCTCGAGCCCCTGCGCATCGCCACGCGCGTGGCCCCCATGCTGGGGCTGGTGGCCACCATGATCCCCATGGGCCCGGCGCTCAAGGGCCTGTCCGACGGCAACCTCGCCCAGGTCTCCGACCACCTGGTCATCGCCTTTTCGGCGGTGATCCTGGCGCTGATCGCCGCGGCGCTCACCTTCTGGGTGGTGAGCGTGCGCCGCCGCTGGCTGGCCGAGGAGCTGGCCTGGCTCAACCGCGGCCCGCGCGGCCAGACCGCGGCCGAAGCGCAGGCCGCCGCACAGGTCATGCAGGCGGAGGCGCTGGCATGAGGCTGCTCAACGAACCGGACAGCGACGACCCCATCCTGTCGGTGGTCAACCTGATCGACCTGTTTCTGGTCATCATCGCCGCCCTGCTCATCGCCGTGGCCCGCAATCCGCTGCTCAACCCCTTCGCGCAGCGCGACGTCACCGTCGTCGTCGATGCCGGCAAGCCCAGCATGCAGATGCTCGTCAAAAAGGGCGAGAAGCTCGAACGTTATCAGGCCAGCGGGGCGATCGGCGAGGGCGAGGGTGTGCGTGCCGGCACCGCCTACCGGCTGCGCGACGGCACCCTGGTGTACGTGCCGGAGGGCGGCAGCGCGTCCGCCCGGCCATGAGTCCGCCGGCGTCACGGCCGTCGCAGTCGTGGCCGATGCGTTACATGCGCTTTCGACCCGGTGCGGCCGCGGCCGTGGTCCTGGCCCACGGTGTCGCGGCCCTGGCCATGCCGGAAGCGCCGGCGACGGGGCCCGAGCAGCCGGTGCTGCGGGCGGTGATCCTGCCCACCGTCAAGGTGGAGCCGCCACCCCCGCCGCCGCCACCGCCGCCGCTGCGGCGGCCACCGACCCCCGCACGGGCCGAGGCGGTGGCGCAGCCGACCCCGGCCCAGGCCGAATGGTCGGACCAAGCGGAGAGCGCCGCGGCTGCACCCGTGGAGGCAGCCAGGGTGCTGCAGGCGTCGCCCCAGCCGGCCCGCACCCTGACGGCTGCGCATACCGCCAGCGCGTGGTCCGACGCGCCCGCGGTGCAGGCCGAGGCGCCACAGGCCCGCCCCTCGCCGCCAGCGCCGGTGCGCCCGGCTGCGCCTACCACGGCGGAGCTGCACACGGCGGGGGCGCGGCTGCAGCTGGCCGAGGCGTCGATGACGGCGGACACATCGGCCCCACACCGAAGGCAGCCCACCGTGCGCAGCAGCGCAGCGGCGCCCCTGGTGTCGACCCCGGCCACCGCCATGGCCGCCGCACCCGCAGACGAGCCCCTGGCCGCCGCGCCGGGCGAGGTCGCCCGGGCGCAGGCCCGCGCCGCCGTGGTGGCGCCGACTGCCCCACCCCTGCCCGGACCCGCCGCCCTGAGCGCACCGGTCGCGCCGTCCCAGGTGCTGGCGCAGCCACCGGCGGAGGTGGAGGCGCCGCGGCTCGTCCTGGCCCAGGCCGGCAGACCCGTACCGGTGTCAGGGACAGAGGGCGCCTATGAGTCGGCCGATTATGCCGAGGGCAACCCGGCGCTGGTCTATCCCCGTCTGGCCCAGCGCCTTGGCCTGGAAGGCACGGTCATCCTGGAGGTCGAGGTCTTGCCCGACGGTCGCCCCGGACGGGTGCGATTGCGCAAGAGCAGCGGCCACAGCCTGCTCGACCAGGACGCCATGACCCAGATCCTGACTTGGCGCTTCAAGCCCCCCATGCGACATGGCCGCCCCCATACCACCTGGGTCGGGGTCCCGATCCACTATCGCTTGACTGGGAGATGAATCATGCGACTGCGACAGCACGTACTCATCGCCGCCCTGGCACTCACCGGGTCGGCATCGGTCGCCGGGCAAGGCAACGAGGCCTACCGCTTCATCCGTCAGGCCGCCGAGGCCGGTGATGCAGAGGCGCAGGCCCGCCTGGGCTGGATGTATGAACAAGGTGATGGCGTAGCGCAGGATGCGGCCGAGGCCGCCCGCTGGTATACCCTGGCGGCGCAGCAGGGCGACGCCGTGGGCCAATACAACCTCGCCCTGATGCTGCTGCACGGTCGCGGCGTGGCCCGCGACGAGCGGCTAGCGGCGCAGTGGCTCACGCGTGCGGCGCAACAGGGCCTCGCTCCGGCCATGACCCAGTTGGCCGAGCTGTACGAGCGCGGGCTGGGTGTGACGCGGGATGCGTCCAAGGCGGTGGAGTGGCTGACCCGTGCGGCGCAGCAGGGCGATGCCACGGCCATGAACAACCTCGCCTTGCGTCTCCTGCAGGGCGATGGGCTCCCTGCCGACGGCCAGCAGGCGCTCGCCTGGCTGCGCCGGGCGGCGGAGGCGGGCCATGCCGACGCCATGGGCAACCTGGGGCTCGTCCTCCGCGACGGCCTCGGCGGCGTGGCGCGCGATCCCGCCGCGGCCGCCCGCTGGCTGGGGCAGGCCGCGGCCGCCGGCCATACCCCGTCTTACTACGCCTATGCCTTGCTGCTGGAGAAGGGCGAGGGGGTGGGCAGGGACGTCAACGAAGCCATGCGCGTGTACCGCCGCGCCGCCGAGTCCGGTGACAGCGCCGCCGCCCTGCGGCTCGCCTGGCTGTTGGAGACCGGTGCGGCGGGGTCGCCCGATGCCGCCACCGCCCTGATCTGGTACACACAGGCGGCCGAAGCGGGCGACGCCTCCGCCCAGAACCATCTGGGCCGCATCTATCGTGAAGGGCGGCTGGTGCCCGCCGACCATGCCAAGGCGCGCCACTGGTTCGGCCGCGCCGCCGAGCGCGGGGACGCGACCGCCCGCTACAACCTGGGGCTGATGGAGGAGTTGGGGCAGGGCGGGTCCAAGAACGAGGCGGCCGCCTTCGAGCACTACCGTTACGCCGCCCAGCAGGGGGTGGTGGCCGCCCAGGGCAGGCTTGGGCTGCTCCTGCACCGCTCGGGCCAGACGGGGGAGGCCATCCAGTGGCTCACCCGCGCGGCCGAGGCGGGCGACGTGGCGGCGGCTAACAACCTGGGGGTGATCCTGGAACAAGGCCGCGGGGTGCCGCCCGACCCGGCCCGCGCCGCACACTGGTATCGCAAGGCCGCCGAGGCGGGCGACCGGGTGGCGCAGAATAACCTCGGCGTGCTCTACCGCGACGGCCGCGGCGTGCCCAAGGACTGGAACCAAGCCAAACACTGGTTCCGACGCGCCGCCGAGGCCGGCTATCCCAAGGCCCAGCTCAACCTGGGGCTGCTGCTCGACGCCGAGGCCAAGGCGGCCAAGGCGGCCGGGAAATGAGGCCATGGCGGGGACGCGTGCGATCCGCACGCCTTGACCTTGGTCAAGGGCGATGCGGATAGTAATGAATATCATCCACATCAGCTAGCCAGCCGCGGGCTGAGGCCGCGTAAGCCAGCCAGGGACCACGTGAAAAGGGGGCATCGAGATGAAAAAGACCTCTACCGCGACTCACCTGGGCTGTCTCCTCGGCCTGCTCGCCGTCGCCTCGGCGGAGGCGGGCGAGGTCACCCTCGCCCCCATCAGCGTCACGGCCAAGGGCTATGCCGCCGATCGTCTGGAGACGCCGTTCGCCGAGGCCACGCTCACACCGCCGGCGCACGCCGGCGGTGTGCCGGGGGATCTGTTCAGCGGCGGGCCGGGCCTGGCCGCGCACGGCGACGGGGCATGGGGACGCAACCCCGTGCTGCGCGGACTGAAGAAGGAGAGCATCGTGCTCATGGTGGACGGGTTGCGGGTGAACTCCGCCCAACCCGTGGGCGCCATCGCCTCCCTGGTCGATGTGGATCTGCTCGAACGCGCCGAGGTGGTCAAGGGGCCGACCTCGGTGCTCTACGGCAGCGGGGCGTTGGGCGGGGTGGTGAATCTGATCACGCCCGCGCCGCAGTTCGCCGAGCGGCCCACGTGGAGCGGGGCGTTCAGGGCCGGCGGGGCGAGCGCCGACGACAGCCTCGCGGGCGCCTTGCGGGCGCAGTATGCAGGGGTGGGGCACGCCCTGGTCCTGGGCGTGGCCGCTGCCGAGGTCGATGACTACGACAGCCCGCGGGGCCGTGTGGCCCGCAGCGGTTACAGCGCCGATGCGCTGCTGCTGCGCACGCGCCACCGCCTCGCGCCGGACGTGACCCTCAGCCTCAATCTGCAGCGTCATGCCAGTCACGACGTCTGGTATCCCGGCTCCGCCCGCACCGGCGGACAGCCGGGCGGGGCCGGTATCCCGCCCGTCCTGGGCACGGTCACCCTGCGCTCGCCCGAGCAACGGCGCACGCTCTACGCCCTGGGCGCGCAGACGCGGGCGGCCGGGGGGCAGCTCGCGGGCGAGGTCTACCGGCAGGAGGTCTATCGCCAGATCCGCGCCTATTCCTCGACGCTGCAGCGCGATTACGTCCGCAACCGGGTCACCTTTGCCACCGACGGGGCGCGCCTGGCCTGGACCGGCGCGGCCAGCGAAGGCCATCTGCTCACCCTGGGGACGGAATACTGGCGCATGACCGCCGACCCCGAGCGCTACAGCGACACCAATGCGCCGCTGTTCAACAACAACCAGCGCACCGACCCCTTCTCCGACGGGGTCATCCGCGCGGCCGGCGTGTTCGTGCAGGACGAGTTCGCCCTCGGGGCCACGCGGGTGCTGCTGGGGGCCCGCTACGACGCGGTGCAGGGCCGCGCGGCGCAGAAGGGGATGGGCGCCGGGGCACAGACCACCGGGCTTAAACGCACGGATGGCACCCTGTCCTGGTCGATCGGCGCCATCCATGCCGCGCAGCCGCTGTTCAACCCCTATGTCAACCTTGGTCAGGCCTACCGGGCGGCGGACATGCGGGAGCGCTTCGAGGATTCGGCCCGCGGCGACGGTTACTACCACATGGGCAACCCGCAACTGAAGCCGGAGTTCTCCACCTCGCTGGAGGTGGGCGCGAAGGGGCGCAGCGGCGCCTTCGAGTATCAGCTGGCGGCCTTCCACACCGTGATCCGCGACGCCATCGCCGGCCGCATCACCGGCGCCAACCATCCCGGCACGGGGCTGCCCATCAAGCGGACGGAAAACCTGGACATGGTGGTGATCTACGGGCTGGAGGGGCAGCTGAGCCGGCCCCTGGGGCGCCTGCAGATGGAGGCCGCCTTCACCTGGTTGCGCGGCGACAACGAACAGGACGACGAGCCGGCCTACCAGATGCCTGCCCCTGAGCTACGGCTGGGCCTGATGCAGCCGGCCGCGCGGGGGTTGAGCTGGCGCCTGGAGTTGCGCGCCGTGGCCCGCCAGTCGCGGGTGGCCCGCAAGTTCTCCAACGGCATGGAGAACCCCACGCCGGGCTACACCGTGGTCAACCTCGGCGCCGGCTGGGGCTTCGGCCGCGTCGGCGCGTGGTCCGAACTGGCGCTCGAGGCGGCGGTGAACAATCTGTTCGACCGCAGCTACCACGATCACCTGACCGAGGGCCTGCCCGGCCGGGAGATCAAGGCGCCGGGCCGCAGTTTGGCGCTGGCGCTCAGAGGGCGGTTCTGACATGCGCGCGCTCGTCTTGCTGATCCTGGCCCTGGGGCTCGGCTGCGCCTGGGCGCAGAAGCTACCGCGGCTCGTCCTGGCCGGGCCTTACGCGGCGGTGTCCTATCCGCTCATCCACATGGTGGACAGCGGTGCGCTGGCCGACGTGGCGGAGCAGGTGGAGTTCGTCGCCTGGAAGGACCCGGACCAGCTGCGCGTGTTCGTCCTGCAGGGGGGCGCCGATTTCGTGGCCCTGCCCACCAACGTGGCGGCCAATCTGTACAACCGCGGCGTGCCGCTCAAGCTGCTGAACGTCTCCACCTGGGGCGTGCTGTGGTTGCTCTCGCGCGATGCCGGGCGAACGCGCCTGGCCGATTTCCGCGGCGAGGAGATCGCCATGCCCTTCCGCGCCGACATGCCGGACATCGTCTTCAGCCTGCTCGCGCGCGCGCAGGGTCTCGATCCCAGGCGCGACTTCCGCCTGCGCTACGTGGCCAGCCCCCTGGACGCCATGCAGCTGCTCGTCATGCGCCGGGTGGACCATGCCCTGCTCGCCGAGCCGGCCGCCTCCATGGCCCTGCGCAAGACGCGCTCCTTCCCGGTGCGGCTGCTCGCACCGCAGCTGCATCGCAGCGTCGATCTGCAGCAGGAATGGGGACGGGTATTCGGCGGTGCGCCGCGCATCCCGCAGGCGGGCGTGGCCGTGCTCGGGCGGGCGCGCGCTGACGCCCGCCTGATCGAGCGCTTCCAGGCCGCCTACGCCGACAGTCTGCGCTGGTGCCAGGCGCAGGCGGCCGAATGCGGGCGCCTGGTCGCCCGGCGGGTGGAGCTGCTCAGCCCCGAGGCGGTGGCCGATTCCATCACCGTGAGCCGGCTGCACTTCGTCACCGCAGCCGAGGCGAGGCCCGAGCTGGAGGCCTTCTTCGCCCGCCTGCACGCCGCGCAGCCGGCCCTGGTGGGCGGCCGGCTGCCGGACGCCGGCTTCTACGGCGCCGCCGCGGGGACGGCAGACGCAGCGCCGCCCCCTGCCCCCCGCGGCGACCCCCGTCCACGGTCATGAGGCGGCTGCGCGCGCTCACCGCCGGCATCGCCACCTACCTGTGGAGCGGCTGGGGGGCGCTGGCCAGCCTGTGCATGTTCTTTGCCTTGTGGGCCTGGGCCGCGCAGCGCTATGGCCCGCTCGTCCTGCCCAGTCCGCAGGCCGCTTTCCACACCCTGGCGGGGCTCGTGGCCAGCGGTGCGGCCGCGCCGGAGCTGGCCGTCACCGCCCGGCGGGCGCTGGTGGGGCTCGCGCTGGCCGTGGGGGCGGGCAGTGTGCTGGGCCTGGCCGCCGGGTTGTCGATGACCGCCGCGGTGGCGGCGCGTCCGCTCGTCACCGTGCTCATGGGCGTGCCCCCCATTGCCTGGTTGGTGTTGGCGCTGCTGTGGTTCGGCGCCACCGACGCCACCCCGGTGTTCACCGTGTTCATCGCCTGTTTCCCCATCGTCTTCGTCGGCGCCTTGCAGGGCACGCGCACCCTGGACGAGCGGCTGCGCGCATTGAGCCGCGCCTACCGCCTGCCCTGGTGGCAGACCCTGGCCGACGTGTATGCGCCGCATGTGGCCTCCTATCTCTTCCCGGCCTGGATCGCCGCCCTGGGCATGGCCTGGAAGGTGGTGGTGATGGCCGAGCTGCTCGCCAGCGAGGACGGGGTGGGGGCGGCACTGGCGGTGGCGCGCGCGCACCTGGACACCGCCGCGGGCCTGGCCTGGATCGCCGCCGCAGTGGGGCTGTTGCTGGCGCTGGAATACCTGGTGCTGGAGCCCATCAAACGCGAGCTGGAGCGATGGCGCACGATCTAGGCCTGTGCCTGCGCGGGGTGGGCTATCGCTATGGGCCGGTCGAGGTGCTCGCCGGCCTGGACCTCACCCTGGCCCGCGGCGAGGCGCTCGCCGTGGTGGGGCCGTCGGGCTGCGGCAAGACCACCCTGCTCAACCT
>JANWZL010000022.1 GCA_025054655.1 Thiobacillaceae bacterium | reverse complement strand
GAAACTGACCTTGACCACCTCGGCGTGGTTGCGCTTGTGGCTGCGCCCGGCCCGCAGCAGCCGCTCGTGCGCGAGGATGACCTCGTAGCGGCCGACCACCTCACCGTTGGCATAGCCGGCCTCGACGTCCAACACTCCGGGTAGGGCCGCCATGCGTTTTTCCGCCCCCCAGAAACAGCCCATGCCCAGCACGATGTAGTCGCTGCGACCATCCGCGCTCTGCCCTTGCCGTGCAGCCGCGGCGGCCATCATCGGCACACAGGCCGATGACATCACCAACACCCCAAGCAGAACAGACCGCCAGAGGACGAGAAACCGCTCGTGCGCAGACATCGTTTGTACCCACTACCCCGTTGAGAATTTGACGTACTCGTAGCGAGTAGATTCCTGGCGACGATGTAAGGTCAAGTTCCGGCGAGGGGCCGCCGATATCGGCTACACCCCCGCCGAGTGTCATTCCGCACGGGTGTACCCTATGCACAGGCCCGACCCGCTGACTGCCTTTGAAAACGCACTCATACGCCGCGGCTACGCGCCCGATGCCGTCGAACGGCGTCTAGCCCTGGCGCGCCGCATACTCGCCGCCACCAACCCAGCCGACCCCGTCGAGCTGCGCTATCGCCTCGCCGTGGAACGCGTGCTCATCCGCTGCGGTAACTCTGCCAGCCTGTCCTGGTGTCAGCGCATCGCTCGTGACTTCCATCCCTTCTATGTCGATGCCGGCAGCCCCTGCCAACCCGAAGCTCACCCCGCCGTATTGCCTCCCCCCATAGAGCTCGAACTGCCCGACCACGACGGCCTGGACGATCTCATTCGTCAGGCGCTCGCCCACCGACCCTCAGCCGACGATGCCAAGGCCATCGCCGCCTACCGGCATGAGCTCAAGCAAGCACGCCTCGACCGCCGTGCCGTGTTTCACAGGATGGCCATCGCCCGGCTCATCGTCCTGGCTCTGCGCGGCCGGCCGCGCGACGGTCGTCATTTCCGGGCAGCGGTGGAGCGCCTGCTGCCGCTGTTCACCCATGACGAGACCCGTTCCTATTTCCTGGGCGTGGCGCGCGAATTCCACCCCCATCTGTGCACCCCTGCGCCAAGCCGGACCGACAGCGGCGACCCCATGGCCCAGGCTGCCTAGCGACTTGGTGAGCGCGCGCGTGGGGGCAGCCCCCACACGCCGGCCGGATCGCCCTGAGCGCACCGCCGGTGCAACTGCGTCTGCCCGTATCCGATCGACGCGTCGGACCGGACTCACTGCGACAGCGGGTCCGAAGACGTGGCGAGCAGCTCCATCCAGTGGACGACGGGTACACGGCTTGCGGCCTGCAGATGGAGCTGGCAGCCGACGTTGGCGGTGGCGATCAGCTCGGGTGCGCCCGAGGTGAGCGCAGTCAATTTGTCGGCCCTCAGCCGCCGTGCGATGGCCGGCTCGAGCAGGGAATAGGCCCCCGCCGAGCCGCAGCAGAGGTGGGCGTCGGGCACGGGGGTGAGCGCAAAGCCCAGCCGTGCGAGCAGCGCCTCCACCCGGCCCGCCAGGCGCAGGCCATGCTGCAGGGTGCAGGGGGCGTGGAAGGCGATGCGCCGCCCCCGCCCCGGCTGGCCCAGCGCGGTCAGGTCCTCGCCCTCCAGCATCTGCACCGGATCGCGCACCCGTGCGGCGAGCCACTCGGCCTTGGACGCGTAGCGGGAATCGTCGGCGAGCAGCACGCCGTATTCCTTCAGCACCGCCGCACAGCCGCTCGCCGTGACCACCACGGCCTCGGCGCCGTCCGCGATGTGCGGCCAGCAGGCGTCGATCATGCGCCGCATCTGCGCGCGCGCCCGCTCCGCGTCACCCAGGTGGTGGGCGAGCGCGCCGCAGCAGCCCGGGATGGGCTCAGGCGTGATGCCCAGGCGGTCGAACAGGCGCGCCGCGGCGGCGTTGGTGGCCGGCGTGGCCACCGCCTGCACGCAGCCCTGCAGCACCAGCACACGCCGGGCGTGTCGGCCCCGCGGCCATGGGCTTGGCGCCTGCGGCGTCGGCACCCGGCTGCGCAGGGTGCGCGGCAGCCACGGCCGCAGGACCTGCGCCAGGCGCAGCACGGGTTTGAAACGCGACGGATAGGGCACGGTGCGCACCAGCAGCCGACGCAGGAGCCTTTGCCAGCCGGGGCGGGTCACCCGTCGATCGACCTCGGCGCGGCCGATGTCGAGCAGGCGCGCGTAGCGCACCCCCGAGGGACAGGTGGTCTCACAGGCGCGGCAGGTCAGGCAGCGGTCCAGGTGCCGCTGGGTGCGGCGGGTGGGTGTGCGCCCTTCCAGCACCTGCTTGATCAGATAGATGCGCCCGCGCGGCCCGTCCAACTCGTCGCCGAGCAGCTGGTAGGTCGGACAGGTGGCGGTGCAGAAGCCGCAATGCACACAGCTGCGCAGGATGGCCTCGGCCTCGCGGCCAGCGGGGGTGGCGAGTAGGGTGGCGTCGAGCTGGGTCTGCATCAGAGTTCGGGATAGAGCCGGCCCGGGTTGAGCAGCCTGGCGGGGTCGAGGGCGCGTTTCAACCGCTGGTGCAGGGCGAGCAGGGCAGGCGGCAGAGGCTGGAACACCGCCGTGCGCCCACCCCGGTAACACGTGGCATGACCCCCGCGGGCGGCGGCATGATCCCACAACGGCGCCTCGCTCAACACCCAGCGCAGCCCCCCGCCCCAGTCCAGGCACTGGTGCAACCCCTGCTCAACCGGCGTGGCGGGCGGCAGGGCGAGCCGCCACAGGCTGCCCGCGGCGCTGAAAAACCCGTGCGTCAGCTCGCGCAGGCTGCGCCAGAATGCCGCGCCGTCGGCCAGCTCCTCGCCGCCCAGCTTGAGCCGCGCCGCGCGCACCGCGGCCTCCGCCCCCGCCAGCCGCACATAGGCCCGCTCGCCGACGTGCGCCGCAGCCGTGATCGGCAGTGGCTGCGCGGCCCAAGCGTTGAACTGCGCCAGCGCCCGCGCGGCATCCAGCTCCAGCGCCAGGGTCAGCTCCGCCTGCGGGCGCGGCAACACCTTGAGGCTTATCTCCAGCAGCACCCCCAGCGTGCCCTGAGCGCCGGCCATCAGGCGCGCGAGGTCGTAGCCCGCCACGTTCTTCATCACCTCGCCGCCGAAGCGCAGCACCTCGCCCTGGCCATCGACGATGCGCACCCCCAGCACGTAGTCGCGGCAGGCCCCGCGGTAAGGGCGGGCGGGTCCCGAGAGGTTGCAGGCCACCGTGCCGCCCAGGGTTGCGCCGGCTGCGTAGTGTGGGGGTTCGAACGGCAGGCATTGCCCGTGCGCAGCGAGCAGTGCCTCGATCTCGGCCAGCGGGGTGCCCGCGCGGGCGCTGAGGATGAGTTCGCTCGGCTCGTAACGCACCACGCCGCGATGGCCGCCGATCTCGAGCGGTTCACCCTCGACCCTGCGCCCTAGCCACAGTTTGCTCCCGCCGCCGACGATGGCGAGCGGCGTGCCCTGCGCATAGGCGGCCCGCACCCGCTCGGCGATCTGCGCGGTCAGATCGGCGTCCACGGCCCCCTGTCCCACTCCTAACCCGCTCCGGTCAAAACCGTGGCAGCTCGGCATGCCTGAGCTGGCCACGATGCACGTGCATGGCGCCGAACTCGGCGCAGCGGGCCAAGCTGGGCACCGCCTTGCCGGGGTTGAGCAGCCCGGCGGGGTCGAAGGCGTGCTTGACCGCATGGAAGCGGGCCAGCTCCGGCGCGGTGAACTGCACGCACATGGCGTCGAGCTTCTCCACCCCCACGCCGTGCTCACCGGTCACGGTGCCACCCGCCGCCACGCACAGCTCCAGGATCTTGCGGCCCAGCTCCTCGGTGCGCTCGAGCTCGCCCGGACGGTTGGCGTCGTAGAGGATCAGGGGGTGCAGGTTGCCGTCGCCGGCATGAAAGACGTTGGCCACCGGTAGCCCATATTCGCGCGACAGGGCGGCGATGCCTGCCAACACCTCGGGCAACCGGCCGCGCGGGATGGTGCCGTCCATGCAGTAGTAATCGGGCGAGATGCGGCCCACCGCCGGAAAGGCCGCTTTGCGCCCCTTCCACATCAGCTCCCGTTCCGCCTCGTCGCGTGCGGTGCGCACCTCGGTCGCCCCGCAGGCGAGGAGCAGTTCGCGCACCTGCATGACCTGCTCGGAGACCTCGGCGTTGGTGCCGTCCAGCTCCACCAGCAGGATGGCCGCCGCCTCGACCGGATAGCCCGCATGCACGTAGTCTTCCGCCGCGCGGATGGCGAGGTTGTCCATCATCTCCAGGCCGGCGGGCACGATGCCGGCGGCGATGATGGCCCCCACCGCGGCAGCGGCACGCCCCACCTCGTCGAAGGCGGCGAGCACCACCTGCTGCCGCTCGGGCAGCGGCAACAGCCGCAGGCTGGCCTCCACCACCACCCCGAGCAACCCCTCAGAACCGATGGTGAGCGCCAGCAGGTCATAGCCGGGGGCATCCAGGGCCTCGCTGCCGAAGACGAGCTCTTCGCCCTCGACGGTGAGCACCGTCAGCCTGAGCACGTTGTGCACCGTCAGACCGTACTTCAAACAGTGCACGCCGCCGGCGTTCTCGGCCACGTTGCCGCCGATGGTGCAGGCGATCTGCGACGAGGGGTCGGGTGCGTAATACAACCCGTAGGGCCGCGCCGCCTCACTCACGGCGAGGTTGCGCACGCCCGGCTCCACACGCGCGATGCGCGCCGTGGGGTCGATGGCGAGGATGCGGTTTAGGCGCGCGAGCGACAGCAGCAGCCCGTCCGTCAGGGGCAGGGCCCCGCCGGACAAGCCGGTGCCGGCGCCGCGCGCCACCACCGGCACCGCGAGCCGATGACACAGGCGCAGGATGGCCGCCACCTGCGCGCGTGTGGACGGCAGGGCCACCGCCAGCGGGAGCCGTCGGTAGGCCGACAGCCCATCGCACTCGTACGGGCGCAAGTCCTCATGCTCGTACAACACCGCGTCGGGCGGCAGGATCTCGCCTAGGCCGCGGATCAGGGCCTCACGGCGCTGCGGGTCGTGGGAGGCTGACATGCGCCCATTTCATCACGGCGGGGGCCCCGTTCCAAGCCCCCGAGGGGGTGCTATCCGGGCGATGGGCTTTGCGGCATCATACCCCCTCGCTACATCCCCATCGCATTGCGGCATGCCCCTCTTCCCCTACGCCTATTCGACCGCCGACGACTGGCGCACCGCGGTGGCCGAGGTGAGCGCGGCCCTGCAACCCCTGCCGGGCGGGATGAGCCTCGCCTTCATGTACGCCAGCGACCATTTCGCCGACGACTTCCCCGCCCTCGTTACGCAGCTGCGGGCGCAGACCGGCATCGCCGACTGGGTGGGCACGGTGGGGGTCGGGGTGCTCGCCAGCGGCCGCGAGTTGCTCGAACAGCCGGCCCTGGCCGTGATGGTGACCGACATCCCGGCGCACGACTACCGCCTGCTGCCCAGCCTGTGCAATCTCAACGACGTGCTGCAGGCCGACTTCGCCGTCGCCGGCGCGCCGGCCTGGTTCGGCGTGGTACACGGCGAGCCGCGCAATCCGCTCATCGCCGAGCTGATCGAACACGTCGCCGCCCGCACCGAAAGCGGCTTCCTCACCGGGGGGCTGACCAGCTCACGCTCGGTCAGCCCTCAGGTGGCGGGCGAGGTGGTTCAAGGCGGGCTGTCGGGAGTGCTGTTCTCGCGCGCCGTGTCGGTGACCACCCGGCTCACCCAGGGGGTCTCGCCGTTGGGCCCGCGTCATCACATCACCCGTGCCGAGCGCAACGTGATCCTGAGCCTCGACGGCCGCAGGCCTCTGGACGTGCTGCGCGAGGACATCGGCGAGGCGCTCTATGCCCAGCTTGCGCGGCTGGGCGGCTATCTGTTCGTGGGGCTGGCGGCCACCGACGCCGACGACGACGATTACCTGGTGCGCCACATCATCGGCATCGACCCCGCCAGCGGGCTGATCGCCGTGGGCGACTACCTGGAGGCCGGGCAGCCGCTCATGTTCTGCCGGCGCGACGGCCGCTCGGCCCGGGAGGACCTCGGGCGCATGCTGGACGCGCTCGCCGCCGCCCTGCCCGCGAACCCGCGCGGGGCGCTGTACTTTTCTTGCCTCGGGCGCGGCGAGCACATGTTCGGCGCGCGCGATGCCGAGCTGGGCATCATCCGCGCGCGCCTGGGCGACATCCCCCTGGTGGGCTTTGCCGCCAACGGCGAGATCTCGCGCAACCGGCTGTACGGTTATACCGGGGTGTTGACCGTGTTCACCTGAGTGCGCACCGCGGCAGGCGGAATCCAGCCAGGCACCGCGCCACCAGCCCACTCAGACTGCGATCCGCCCTCAGCGCAACAGCACCCAGGCGCCGAACAGGAAGTACTGCGCCACCCAGGCAAGACTCGCGATCAAGGTCCAATCCGCCAGCCGTGCAATCAAGGGGCTTGCGGTGTATACCCCGCGGGTGCGGCCCGACTGCCAGGCAAGCGCCAGCATGAAGGACAGGGCGAGCCCACCCAGCACGGCGAAGGTGATGAAGAACAACAGGGTGGAGTACCAGTCCATGTTGACGGTGTAGTTGAGCGGGTTGTAGCCGTGCACACCATAGAGGATGTCCAACCTCAGTGCTTCGCGTAGCACACCGGCGGTCAGCTCCACGCCCAAGGACACAGCGGCGAGGGCATAGCCGCTCGCGACCTTGTGCCCCAAGACGATCAGCACCACCACCGCCGCGGCCATGAGTACGGACCAGGGTGAGTAGGCGAAGCCGGCGGCCTTGGCCGGCAGGGTCAGCATCCATACGAGCAGCGCGGCGACGGCGAGCGCCCCGCCCAGGGTGATGAGACGCACCCCCAGCGCGCGCAGGAACTCGATATAGGTCGCATCTTCCTCGGCACGCCCGGCGAGGTATTGCCGGCAGCCGAGCAGCCATGCCCCTGTCACAGGCAGACTGAGCAGGATGAAGAAGGCATAGCGCGCCGGGTTGTAGGCATGTGCACCGCTGCCCGAAGCGTCTATGACCCCGTCTGGGGCATACCATTGAAGCCATTCGTCGGGATAGAGCATCTGGCTGGTGAGCAAATGCATGACGAAGCCCACGGCGAGGAATAGGGCGAACGAGATCCACCCCCAGAAGACGGACGCTGACGCCTCACCCGCCTTGCGCACCAGGCCGTAGTGCAGCCACAGCAGCCAATAGGCGACGAGCAAAAGGACGATGAAGCCGATCGCCCAGCGCGCCGACAAGACATTGGAGACAAACCAGAATGGGTCGTAGATCACCTGCACGAACAGCAGCGGCGCCACCCCCAGAACGATGGCGATGGACACGCCGATCTTGCCGTGTTCCAGGGCCATGTAGGACAACCGCCGCCAATGCGCCGCCTGATCCCCTCCTTTGTTGAGACCGATCAGACTCAGCAGCAGGCTGCCCAGGGTGACGTGGACCGCCATGATGTGCAAGGCCCAGGTGACCACACCCAAGGCCAGAAAGATGGCAGGATGACTGGGTACGCCAGCGGGACTGCGTAGGGCTTCCAGGGTGGCGAGATCCATGATTTCGACTCCGCAAGATCAAAACGCAGGAACGGGATGGATGCGCGGCCAAGCATCGGTGGGCGCTGCGATCATGGCAAATAGAGACATGTCCTGTCGTATTGCCTGGGGCAGGTGGCGATGGCCAGGCATACCGGCCGCGGACATAGACCAGAGAATGCGACGCGCATGGATAAACGCGGTGGAGATGCTCATCGCCCCTCCTGGATCAAGAAGCGCGCCAGCGCCCGCGCTTCGTCCTCCTTGAGCGGCATGTGCGGCATGTAGGGCAGGCTGCCGCTGGCGAGCGCTCCGGTCAGATAACCGTACAGGCCTTCCTCGTCCATGTCTGCCAGCTTCTTGCCGAAGGGACGAATACCGGTCTTGCCCAGGTTGTGGCAGTTGCTGCAATAAGCGAGATAGAGCGCATAGCCCGCCTGGGAGGTGTTTTCCTCCGTCACTCGACGCAGGTTGGCGGGGATGAAGGGGTGGCTTGCGAGCATGCCGCGCTGCTCGAGCATGGGCACCTCGGAGCGGATGCGCAAGGCCGGCACGTCGCGACCGATCACCTGGTTGGAATAGACGTACTGACCAGCCACCCAGGGTTTGCGCATGCTCTCGCGCGCCGTCTCCTCCGGCCAGATGCCAAAGACGAGCAGCACCGCGGCCATGCCCACCGACAGCCAGGGGGTGAGCACACGGGGTAGCGCCCAGGTGAGGGCGAAATAGGCCACCGTGACGATGAGCACCGCCCACAGACTGGGCACGAACCAATCCGGCAGCAGGGCTGCCATCACCGTGCGCGCATGCTCGGGCAGTGTGGTTAGCGTCCACTGGAAGGCGAAGAAACCCACCACGGCAGCGACGATGCCCAGCACGGCCAGCTTGCGCGTCATCTCCTGGCGGAAGGCGGTGTCATCGATGCGGCTGGCCACGATGCCGCCCACCACCGCCGCTGCCACCAGCATGAAGGCGGTGCGCGTGATGATCTGGCCAAAGGTATAGGGGCCGTAGAAACCGTTGAGCGTGCCGCCCTGGGTGAACCACTCGGGCTGCCCCGGCCACATCATGAAGGAGAGGATGCCGACGATGATCAGCATCGTGCACCAGGAGGCGATGGCGAAAAACAAGGTGAGCTTGAGATGGGTCTTCTGATCCACCTTGTTGGCCAGATAGACCAAGGCATAGATGCCCACCACTTCGCCTACGAAGAAGACCCATTCCGTAGCCCAGATCCAGACATAGCTATGGATCAGTGCGGAGATGCCGCGCGGGCTGGCCACCGTGGCCGAATACCAGATGCCTGGTCCGGTGATGGAACCCACCACATAGGAGAAGACGAGCAGTAACACCCCGTACCGCCGCACGTATTCGAGCAGTTCCGGCCGTCTACGCCGGTATGCCGCGGTGGCCAGCCAGGCAAACACCAAGGCCGCCCCGACGGACACGTGCGAGGCGAGCACATGGACGACGGCAATGATGCCCAGCACCCACCCACTGCCCAGCAGGGTGTCGTGCCAAGTGGGATACATGCCCAGAAACTCCATCGTTGGACTCCTCCTTGATGAAGAAAATACCCTCCCGGACGCGCCGGGAGGGTCGAAACAGGGACAAACGCGTCCCGTATGGAAGCATAGGCATTAAATCGCAGCTATGGACTGAGCGAAATTGGACAAATTGTCGCGCGGCGATATGCCGCAGGCATGCATGGACGAGAATGACGCGCCTGAGGTGCAGGCGATCGAGCGATAAACAGCATGACCGCACGCTATCCAACAAGCGCGCAAACTGATAAGAACAGTTTGCGCTTGTCGGCGAGGCGTGAGCACTGATGACAAGCAAAAGGGCGTCACTACGGACGCCCCCTCATCGATGTGTTATCGCTTCAGCAGATCATCGCGAGCTCGTGTCATGGCTCGACAGCGAGGCTGGCTCAGAGATACATAGGCTTATTCTTGCCCGTTACGCCCTTCGCGCTCGGCGCACGCCTGCGCCTCAAACCACAACGCATTGACCACGGCGA
>JANWZL010000148.1 GCA_025054655.1 Thiobacillaceae bacterium | reverse complement strand
CTCGGGGATGCAGCCCACCACCATCTTGGGGTTCTGGTAATGGATGGCGCCGCAGCGCTCGCACACGTAACGCGGGCGGTTGTCACCGGGGGGGATCTTGAGACTGACCGGTGCGCCGCAATGACTGCAGAAATTCATCGCTCGACGTTGTGATTGCAGCGTTGACCATAACAAAATACCGGCGTTCACGCCATGGCCGAGAAAGAGTGCAGAGGGGCAGCGTTGGCGGCTGTGGGAGCGGAGGCGCACCTGGCGCGAAGGGAACGCCCGGCCGACATACCCGTTCGGATACAGATGACAACCCAACCTTTACCCATGACTCCGCGCTGCTACGCCTACCGCCGCGTCAACCCCTATCGCGGGGTGGTGCACGTGCTCGACCTCGGTGAGGCCTACGCCGAGACGCACGATGGCCGCACCTGGCACCTGCACGCCGAGGACGGCCAGGGCGGGCTGCGGCCAGTGGGGGTGTGGGTGAAGGGCGAGGGCCTGCGCTTGGGTGGTCGCGTCCCCACGCCATTGCTGCAGGCCCTGCAGTCGCACCCGCCGCTGCCCTTCCGGCTCGCCGACCGCATGGAGCTGTGGCTGCTGGACAAGCAGCACGGACTGCCGCTCGCCCTGCTCGCCAGTTGCCTGCCCAGCCGTTTCCGCACCGGGCCCATAGCCCCCGAATGGCACCCCTTCGTCCTGAGTCACAGCGGCTTCCATTCGTCGGCCCTCGCCGCGCGCGAGGAGGTGGCCGGTGCAGCCGGGACGCGGCACCGCGATTGGCTTGCACGCATGGTCAACGCCGCCGCCCGCCCCTATCCCGCCGCACAGTGGTTTCTGCGTCAATCCGACGGCGGTGGCGAGGGGCGGGCGGGTTTACGCCTCACGCCCGCCTGGGAAGGCCGTACGTTGCCCGCGCAGGCCTTTCCCGCACTGCTGCTGAGAGAGGTCTGGAATAACCCACTGGAACAGTCGGTTATTGACGATTATCATAACTACCTAGCACCGCTGCTGCTGATGCTGCCGGAGTTGAGCATGGCCACACGGGCGCGGCTGGAGGCGGCTGCCTTCAGTCGCCCCATGGAGCTCGAGCGGGTGCACCGTCTGCTGCCGTGCGTGCTCGATCACGCGGGTATGACCGCCGCCCTGGTGGCGGCCCGGCTGCTAGCGGCGCAAACCCGACCCGACACCTGACCCAGACGACCGACGACCCGACCCTTCGATGCGACCCTCCCATATCGAAACCATCCTCGATCAGGAATTCCTAAGCTGTGCCCAGGGCATACACACCCCAGTCATGCTGTGGGGCCCGCCCGGAGTGGGCAAGTCACAGATCATCGCCGGCATCGCCCGGCGCCACAATGCGCGCCTGGTGGACATCCGGCTGTCGCAGATGGAGCCCACCGACCTGCGCGGCATCCCGTTCAAGACCGCGGACGACCGGGTGAAATGGTCGGTGCCGGAGATGCTGCCCGACCCTGATACAAAGGAGCCCGGCATCCTGTTCCTGGACGAGATCAACGCCGCCCCGCCCAGTGTGTCCGCCGCCGCCTATCAGCTGATCCTCGACCGGCGGTTGGGTGAGTACGTCATGCCGAAAAACTGGGCCATCTTCGCCGCCGGCAACCGCCAGGGCGACCGCGGCGTGACCTATGCCATGCCGGCGCCGCTGGCCAACCGGTTCACCCACTACCACGTCGAACCCAACCTGGACGACTGGGTCGCCTGGGCCCTGGAGAACAACATCGACGAGCGCATCATCGGCTTCCTGCGCTTCCGGCCCGACCTGCTGTTCCGTTACGACCCGGCGCACAACCCCGAGGCCTTCCCCAGCCCGCGCTCTTGGGAATATGCCGACCGGGCGCTGAAGAAATTCGGCCAGCGGCCGGATCTGCTCACTGATACCCTACAGGCCTGCGTCGGTGACGACGTGGGCATCGAGCTGCGTGCCTTCATCGACAACATGCAGAACCTGCCCGACATCGACGCCATCCTGGAAGGGCGCGAGGCCGGCGTGCCCAAGGGCATAGACCTGCAGTACGGTGTGGCGGCGGCCCTGGTGCGCCGGGCCAAACAGGCCGGCGGCGACCCGGTCAAGCTCGGCAACATCCTCAAATACGCCCGCCGTTTTCCCCAACGCGAGATGGGGGTGATGTTGGTCACCGACCTGCACCGCGCGGTGGGCCAACCGCTGTTTCGCGTGCCGGAGTTCGTCGAGTGGGCCAATAGTGTGGCCGAGCTGATGCTGTATGACTTCAAGCCGACGGCGTGAGTCGGTGAGGGGTGAGGCGTGAGGGGTGAGACGTAATGAGTGCGCAGGACGAATTGGCCGCCATCGAGACCAAGCTCGCGGCCGCACGCACCCGGCTGATCCTGGACAAGCCCTTCCTGGGCACCCTGGTGATGCATCTGGCGCTCAAACCGGCCGACCCCAAGTGGTGCGAGACTACGGCCACCGACGCGCGCCATTTCTATTACAACCCGCGCTACATCGCACGCCTGACCCTGGAGCAGACCCAGTTCGTGCTAGCGCACGAGGCCATGCACTGCGCCCTGTCCCACTTCAACCGCCGCCAGCACCGCCGCAAGCATCGCTGGGACGTGGCCTGCGATTATGCGGTCAACATGATCCTCGACGACGAGCGCTTGCGCCCGCCGGAGGGCGCCCTGATGGACGCCAAGTACCGCGGGCTCACGGCCGAGGAGATCTACCCCCTGCTGCACGAGGACCCGCCCGAGAAGACGCAGGACATGCATCTGTTCGACGATGCGGCGAACGAGGGCGGGGGTGAGTCGGAATCCACGCCGCAGGACGCCGGCCAGGGTCAGGGGCGGCAGGACCAGCAGGAGCGCAGTCCGGGCGGGGGAGGACAACCGCAGCGGCAGGAGGGCAGGGGCAGCGAGCCGCAGGAGAGCTCCGAGGTGCAGGAGGCCCCGCCCGCCCCGCCCCACGACCTGGACCGGCTGGACGAGCAATGGAAGAGCCGGCTCGCCGCCGCCGCCCACGCCGCGCGCCAGGCCGGTAAGCTCTCACCCTCGCTCATGCGCATGGTCGATGCCCTGCTCGCCCCGCAACTGCCCTGGCGGGCGCTGCTGGCGCGCTACATGATGAACACTGCGCGCGACGACTACAGCTTCCTGCGCGCCTCCCGCCGCGACACCGGGGCGGCGCTGCTGCCGCGGCTGCACAGCCAGGCGGTGCGGGTGGTGGTGGCCATCGACACCAGCGGCTCCATCAAGGACGAGGAGCTCAAGGAGTTCGTCAGCGAGATCGACGCGCTCAAGGGCCAGGTGCGCGCCGCGGTGACCGTGCACGCCTGCGACGACAAGCTGTGCGCAGACGGCCCCTGGCATTTCGAACAGTGGGAACCGATCGATCTACCCGAGGGCATCCTGGGCAAGGGCGGCACCGACTTCCGCCCGGTGTTCGAGTGGGTGGCGCGCGAGCGTCTCAACCCCGACCTGCTGGTCTATTTCACCGACGCCGAAGGCCGCTTCCCGACGCAGGAGCCGCCCTATCCGGTGCTGTGGCTGGTCAAGGGCAAGGCCCCGGTGCCCTTCGGGGTGCGCGTCCAGCTCAA
>JANWZL010000130.1 GCA_025054655.1 Thiobacillaceae bacterium | reverse complement strand
GTACTTCTTCGCCTGCCCACCGTAGCGCTTCGCCAATATGGTCGTAATCGCCGCCGTCAGCGTCGTCTTGCCATGGTCCACATGCCCAATCGTGCCCACGTTCACATGCGGCTTCGTACGCTCAAACTTCTCCTTGGCCATGATCCTTCACCTTTCACTTCTTGCTGTTGATGACGGCTTCCGCGACGTTCTTGGGCGCCTCGGCGTAGTGCTTGAACTCCATGGAGTAGGTCGCCCGCCCCTGGGTCATGGAGCGCAGGTCGGTGGAATAGCCAAACATCTCCGCGAGCGGCACCTCGGCCTTGATCGCCTTGCCGCCGGGGATGTCGTCCATACCCTGGATGATGCCCCGCCGCCGGTTGAGGTCGCCCATGACGTCTCCCATGTATTCCTCGGGCGTCTCGACCTCCACCGCCATCATGGGTTCGAGCAGCGTCGGCTGGGCCTTCTTCATGCCCTCTTTGAAGCCGAGGATGGCGGCCATGCGGAAGGCCTGCTCGGAGGAGTCCACCTCGTGGTAGGAGCCATCGAACAGGGTGACCTTGACGTCCACCACCGGGAAGCCAGCCAGCACGCCGTTGTTCATGGCCTCCTGCACACCCTTGTCCACCGCCGGGATGTACTCGCGCGGCACCACACCGCCTTTGATGGCGTCGATGAACTCATAGCCCTTGCCCGGTTCGTTGGGCTCCAGCTTGAGCCATACGTGGCCGTACTGACCTTTGCCGCCGGACTGTTTGATGAATTTACCCTCACTCTCGACCGGTCGTTTGATCGCCTCGCGGTAGGCCACCTGCGGCGCGCCCACGTTGGCCTCCACGCCAAACTCGCGCTTCATGCGATCGACGATGATCTCCAGGTGCAGCTCGCCCATGCCGGAGATGATGGTCTGACCGGACTCCTCGTCGGTGCGCACGCGGAAGGAGGGGTCCTCCTGCGCCAGACGGTTCAGAGCGATGCCCATCTTCTCCTGGTCGGCCTTGGTCTTGGGCTCCACCGCGACGTGGATCACCGGCTCGGGGAACTCCATGCGCTCCAGCACCACAGGGCGCTCGGGGTCGCACAGGGTATCACCGGTGATGGCCTCCTTGAGGCCCACCGCTGCAGCGATGTCGCCCGCGCGTACTTCCTTGATCTCCTCGCGCTGGTTGGCATGCATCTGCAGCAGACGGCCGATGCGCTCTTTCTTGCCCTTGACCGAATTGAGCACGGTGTCACCGGAGGTGAGCACCCCGGAGTACACCCGCAGGAAAGTGAGCTGCCCCACGTAGGGGTCGGACATGATCTTGAAAGCCAGCGCCGAGAATGGGGCGTCGTCGCTCGCCACGCGTTCGGCAGGCTCGCCATCGGGGCCCTCGCCCTTGACCGGTGGGATGTCCACCGGCGAAGGCAGGTAATCGATGACCGCATCCAGCATGGCCTGCACGCCCTTGTTCTTGAAGGCGCTGCCGCACAGCATGGGCACGATCTCGCCGCTGATGGTGCGCGCACGCAGGGCCTGCTTGATCTCCGCCTCGGGCAGCGTGCCCTCCTCTAGGTATTTGTTCATCAACTCTTCGCTCGCCTCGGCCGCGGCCTCGAGCATCTTCTCGCGCCACTCGTTGGCCAGATCGACCAGATCGGCCGGGATCTCGCGGTATTCGAAGCGCGTGCCCTGACTGGCCTCGTCCCAGACGATGGCCTTCATCTTGACCAGATCCACCACGCCCTGAAACTTGTCCTCGGCACCGATGGGCACTTGGATGGGCACCGGGTTGGCTTTCAGCCGCGTGCGCATCTGCTCATAGACGCGGAAGAAATTCGCCCCCGTGCGATCCATCTTGTTGACGAAGGCCAGCCGCGGCACTTTGTACTTGTTGGCCTGTCGCCACACCGTCTCCGACTGTGGCTGCACGCCTCCCACCGCGCAATAGACCATGCAGGCCCCGTCCAGCACGCGCATGGAGCGCTCCACCTCGATGGTGAAGTCGACGTGCCCCGGCGTGTCGATGATGTTGATGCGATGCTGGGGGTAGCTGCCGTCCATGCCCTTCCAGAAGCAGGTGGTGGCGGCGGAGGTGATGGTGATGCCGCGCTCGCGCTCCTGCTCCATCCAGTCCATGACGGCCGCGCCGTCGTGCACCTCGCCGATCTTGTGCGACACCCCGGTATAGAACAGGATGCGCTCGGTCGTGGTGGTCTTGCCCGCGTCGATGTGGGCGGAGATGCCGATATTGCGATAGCGCTCGATGGGGGTCGTGCGTGCCACTTGAACCACCTTTCCTTAGAAGCGGAAGTGCGAGAAGGCTTTGTTCGCCTCGGCCATACGGTGCACCTCTTCGCGTTTCTTCATCGCCCCGCCGCGCCCCTCAGCCGCCTCCATCAGCTCGTTGGCCAGCCGCAGCCCCATCGACTTCTCACCGCGCTTGCGCGCCGCCTCCTTGAGCCAGCGCATGGCCAGGGCCGTGCGCCGCACAGGGCGCACCTCCACCGGCACCTGGTAGTTGGCCCCGCCCACACGGCGGGACTTGACCTCGACCACGGGCTTGACGTTGTTGAGCGCGGTGGCGAAGACCTCCAGCGGGTCCTTGCCGCTTTTCTTTTCGATGTGCTCGAACGCACCGTAGACGATGCGCTCGGCCACGGCCTTTTTGCCGCTGGTCATGATGACGTTCATGAACTTGGCGACGTCCTGGCTGCCGTACTTGGGATCGGGCAGGACCTCGCGCTTGGGCACCTCTCGACGACGGGGCATGACTCAAACTCCCATTCGGTTGACTTGCCGGGTCACTTGCCGGACTTCGGCCGCTTTGCGCCGTACTTGGAACGACCCTGCTTGCGGTCCTTCACGCCCTGGGTATCCAGACTGCCACGCACGATGTGGTAGCGCACGCCCGGCAGGTCCTTCACCCGCCCGCCGCGCACCAGCACCACCGAGTGCTCCTGCAGGTTGTGACCTTCGCCGCCGATGTAGCCGATCACCTCGTAGCCGTTGGACAAGCGCACCTTGGCGACCTTGCGCAGGGCCGAGTTCGGCTTCTTGGGCGTGGTCGTGTACACACGGGTGCACACCCCGCGCTTCTGCGGGCAGGACTCCAGCGCCGGCACTTTGCTCTTCTCCACGGGAGCCTTGCGCGGCTTCCGCACCAGTTGGTTGATGGTAGGCATCTGTGGTATTCCCGTTCGCGTCAATTCCAGCAGGACGCCCGCGGCCGATGCACGGGCGAGGCGGCCCGCCATGGGCAGGCCATCAAACAAAGCAGCGCACTATATGCTGCACGACTGCGGGTGTCAAGGCCGGGTCTGGGGATCGTGTAGCAACAGCACGAAGCTGCGGCCCTGGTCGGACCAGGCGGCGGCGGCCTCGCGCCAGATCTCCTGCAGCGTGCCTAGCGTCCGCGGCTCGATCACCTGGGCATGCTCGATGAGCACATGCACAGGTCCGTCCCACCAAGCGAGGTCGTGCAGGCACTCCTCCAGAGCATCCCAGTTCTCGCCATAGTAGTCGGGAAAGCGCAGCAGCTCGCCCAGGGCGCGCAACAGGCCCTCCTTGTGCGCGACGGTGCGGGCGTCCAGCCGCAGCAGCCCAGGCAGCTCGGGCAGCGCCCCGCTGACCGGGTAGACGCCGTTGCGGGTCGGGTCGGCGAGTATTGTGGTCAGGTCGGTCGGTTCACTCACGGATGCGCCTGAAGCTGCGGTAGTGATCCTCAGTGTACCAGTAATCGCCCTCGCGCCCGGCGACGATGCGCCGCGCACCGCGGTGGGTGAGCCCCGGCGTGGGCACCGTGTATTCGCGGTAGTAGCCGCGCGGCCGCTCGGGCAGCAGCCCCTCGCGGTTGTGGAAGGTGCTGCCGTCCTTGGCGTAGGGGAAGGGACCGCCCTGCTTGATCAGGGCCAAGGTGGCGCGCGCCTCGGGCGGCAGCTGGGAGACGTGGATGGTGTCGGCCTCGGGCGTGCGGCTGGGCCACAAGGCCAGCGCCAGGGCGGGCAGCCACAGGGCAAGCAGGGCCAGGGCGAGCCAGCGCCCAGGGCGCACCTCAATCCTCGGCATGGCGGGCGATGTAGTCCTTGACCGCTTGCACGTCCGCCGCCATCTTCACCACCCGCTGCGGGCGCTGCTCCAGGTCCTCGTAGCCGGGCGGGCGCGCGGGGGCGCGGCCGAGGGCCTCGCGCAGGGTGTCCTCGAACTTGGCCGGTAGGGCCGTCTCCAGACACACCAGCGGCACGCCCGGCTCGCGGTACTGCAGGCCCACCTTGAGTCCGTCGGCGGTGTGGGGATCGATCATCACGCCGTAGTCCTGCCACACCCGGCGGATGGTGGCGATACGGTCGGCGTGGGTGCTCACCCCGGAGACGAAGCCGTAGTGCGGCACCCGCTCGTAGAGCCCTGCGGCTTTGAGGTCGATCGCCTCGCCGCGGTCCACCCGCGCCCATAGCCGTTGCACCACATCGGCGTCACGCCCGGCCAGGTCGAAGACGAAGCGCTCGAAGTTGGAGGCCTTGGCAATGTCCATGGAGGGGCTCGTGGTGTGTCGCACCTCGGCCCCGACGCGCGGGCGGTAGACACCGGTGCGGAAGAACTCGTCCAACACGTCGTTTTCGTTGGTGGCCACGATCAGGCGGCGGATGGGCAGCCCCAGCATGCGCGCGATGTGGCCGGCGCAGACGTTACCGAAGTTGCCGGAGGGCACGGCGAAACTGACTTGTTCGCCTTCGTGCGTGGTCACCGCGAAATAGGCCTTGAAGTAATACACCACCTGGGCAGCCACCCGCGCCCAGTTGATGGAGTTGACCGCGCCGATGTGGTAGCGCGCCTTGAAGTCGAGGTCGTTGGCGACCTGTTTGACGATGTCCTGACACTGGTCGAACACGCCGCGGATGGCGAGGTTATGGATGTTGGGGTCGGTCAGGGTCCACATCTGCGCCTGCTGGAAGCGCGTCATGCCGTGTTCGGGGGCGAGCATGAACACACGGATGCCGCGCCGTCCGCGCATGGCATATTCGGCGGCGCTGCCGGTGTCGCCCGAGGTGGCGCCGAGGATGTTGAGCTGCTGGCCGCGGCGGCCGAGGGCGTATTCGAACAGCTGCCCCAGTAGCTGCATGGCCATGTCCTTGAAGGCGAGTGTGGGGCCGTTGGACAGCTCCAGCAGATAAAGCCCGGCCTC
>JANWZL010000016.1 GCA_025054655.1 Thiobacillaceae bacterium | reverse complement strand
TGTAGGCCGGCGTTGGTTGTGGTGGTGGTTGCGCTGTTGCACATGGCATCTCCTCGTTACTACCCAGCGGGTCCAGGACACGAGGAGCGCGCGATGACTTGCCGCCACCTCGGGATGCAACCCGGCCGCCCTAGCGTCCGTTGGACACCTCAGACACCTTAGGCCCGTGGTTTTGCGTCGCCGCCTTTCGGCGGTGTTGCCCTGGGATCCCGAGCTAGGTCCCTGCTACAGAAACAACAACGGCAGAATAGAACACACGTTTGATAGTACAATCGTACCAACAATGGTTTTGGCACAGACCTCGATCTGCACAAAGGTCATCGCAGGCTGAGGTCTCGGGCGGCCCGAGACCAGCGCGACGGGCTGCGCGTCTTCACCAACCTGGGATGGGTGAGGCGTGCTGGAGGCTGAAGTGTCGGTGCTGACCAAGCTGCTCACGCGCCACCTCGGGCAGTCGGTGCTCTACGACCGTCTGGCCAGCCTCAAGGAACGGCTCGGCCATCCCGACGCCGAACTCAAGGCGCTGACACGCGAGCAGTTGCGCCTTGCACCCGACCAAGGGCAGGCCATCGCCCGCTTGGCCGGCATCGTCGCTCAGTGTGATGAGGTCGTGCAGGCGTGTGTACTGCTTGCCCCAATGTGGAAACGATCATCCTGTCATTACACCGAAAGGCACGCTCTGCTGGCTGCCCAACGCCTTGTCAGCACCGCGGTCGGCGAAGAGGACGGTAGGGTGGCCCCGCAGTTGCAACCCGCGCAGATGGCGCAACGCTTCGGCTCAGGCTGAGCGCCCACGCCGGCAGGCGTGTGGCTGGCGTCGCCGTCAGCGGAAGAAACGTTTCAGCAGGCTGGCGAACAAACCCTTGGACGTTGCGGCCGCTGGTGTCGTCACGGCCGCCTGCTGTTTGCGCGCCACCATGCGCTTGACCGCCTCGGCGTAGTTGTGGTCCTCGTTGGCGATGTGGTTCATGAGCCAGCGGGTGAGGGTGTGCTGCAGCTCTTCGGCGATGTCCTCGCCCTTGGCCGCGCGCATGGTGAACTCGGTCACCCGCTTGATGAATAGCTCGTGCACCTTCTGGTGCGGCTTGAGGAACTCGTAGCCGGCCTCCTCCATCATCGCCTCCTCGAAGCCGAAGTGGGACTGGGTGTAGTCCACCAGCTCCTCGATCACCGCCATGACCTGATTGCGGTCGCCGGACCGCCGGGCGGCCTCCAGTTGACTGATGTAGTTGACGATGCGTTTGTGCTGTTCGTCGATGACCTCGATACCGGTGTCCAGTCGGGGTTCCCAGACGATAGGCATGCGCGTGCTCCTCGAAGTGCTGCGCCTTATTCAGTATATGAGAATTCGTATATCCCGAATAGATCGCTTGTGCGTCAGCCGCCCGGTAGGAAATGTTCAATTGCCGTTGCGTGCGGATCGTGTGGCGCTGGTCGGCTCCGCGGTCCGCGCCGTTGCCAGCTCTGGCGGCAACAGCACCCACATGCGGCCGCGTTGCTTCATGGCCCCGGCTAGCTGGCCGGCCGCCTCACCAAAGCCCCAGAAGAAATCCGCCCGCACCGCCCCGCGGATGGCCCCGCCGGTGTCCTGGGCCAGGACCAGTCGCTCCAAGGGCACGTTGGAATTGGGTCGGGTGGTAGCGAGCCACACCGGTACACCCAGGGGAATCATGCTGGGGTCCACGGCGATGCTGCGTTCGGCGGTCAATGGCACCCCCAGCGCACCCAGGGGCCCCGTCAGCTCTTTGGGCAGCTCGCGAAAGAAGACATAGCTCGGGTTGGCGTGCAGCAGCTCGGTGAGCCGGTGCGGGTTGCGCTGTGCCCATTCCTTGATGCCCTGCATGGAGGCGCGCTCCAGCGGCAGCTCGCCGTTGTCCACCAGCCAGCGGCCGATGGAGCGGTAAGGATGGCCGTTCTGCTCGGCATAGCCCACCCGCACCACCTCGCCGTTGTCGAGCAACACCCGCCCTGAGCCCTGCACCTGCAGGAAGAACAGCTCTACCGGGTCGTCCACCCATAGCAGCTCCCGCCCGCGCACGGGGGCGGAGCCGGTTTCGATCTCGGCGCGAGTGTAGTAGGGCACCACCCGCCGCCCCTCCAGCCGACCGCGCAGGCGCAGATTCCTCAGTTCCGGGTAGAGCGTGCCGAGATCGATCACCAGCAGGTCCTCGGGCGGCGCATAGAGCGGATGGCGGTAACGCGCACTGGGGCTGCGGCTGCCGCGCAGCAGCGGCTCGTAGTAACCCGTGACCAACCCCTCGGGGCTGCCGTCCGGCTGCAGGACCTGATGGGGGACGAAATGGCGCTCGAAATAGGCGCGTGCCGTGGCCGCATCGGGCTGGCCAAGGGCCTCGGCGGCCTGACAAGGCACCGTCCAGGCGGGCTGGGTGCGTAGGACGCGACAGGATTGCAAGAGCGCCGGCCAGGCCTGGCTCGGGTCGTCCTGTTGCCAGCCGGGCAGATCGCGGTAGCTGGCCGGTCGCAGCTGGGCAGCGGGGCGGGGTGCAGCGGCGGGCGGCGCGGGTGTGGGCGGGGCGGTGAGCGGGGGCGCGGGCGGTGCCGACGGCGGCGATGAGGCCGGGGGTGGCGACGGTTCGACCTGGACCGGTGGCGTCGGCTCCGGCGCCCGCCGTTCGCGCGGCTCGGGCACGCGCGTTCCGGGTGGCAGGCTGGTGCAGGCGGTGAGCACGAGCGCCAGCACGAGCAGGGTCAGAGGGGTGAGCAACGGTCCGGGCATCTGGGCTGCGAGTATAGCAAGGCGCCGCGGGCGAGAGCAGCTCGGCGCACGGCTGGCAAGACTTGTCTGGGGGCGCTGCGCACACCATGCTATGCGCCCCGGCCCTTCGGCGCGCCCTCATACCACCATGTCCTTGCCCTCCATCGTCGATCGCATCGCCGCCGAACTCGGTGTGTCGCCCCGCCAGGTGGCCGCCGCCGTGGCCCTGCTGGACGAGGGCGCCACCGTGCCCTTCATCGCCCGCTACCGCAAGGAGGCTACCGGCGGGCTGAGCGACGTCCAGCTGCGTGCCCTGGCGGAGCGTCTGGGCTATCTGCGCGAGCTGGAGCAGCGCCGCGCGGCGGTGCTGGCGAGCATTCAGCAGCAGGGCCTGCTCACACCGCAACTGCAGGCCGCCATCGAGGCGGCGGCCACCCGCCAGGCGTTGGAGGACCTCTACCTGCCCTACCGCCCCAAGCGCCGCACCAAGGCGCAGATCGCGCGCGAGGCGGGCCTGGAGCCGCTCGCCCTCGGGTTGCTGGCCGAGCCGCAGCGCGACCCGCAGGCCGAGGCCGCCGCCTATGTGGACGCCGGCAAGGGGGTGCCGGACGTGAAGGCAGCCCTGGAAGGGGCGCGGCAGATCCTGATGGAGCGCTTCGCCGAGGACGCCGCCCTGGTGGGCCGGCTGCGGGATTACCTGCAGCAGCAGGGGGTGCTCGTCTCGCAGGTGGTCGAGGGGCAGGAGGCTGCGGGCCAGAAATACCGCGATTACTTCACCTACGCCGAACCCTGGCGCACCATCCCCTCGCATCGGGCGCTCGCCCTGTTGCGCGGGCGGCGCGAGGGGGTGCTGCGGCTGTCGCTCAAGCAGCCGGAAGAGCTCCTGCCCGACTGGGATGCCGCCCGGCAGACCACGGCCGAGGGCATGATCGCCGCGCATGCCGGTATCTGCGACCACGGCCGACCGGCGGATGCCTGGTTGAAGGAGAGCGTGCGCTGGGCCTGGCGTGTGAAACTGTCGCTGCACCTGGAGCTGGATCTGTTCAACAGCCTGTTCGAGCGCGCCGAGGCCGAAGCCATCCGTGTCTTTGCCGCCAACCTCAAGGACCTGCTCATGGCCGCCCCGGCCGGGGCGCAGCCGGTGATCGGGCTCGACCCCGGCATCCGCACCGGGGTGAAGGTGGCTTGTGTGGACTCTACCGGTAGGCTGCTGGAGACGGCCACGCTGTATCCGTTCGCCCCGCGCAACGACCGCGCCGGCGCACTGGCCGAGCTAGAGCGCATGGCGCGGCGGCACGGTGTGCGCCTGATCGCCATTGGCAACGGTACCGCCAGCCGGGAGACCGAACGCCTGGTGCGTGAGCTGGCGCAGGCCCATCCCGAGCTGAAGCTGACCCCCGTCCTGGTCAACGAGGCGGGGGCCTCGGTCTATTCCGCCTCGGAACTGGCCGCACGCGAGTTTCCCGAATTGGACGTGAGCCTGCGCGGCGCGGTGTCGATCGCCCGTCGCCTGCAGGACCCCCTGGCCGAACTGGTCAAGATCGACCCCAAATCCATCGGTGTAGGGCAATACCAGCACGACGTAAGCGAGGCCAAGCTGGCCCAGGTCTTGGACGCGGTGGTGGAGGACTGCGTCAACGCCGTGGGGGTGGAAGTCAACACCGCCTCGGTGCCCTTGCTTGCGCGCGTGTCTGGGCTGAACCGGGCGCTGGCCGAGGCCATCGTCGCCCACCGCGACGCGCACGGCCCCTTCCGCAGCCGCGAGGCGCTCAAGGCCGTACCGCGCCTGGGGCCGAAGACCTTCGAGCTGGCGGCCGGTTTCCTGCGCATTCGCGACGGCGATGAGCCCTTGGACGCTTCCGCCGTGCACCCCGAGGCCTATGCGGTGGTGCAGCGCATCCTCGCCGACTTACAGCGGGACGTGCGCACCCTGATTGGCGACACGGCCACCCTGCGGCGGCTCGACCCCGCCCGCTACACGGACGAGCGTTTCGGACTGCCGACCGTGCGCGACATCCTCGGCGAGCTGGAGAAGCCCGGTCGCGACCCACGCCCGCAATTTCGCACGCCGATCTACCAGGATGGGGTGGAGGCGCTGCAGGACCTCAAACCCGGCATGGTGCTGGAAGGGGTGGTGACCAACGTGGCCAACTTCGGCGCCTTCGTCGACGTCGGTGTGCACCAGGACGGCCTGGTGCACGTCTCCGAGCTGGCCGAGGGTTTCGTGCGCGACCCGCGTGCGGTGGTGCGGGTGGGCGAGATCGTGCGCGTGAGGGTGCTGGAGGTGGATGTGGCGCGGCGCCGCATCGCCCTGTCCATGCGCCTGCAGGCCGCCGGCGGGGGCGAGCCTGGCCGCCCTGCCGCGCGCTCCGGCGTGACTGGGCGCACACCGCGGCGCGAGGCCCAGCCTCTCGGGGCCATGGCGGCAGCGCTGGCCCGCGCCCTCGCCGACCGGCGTTGACGGCGGCCTGAGCGTGCGGGCGGGGACGCGAAATGTTATCCTATAAACATTTTTGCGTGGTCGTGGGTTCCCTCTATGAGCGAGGCGCTGGCAGCGGAGGCGCTGAGGCAATTCCGCTTGATCTATGGTGCGGTGCGCAAGCACTCGCGCGAGATGGAGCGTGCCTGTGGCGTGGGCGGTGCGCAGGTGTGGGCCCTGGCGGTGCTCGCCCGCTCGCCCGGCCTGCGGGTGACCGAACTGGCGCAGCGGCTGTCCATCCACCCCTCCACCGCCAGCAACCTGCTCGACAAGCTGGAGCGTGCCGGCTATGTGCGCCGCAGCCGACAGGCGCAGGACCAGCGTGTGGTGGAGCTGAGCCTCACCGAGGCGGGGCGGGCGCTGCTTGCGCGCGCACCACAGCCCTGGTCCGGGGTGCTCACCCACGCCTTGGAGCAGCTGCCCGAGGCCAGCCTGCAGCGGCTCGTGGCCGATCTGCGCGAGGTAACCGGGCGTCTGCAAGTGGCCGACGCACGCGCGGCCGGCAAGCCCTTGACCGAACTGTGACCTTGTCCGGCCCGAAGCGAGGTCGGGCTGGGGTGGGCGGTCGTGCGCTGCAGTGAGTACTCACGGGTCGATGGAATGAGGTTCCCATGCTCGCCTGGGTCGTCCTGACGCCCTTCCTCGGCGCGCTCCTGATGCCCTTGGCAGCGCGCCTGGGGCGCCTGTACACGGCCTGGGCGGCTGCCGCCGTCACCAGTTTGGCCCTGGCTGCCCTGCTGCCCTTGGCACCGGCGGCCTTCGGCGGTGACACCCTGGTCCAGCGCTGGCCCTGGCTCAGTGCGGCCGGGCTGGACCTCGCCCTGCGGCTGGACGGGCTCGCCCTGCTGTTCGCGCTGTTGATCCTGGCGATCGGCCTGCTCGTCATCCTCTACGCCCGCTACTACCTGTCCGAACGCGACGGTCTGGGCCGCTTCTATGCCTATCTGCTCCTGTTCATGGGGGCCATGCTGGGCATCGTCCTGTCGGAGAACCTGATCCAGCTCATCGTCTTCTGGGAGTTGACCAGCCTTGCCTCCTTCCTGCTCATCAGCTACTGGCAGCACCGTTCGGACGCGCGTCAGGGCGCGCGCATGGCCCTGACCGTCACCGGCATGGGGGGGCTGGCCCTGCTCGCCGGGGTCCTGTTGCTAGGCGAGATCGTCGGCAGCTACGAACTGACCGCGGTACTCGCCGCCGGCGATACGATCCGCGCCCACCCATGGTATGCGCCCATGCTGGTGTTGGTGCTGCTGGGGGTGTTCACCAAGTCGGCCCAGTTCCCGTTCCATTTCTGGCTGCCGCACGCCATGGCCGCGCCTACGCCGGTGTCGGCCTATCTGCACTCGGCCACCATGGTCAAGGCCGGGGTGTTCCTGCTCGCGCGCCTGTTCCCGGCGCTGTCCGGCACGGAGCTGTGGTCCACCCTGGTGGGTGGGGTAGGGCTCGCCACCCTGCTCGTGGGAGCCACCATCGCCCTGTTCCAGCACGACCTCAAAGGCCTGCTGGCCTATTCCACGGTGAGTCATCTGGGCCTCATCGCCGCCCTGTTCGGCATCGGCACGCCTCTGGCGGCGGTGGCGGGGGTGTTCCACATCATCAACCACGCCACCTTCAAGGCGGGGCTGTTCATGGCCGCCGGCATCATCGATCACGAGTGCGGCACGCGCGACATGCGACGCATCAACGGGCTGTGGCGCTACATGCCTTACACGGCCACACTGGCCATGGTGGCGGCGGCGGCCATGGCTGGGGTGCCGTTGTTCAACGGCTTTCTGTCCAAGGAGATGTTCTTCGCCGAGGCGGTGAGCCTGGCCACTCAGATGCGTTTCGGCTGGTTGCTGCCGCTGGTGGTGACGGTGGCCGGGGTGTTCGCCGTGGCCTACTCGGTGCGCTTCATCCACGACGTGTTTTTCAACGGCGACCCCGTGGACCTGCCGCGCACCCCACACGAGCCGCCGCGTTGGATGAAACTGCCGGTCGAGGTGCTGGTGGTGCTATGCCTGCTGGTGGGCATCTTCCCCGCCACGACGGTACAGCCCGTGCTGGAGATGGCGGCGGCGGCGGTCTTGCAGGGGCCGCCGCCGCAGTTCGACCTGGCGCTCTGGCATGGGGTGAGCCCCGCCCTGCTGATGAGCGTGGCGGCGCTCGTCGGCGGCCTCATGGTCTATGCCGGCCGGCGGCCGCTGTATGGCCTGGCCGAACGGCTGGGCGGGCGCTGGAGCGCGCGCCAGGTCTACGACACCCTGGTGGGTGCGTTGTTCGGTGCAGCAGCAGCGCTCACCCATACCATCGACCGCAGCTCGCTGCAGCGCATGTTGGCGATCTTGTTCGCCAGCGCCCTGGCGCTGGGGGCGGCCGGGGTCCTCGGCACGCCCACCGCGCTCGACGGCGGCCGGCCGCAGCTGCCAACGGACGGGGTGAGCCTCACCGCCGCCGCCGGCCTCGTCGCCGCCACCCTGGCGGCGGTGTGGTTGCACCGCGAGCGCCTCACCGCCCTGATCGTCACCGGGGCCGTGGGCCTCATCGTGAGCCTAATCTTCGTCAAGTTCTCCGCCCCCGACCTCGCGCTCACCCAGCTTGCGGTGGAGGTGGTCACCGCAGTGCTGATGCTGCTCGCCCTGTACTTCCTGCCGCAGCGCTCGCCGGCGGAGTCCACACGCGCGCGACGTCTGCGCGACGCCGGCCTCGCCCTGGCGGCCGGCGGCGGTGTGGCCTGGCTCGCCTACGCCGTACTCACCCGGCCCTATACCACCATCGCCGGCTATTACCTGGACAAGAGCCTGCCGGAGGGGGGTGGGCGCAACGTGGTCAACGTCATCCTGGTCGATTTCCGCGGCTTCGACACCCTGGGCGAGATCACCGTGCTTGCCATCGCTGCCCTAGGCATCTACGCCATGCTAGAGCGGCTGACGCTGGCCGGCCCGCAGCGGGACATGGACGGTCGGCCCTGGAACTGGGACCTGCACCCCGTCATCATGGCCTCGCTCACCCGGCTGCTGCTGCCGCTGGCGCTGCTGACCTCGGTGTTCATCTTCCTGCGCGGCCACAACCTGCCCGGTGGCGGCTTCATCGCCGGGCTGATCACCGCCGTGGCCCTGATCATGCAGTATCTGGCCAATGGAGCGGCGTGGACGCAGGAGCGGCTGCCGCCCAACTTCCACCCGGTCATCGGCTGGGGGCTGGCCATCGCCCTGGCCACCGGGCTTGCCGCCTGGGCCTTCGGCCGCCCCTTCCTCACCTCCGCCTTTGGCCACCTGCATCTGCCGGCCGTGGGTGAGATCGAACTGGCGAGCGCCATGGCCTTCGATTTGGGGGTCTATCTGGTGGTGGTGGGGGTGACCCTGTTGATCCTCGTGCACCTGGGCCTCATGCACGGGGCCAGCCACCGCGGGGAGGTGCGCTGATGGAGGCGTTGGTCGCCATGGTGATCGGCGTGCTGACCGCCGGCGGGGTATATCTGGTGCTACGCGCGCGCACCTTCCCCGTGGTGCTGGGGCTGACCCTGTTGTCCTACGCCGTCAACCTGTTCCTCTTCGCCATGGGCCGGCTCGTGATCGGTGCACCGCCGGTCGTGGCGGAGACGGCCCACGCCTACACCGACCCGCTGCCACAGGCCTTGGTGCTCACCGCCATCGTCATCGGCTTCGGCATGACCGCCTTCGTCATCATGCTGGCGCTCAAGGCCTACGCCGAGCTGGGTGACGACCACGTCGATGGCGAGCGGCGGCCATGAACCACATCGTCATCGCCCCCCTACTCGCCCCGCTGTCTGCCGGGGTGTTGCTGCTCCTGCTGCGGCATCTCGATCTGCGCCTGCGCCGAGTGCTGAGCGTGGCGGCCTTACTGGCCCAACTCGGGCTTGCCTTCGCCTTGACGGCGCACGTGGCCGATGGTGCCATCCTCACCTACGCGCTGGGCGACTGGCCCGCCCCCTACGGCATCGTGCTCGTGGCCGACCGGCTCGCCGCCTGGATGTTGCTGACCACCCTGCTGCTCGCCCTGTTTGCCCTGCTCGCCGCCCTGCGCGGGCTGGACGCCGCCGGCCGGCACTTCCACGTGCTCTTCCACCTGCAGCTGTTCGGCCTGGCCGGGGCCTTCCTCACCGGCGACCTGTTCAACCTGTTCGTCTTCTTCGAGGTGCTGCTGATCGCCTCCTACGGCCTCATGCTGCACGGTGGCGGGGCGGCGCGTGTGCAGGCAGGGCTTCGATACGTGGTGGTGAACCTCGCCGGCTCCAGCCTGTTCCTCATCGCCGTCGGTACCCTCTACGGGGTGACGGGCACGCTCAACATGGCCGATCTGGCCCGCGCACTGGCCCACACCCCGGCCGAGCACCTCGGTCTTGCGCGTGCCGCAGGCCTGCTGCTGCTGGCCGTGTTCGCCCTTAAGTGTGCCGCCGCACCGCTGCACCTGTGGCTGCCGGCCACCTATGCGCAGGCGAGCGCACCGGTGGCGGCGCTGTTCGCCATTATGACCAAGGTGGGCGTCTACAGCATCCTGCGTGCCGACAGTCTGGTCTTCGGCCCCGCCAGCGGCCCCCTATCCGGTCTACTGGACCCCTGGCTGCTGCCGCTCGCGCTCCTCACCCTCGCGCTGGGCACCCTGGGGGCGCTCGCCAGCCGCCGCCTGCGGTTGGCGGTGGCGCATCTGGTGGTGGCCTCGGCCGGCACCCTGCTCGCCGCCATCGGCCTGGCCAGCCCCCAGGCCCTGGCGGCCGGGCTCTACTACTTGCCGCACACCAGCCTTGCCGCCGCCGCCGCCTTCCTGCTCGCCGAGGCCGTGGCCGTGCGCCGCGGGGCACTTGCCGACGCGCTCGATCCGGGGCCGGCCATGCCGGCGCAGCGCTGGCTGGGCGCCCTGTTCTTCCTCACCGCGCTGGCCCTGGCTGGCCTGCCACCGCTCGCCGGCTTTATCGCCAAGTTCATGCTACTGCGCGCGGCGGTCGGGCACCCCGCCTCGGTCTGGGTGCTCGGCGTGCTGCTGGCCGCCGGTCTCATGGGCGTGATCCTGCTCGCCCGCAGCGGCAGCCTGCTGTTCTACCGCAGCAGCACCCACACCGTGGTCGAGGCCAAGGGCGCGGCCGCGCTCGGCGCAGAACTCAGCCCCATCGCCGGGCTGTTGCTGCTCATCGTCGCCCTCACCGCGGCCGCGCCACAGCTCACCACTTTCACCTTGGCTACGGCTGCGCAGCTAGCCGAGCCGGCTGGCTACATCGAGGCCGTACTGTCCGCGGGGGACGGCTGATGCGCGCACTGCTGCCCCATCCCTTGCTCACCCCCATCCTGGCCGCGGTGTGGCTGTTGCTCAACAATAGCTTCTCCTTGGGCCACATCCTGCTGGGTTTGCTGCTCGGCTGGTTCATTCCCTGGTTCACCCTGCGCTTCTGGCCGCAGCGGGTGTGCATCCGGCGTCCCCTCATTCTGCTGCGTTTCATCGTCGTGCTGTTGTCCGACATCGTGCTGGCCAATCTCGCCGTCGCTCGCCGCATCCTGGGCCGGCCGGCGCAACTGAGGCCCGCCTTCGTCATCGTGCCGCTTTCGCTCGAGACCGATCTGGCCATCAGTCTGCTGGCCAACACCATCTGCCTCACCCCCGGCACGGTCTCGGCCTGTCTGTCGCCCGACCGGCGCACGTTGCTCGTGCACGCGCTGCACGCCCCCGACACGGACACACTCGTGGCCACCATCAAGGCGCGCTACGAGGCACCGCTTAAGGAGGTGTTCGAATCATGCTAGAGTGGGTCTTGCCCGTCGCCTTTGCCCTGGTGGCCGCCGCCTTGGGCCTCAGTTTCTGGCGCCTCATCCGCGGCCCCAGCCTGCCCGACCGCATCCTGGCGCTCGACACCCTGTACGTGAACGCCATCGCCGCCTTGGTGCTGCTGGGCATCCAGCTCGACAGCGCCCTGTATTTCGAGGCGGCCCTGTTGATCGCGCTGATGGGTTTCGTCGGCACGGTGGCCTTCTGCAAGTACCTGCTGCGCGGGGACATCATTGAGTGAGGGGTGAGGCGTGAAGCGTGAGGGGTGAAGCCATGGTGGAGTACGTGGTGTCCTTTCTGATCCTGTTCGGTGCGGTGATCACCTTCATCGGCTCGCTGGGGCTGGCGCGGCTGCAAGACTTCTACACCCGTTTGCACGGGCCGACCAAGGCCACCACCTTAGGCGTGGGCAGCCTGCTCCTCGCCTCCGCTTTGTACTTCAGCAGCCGCGGGACGGGCTGGAGCCTGCACGAGGTGCTCATCACCCTGTTTCTGTTCATCACCGCGCCGGTGTCGGCCCATCTGCTCGCCAAGGCCGCCCTGCACCTGAGACTTCCGGCGCTGTCACAACCGCCGCGCGGCTGGCCACCGGCTGCAATGGAAATGGAACCCAGAGACGATAAAATGTACTAATGCCGTGAGCAAACATCCCGCGAAGTAGGAGTGCCCATGAAACGCATCTTCTTGTTTCTCGCCACCAACCTGGCCATCCTCGTCGTGCTGTCGATCACCCTGCGGCTGTTGGGGGTAGAGCGCATCTTGGACGAGTCCGGCGTGGGGCTCAATCTCAACAACCTGCTCGTGTTCGCGCTGGTGATCGGCTTTGGCGGCTCCTTCATCTCACTTGCCATGTCCAAATGGACCGCCAAGCAGATGACCGGCGCGCGGGTGATCGAGCAGCCGCGCACGCCGACCGAGATCTGGCTGGTCGAGACCGTGCGCCGTCAGGCCAAACAAGCAGGTATCAACATGCCTGAGGTGGCCATCTATGACTCGCCCGAGGTCAACGCCTTCGCCACCGGCATGAGCAAGAACAGCGCCTTGGTGGCGGTGTCCACGGGGCTGCTGCAGAACATGACGCGCGAGGAGGCCGAGGCGGTGCTGGGGCACGAGGTGTCGCACGTGGCCAACGGCGACATGGTGACCCTGGCCTTGATCCAAGGCGTGGTCAACACCTTCGTGGTCTTCCTCTCCCGCGTCATCGGCCACCTGGTCGACCGCATCGTGTTCAAGACCGAGCGCGACCATGGCCCTGCCTTCTGGGTCACCACCATCATCGCCGAAGTCGTGCTGGGCATACTCGCCAGCATGATCGTCATGTGGTTCTCGCGCCAACGCGAATTCCGCGCCGACCGCGGCGGGGCCCAGCTCGCCGGCCGGGAGAACATGATCGCCGCGCTGGAGCGGCTGCGCCAGGTGCACACCGCGCCGCTGCCCGATCAGATGGCCGCCTTCGGCATCGCCGGCGGCGTGGGCAGCAGCCTCAAGCGCCTGTTCATGACCCATCCGCCGCTCGAGGAGCGTATCGAGGCGCTCAAGCGGATGGTCTGACCGTACGCGACGACGGGGCCATGCACACCCGGTGTAGTCATGGCATCCGTCCCGCTCCTTATCGACACCCACTGCCACCTTGACGCGGGCGAATTCGACACCGATCGCGACGAGGCCTATGCTCGCGCGCGCGCGGCTGGGGTGTCGCTGCAGGTGATCCCCGCCGTCACCGCCGCCAATTTCAGCGACGTGGCGGCGGTGTGCCGGCGCTATGACGGCTGTCTGCCGGCCTGGGGTCTGCACCCCATCTACATCCACGTGCACCACCGCGCACACCTGCAGCGGCTCAAGGCGCAGATCGAGGCCTGGCGGCCTCTGGCGGTGGGCGAGATCGGGTTGGATCTGTTCGTGCCCGACCTCGACTACACCACCCAGGAGTTCTACTACGTCGAGCAGCTGAAGATCGCGCGCGAATACGATCTGCCGGTGTTGCTGCACTGCCGACGGGCGAACGACTTCATCCTCAAGCACCTGCGCCGCATCCGGGTCAGGGGCGGTATCGCCCACGCCTTCAGCGGCAGCCGCCAGCAGGCCGACGAATTCCTCAAGCTCGGTTTCAAGCTGGGCTTCGGCGGCGCCTTCACCTGGTCGCGCGCCACCCGCCTGCGCGCACTGGCGCGGGAGCTGCCGCTCGAGGCCATCGTGCTGGAGACCGACAGCCCCGATATCCCGCCCGAATGGCTGGGGCGCGGCCGCAACGAGCCAGCCGAGCTCGCCCGCATCGCGCGGGCCCTGGCCGAGCTGCGGGGCGAGGAGCTGGAGCAGATCATCCGCCAGACCACGCACAACGCCCACGCCGTGCTGGATCTGCCGGCCGTGTAAGCCCGCCGGACCACCCCTCACCCCGAGCGCGGCCCTGCGCCGGCGCGCAGGACCGCTCCCGGGCGCCCGCGCTAGGGCTTGCGCAGATGGGCGAACCTGGACTCGAACTTCATCACCTTGGGCGCCACCACGAACAGGCAATAGGGCTGGTGCGGATGACGGGCGTAGTAGTCCTGGTGGTAGGCCTCCGCCGGCCAAAAGGTGCTGGCCGGTGCGACCTCGGTGACGATGGGGGCGGTATAGGCTCCCGCCCGGGTCAGCGCTTCGATCATGGCCAGTGCCTCGTCGCGCTGCGCCTCGTCGTGCCAGAACACGGCCGAGCGGTACTGCGTGCCGACGTCGTTGCCCTGGCGGTTGAGCTGGGTCGGGTCGTGGATGGCAAAGAAGATCTCGAGCAGTTCACGGTAGCTCACCTGCTGCGGATCGAACTCGATCTGCACCACCTCGGCGTGCCCCGTGTCGCCGCTGCACACTGCCTCATAGCTCGGGTGTTCGGTCTGTCCGCCCATGTAGCCGGAGGTGACCGCCTGCACCCCGCGCACCCGCCGATACACCGCCTCCAGGCACCAAAAACAGCCGCCGGCGAAGGTGGCCAGCGCGGTCGTCCCGTTCATCCTCGTCCTCCTTCATATAGCGGCAGACAATGTTCCACCAGCCGCACCCAGTAGCTCGCCCCCAGCGGCAGGATGGCGTCGTTGAAATCGTAGTGGGGGTTGTGCAGGCTGCAGCCGCCTGCCCCCTCGCCGTTGCCGATCCACACGTAGCAGCCGGGGCGCTCGCGCGCGAGATAGGCGAAGTCCTCCGCCCCCATCGACGGGGGCAGGTCGGTGTGCACGCGCTGCGGGCCCACCAGGGTCTCGATCACCTGGCGGCAGCGCGCGGCCTCGCGGGCATCGTTCACCGTGGGGGGATAGCCGCGTGTGTAATTGAACTCGATCGCCACGCCGTGCGCCGCGGCGATGCCCTCGCCCAGTTGCTGCATCGCCGCCTCCACCGCATCCTGCACCTCGGGCCGGAAGGCGCGCACGGTGCCGGCCAGCCGCGCCTCGGCCGGGATCACGTTGTAGGCCCCACCGTCGGCCACGAGCCGCGTCACGGAGAGCACGGCCGGCTGCAAAGGGTCGAGCGTACGGCTGACCACTGTTTGCAGGGCCTGCACCAGGGCGGCCGCAGCCACCACCGGGTCGCAGCCCAGCTGGGGAAAGGCGGCATGCGCCCCACGGCCGCGCAGCACGATGTCGAACTGATCCGAGCAGGCCATCACCGGCCCGCTGTGCACGGCGAACTCACCCGCCGGCAGCCCCGGCCAGTTGTGCATGCCATACACCGCCTGCATGGGAAAGCGCTCAAACAGCCCCTCTTCCACCATCACCCGCGCCCCGCCCACGGTCTCCTCGGCTGGCTGGAAGATGAAATAGACCGTGCCGTCGAAACGGCCCTGCGCGGCCAGATACTCGGCGGCGGCGAGCAGCATGGCCGTGTGACCGTCGTGCCCGCAGGCGTGCATGCGGCCTGGATGCCGCGAGCGGTGGGCGAAATCGTTCGCCTCCTCGATGGGCAAGGCGTCCATGTCGGCGCGCAGGCCGATGGCGGCGGGGCTTTCACCTCGTCTGAGCACCCCCACCACGCCGGTGCGGGCGAGGCCCGTGTGTACCTCGATACCGGCCGCGCGTAGCACCCCGGCCACCACCTCGGCAGTGCGCCGTTCCTCGAAGGCGAGCTCGGGGTGGGCGTGCAGGTCGCGGCGCAGGGTAATGTATCGTTCCCTGCCGGCGAGCAGTTCGGGCAATACGGCAGAGGGATAGGCCACGTCGGCTCCGGGATGGGGTGGCATGGGGAAGTAAATAGTCTGTGGACACACACGTCTGCCGTACTATGTGCGCTCCGACACGTTTGTGCAACCCGCTGGGTGGGGGATCGGTAGCCGTGTCCGCCTTGATGTACCCACATGTCATGCCCTCGACGCAGGCAATCTCGCCCCGACCACGCAGCCCCCGGCAGGCCCGCGCTGGGGGTGTAAGGCAGGCGACAGCAGACATCCGCCGGCCGGGCCTACACTCACCACGCCTGCAACCTTACGCATGGGAGCCCTCATGTCCCTACGCTGCCTGCGCCTGCTGAGCGCCGCCGGCCTGGTCTCGCTCGCACTGACCGTGTTCGCCGCCAAGGAGGCCCAGACCCATCGCCATCGCGCCACCCATCTGGGCCATCCCGCCACCCGCTTCGCCGAGCCGCTGACCCAGGTGCGCCTACGCGCCCGGCTCACGCCTGCGCAACCGCTGACGGCGGCCAGCGGACCGACGCCGTTGAGCGAGCAGGACGGTGATTGGGTGGCCGTGCTGCCCGTACTGGAACCGAACAGCCAGGCCGAATGGCTATTGCATGCCCGCCAGTCCGGGGCCGGCGACGGCCATGTGGAGGTGGAGCTGAGTACGGAACAGTTCTTCTGCCCCATCCAACGCAGCGCGAAACTGCGGCTGCCCTGAACCGGGCCGCCGGCAGCCGCAAAAAAGGCCGCCGTCGGCGGCCATACACGCGCAGTCCAGCGCGCGAAGGTGGTGTGGTCATTTCTTCACGATGCGCATGCGCCCGTCCACGAATTCGCTCTCCGCATCCAGGATGTAGGCCTCGCCCGGGGTCTTCTTCTCCAGCCACAGGTCATAGGCCATGCTCGCTTTGGCGCCCGTGCCGCACACGAACACGATGGGCTTGTCCTTAGGCAGAGTGGGCAGCTTGCGCTCAAGCTCCTCGTAAGGGATGCACAGCGCGCCGGGCCAGGTCCCCGCCTTGCACTGGTCAAGCTTGCGCACGTCGATGACCGTGAGCTTGTCGGGGGATTCGCGCATGATGCGCTCGAAGAAGGCGGTGCTGATCACCTCCTTGTCCTTACCGGTCTCCACTTTAAAGGCACCACCGGCTGCCGCAGCGGGCGCCGCAGGGGCTGCGGGTGCGCTGGCGGCGGCTGCGGGTGCGGCCACTGGCTTGGCCGCCGCCTGCCAGGCCGGGTAGCCCTCCGGATAGGTCTTCACATTCGTGTAGCCGGCCGCGCGCGCCTTCCTGGCCGAGTTGGACGAGAGGTCGCAGTGCAATCCGCCGCAGAAGAAGATGATGGGCTTGGCCTTGTCGGCGGGGAGTTTGGCCGGGTCGAACTTGGGATCCGGGATGTTGATCGCGCCGGGCAGGCTGCCTTTCTCGAACACCCGCTCGGGACGCGAATCCACCAGCAGGACGTCGGCCTTGTCGGCCAACAGTTTGGCTACGTGCTCGGTGCTCACCGCCACCTCGCCGCCCTTGGCCTCCCAGTCCGGCATGCCGCCCTGGTAGACCTTGACGTTGGTGTAGCCCAAGGCCTCGGCCTTGTAGGCGGACTGGTGCGACAGCTCACAGGCTGGCCCTTGACAGTAGAAGATGATCTCCTTGCCCTTGTCCGCCGGCAGACGGTCCTTCATCTTGTCGAACAGGGGGTCGGGGATGTTGATCGCACCCGGGATGTGGCCCACGTCGTAACGCTTGGTCGGGCGTGCGTCGATCACCCAGGCGTTTTTGTTGCGATCGATGGGCGGGGTCGCGTGGGGCTTGACATAATCGTAATCGACGATCTTGGTGTAAGGCTTATAGTTGCCCACGCCCACACCACCGCCTGACGGCGCGGCAGCGGCCGGCTTGGCCTCGGTCGCGGTGGGCGAGGTGGCGGTGGCGTAGCTGGTGATGAAGATGGCGGATAAGGCCAAGGCGAGCGATTTGAGCTTCATCTGTACTCTCCTGTGACAGACGGTCAGACGACCGTGAAACGTTCGGTCGATTCGTTGTAGCGCACGAAGGCGTACCACACGAGCAGCAAGCAGCCGCCGAGGATCAAGGCCGGTGCCCAGCCACCTAGCAGTTCAGGCCAATAGGCCTGGAAACCTAGGGCGGTGATCTCGTAGTCCACGTCGGCCTCCACGTCGGGCAAGGTCAAGCCGCTGCGGTCGAGCAGGGCGCTCGCGGTGGAGCCCATCCAGGCGAAGAAGAACATCGCCACCCACAGCTTCAGGTGGCCTTCGCCCATGCGCCAGAGTGAACCCGAGGCACAGCCGCCGGCGAAGATCATGCCTATGCCGAAGATCACGCCACCGACCAGCGAACCCAGCCAGAAGGTCGCCGGGATGGCCGTGTAGGGATCGATCACCCCGCGGCTGAAGAGGAAAGCGGCGCTGGGGATGCCCACGGCCAGCGCGAGCAGGATGGCCTTGGTCATGTCGCCCTCGGCGGTCATGAAAGGCTCGCGGAAGGCGCGCGCAAAACACAGCCGTGCGCGGTGCATGACGAAGCCGATACCGAAGCCCAGCACCACGATGGCGGCGCGGCTGGTGAGGGCGCTGTCCCCGGACGTATACCAGGCGTGGGTCCAGGCCAGTACCCCCAGCACGATCAGCAGACCCGCCACGGGGTAGAGCCGGACCAGCGCCGATGGCACGTTCAGCGTGGGCGGCGGTTCGGTGCCCCAGGTCACCCGCTCCAGCGCCCACATCAGCAGCTTCAATCCCAGTATGGCGCCCAGCAGCAGCCCGGCGGCCATGGTCCAGCCGGCAGGGGAGGAGTGCAGCACGGGATTGAAGAACCCGCCGGTGGTGCAGCCGCCGGCGAGTGAGGCCCCGATACCCATCAGCGTGCCGCCGAAGGCGGCCCAGAGGTATTCGATCTTGGGCGGGCGGCTGATGATGAACTGGCGCGACATCAGGGCGGCGGCAAAGGCGCCCAGCAGCAGCATGATGTTCATGAGCGACATGCGGTGCGTCAGCCACCCTTGGTCCTTCTGTTCGATGCCGAGCAAGGGGGCGAGGCCCAGCAGACCGTTGATCTGGTCACCCCAAAAGCGCACCCCGCCGAACACCCCCCAGATCGAGCCGTTGACCATCAGGGCCAGGATCAGTACCACGAGCAGGATGGCGCCCACATAAGGTGACCACTCCTGCACGAACACCCGATCGTAATCGGCCTTGAAGCCACCCAGCCAGACATGCTGCGACTGCATCGATCACCTCCAAGCGGCATGCAGGACCAATCTCGGCGCTCGATCGCCGTGTGCAACCCACTATAGATAAACGCATCCAGATTGCCAAATTAAAATTTTTGTATATAAGAGAATCATGAAATGACGTTATCCTATTACAGCTCCGCACACCCAGCGCGAGGGCGGGCGCAGCCACCTGAGGCCGGCCGCACGTCCGGCGAGCCGCATGCCCAAGCCATCCGATGGTCTTCGGTGCGCACGGGGAGTGCGGGCGGCATTGCGTGTGGGTGGGCAGGCACTAACATGCTAAAAGGTTCTTGATGTCCTCATTAATGCACTCATGCCGTATGCCCTCAGCGAGGGTGGGGGCATGGGTGATGTGGGCCGAGTCGTGTTGTCCTGTTTGAAGGGGGTCGTTATGCTGCAAGCATCGCGAAGGTGGGCCGCAGCGCTCTGCGCAGGTGGGCTCAGTCTGACCTTGGTCTGGATGGACCCGGCGCTGGCCGAGAGCGAACGCGCCCGGACCACCGCGGACCACAGCAAGTTCAAGGAGCTTCAGCAGGACTTCTTGTCCGGGCCGGAGGTGACCCGTGCCTGCCTGTCCTGCCACACCGAGGCGGCCAAGCAGGTGATGCACACCTTGCACTGGAAGTGGGAGACCATCAACCCGAAAAACCAGCAGCGCTTGGGCAAGCGCCATGTGGTCAACAACTTCTGCACCTCGGTGGGCTCCAACCTGCATGCCTGCGCGACCTGTCACGTCGGCTACGCGGCCATGACGGACAAGGGCCTGATCGAGGAGCCCGAGCGGGTCGATTGCCTGGTCTGCCATGCCACGGTCAGCTACTCCAAGCCCACCGGTCTGGGCGGCAACGTGGTGGCGAAGGATGTGGAGCTGCCGCCGGGGTCAGGCAACGTCATCAGAGGGCAGAACCTGCGCAAGATCGCGCAGAGCGTGGGCAAGACCAGCCGCCGATCCTGCGGCACCTGCCACTTCATGGGCGGCGGCGGCGACGGCGTCAAGCACGGTGACCTCGACAGCTCGCTGGAGGACCCCGATCGCAAACTCGACGTGCACATGGACGTGGAGGGGCTCAACTTCACCTGTGCCACCTGCCACCAGACCGACGGCCACCGGGTGCCCGGCAGTCGCTACACGCCGACCGCGGCCGACAAGGACGGTCCTATGATCCGCGGCAAGGGCAGCGAGCGCAATCCCGCCACCTGCCAGTCCTGCCATGGGCAGACGCCGCACAAGGGCAGAAACGCCGGCAAGCTCAACGACCACACGGTCAAGCTCGCCTGCCAGACCTGTCACGTCCCGGCTTACGCCCGTGGCGGCATCGCCACCAAGCTGTCCTGGGACTGGTCCACCGCCGGCCGCCGCGACGCCAAGGGCAAACAGTTCGTGGTCAAGGACAAGGACGGCAACAAGATCTACGAAAGCCGCAAGGGCAGCTTCACCTTCGGCGAGAACGTCAAACCGCAATACATGTGGCTCAACGGTGAGGTGATCTACACCCTGCCGGGCGACAAGGTGGACAAGTCCGCCGAGCCCATCTACATCAACCGTTACCTGGGCAGCCCTGACGACGGACGCTCGCGCATCTGGCCGGTGAAGGTCTTTCATGGCAATCAGCCTTATGACCCGGTCAACAAGACCCTGGTGGTCACCCATCTGGCCGGCGCGGACGACACCGCTTACTGGACTAACCTGGACTGGCACAAGGCGATCGAGACCGGCATGCGCACCGCTGGGCTGCCGTTCTCGGGCCAGGTCGATTTCATCCGCACCCTGAGCGTGTGGCCCATCACCCACATGGTGGCGCCGAAGGAGGACGCGCTCGCCTGTGCCGAGTGTCACAGCCGCGACGGGCGTCTGGCCAAGGTCGAAGGGGTCTATATCCCCGGCCGAGATCACATCCCGCTGTTGGATCAGACCGCCAAGTGGCTGGCCATCCTAGCCCTGGCGGGGGTGCTTGTACACGCCGGTATCCGCGTCTATGCCCATATCGCGCGCAAACGCTCACACTGAGGTGCTGCCATGACACAAAAGGTCTATATCTTCAAACGCTTCGAGCGGTTCTGGCACTGGTCGCAGGCTGGACTGATCATCTTCCTGCTCATCACGGGACTGGAAATTCACGGCTGGTACAGCCTGTTCGGTTTCGAGCGGGCTTACAACAACCACGTCATCGCCGCCTGGACCCTGGTCGGGCTGTGGGTGTTCGCCATCTTCTGGCATTTCACCACCGGCGAATGGCGCCAGTACATCCCCACGACCAAGAATGTGATGCTGATGGTGCGTTACTACACCCAAGGCATCTTCCGCGGCGAGCCGCATCCCCACCGCCAGACCGCGCTCAGCAAGCACAACCCGCTGCAGCGTCTGGCCTATCTGTTCATGCTGGTGGTGGCAGGGCCCGTGATCTGGACCACCGGTTGGCTGTTGCTGTTCTACGACCAGTGGGGCAACTGGGGTCTGGCGGATCTGTCGCTCGCTACCGTCGCTACCTGGCACCTGATCGCCGCCTACACCTTCTTGCTCTTCCTTATCGTGCACGTCTATCTCACCACCACCGGGGCCACCCCCTTGTCGCACATCAAGGCGATGATCACCGGCTGGGAGGAGGTGCACTGAGACCGCTGCACGTCTGGGCCGCGGGGCGGGCCGCCCCCGCCCTGCGGCTGGACCGAACATGACTACGCGCCGTGCTGCGGCCGGCGCAGACACCAAGGAGACCGTGGATGCGAACGGCTGCCCGTGGGGCAGGGTGGGGGTCTTGCTGCGTGTACTTTGATAGGGATCGACGATGCAGGCGATGAGAGACCTCTATACACTGCTGATGCTGGGGGCGCGCAGTTTCGCGCGCTGGGAGATCGAGACCTCGCAACGCATCTTGCGCAGCCCCCGCCGTCTGGGGTTGCTGGGATTTATGCTCGCCCCCGTCGTGCTGATCGGCCTGGCCTTCGCGCAGGCGGGTGAGCCTGACCTGCCCGCCATGCTGGGCAGCAAACAGGCCTTCAGCCCGGCCTATTACACGCCCACCATCTTCACCGCTTCCGTGGCCGTGGGCCTGGTGGCGGGGCTCATCACCGGCTGCATCGGCGCCGGCGGCGGCTTCATCATCGCCCCCGCCCTCATGAGCGCAGGGGTCAAGGGCATCCTCGCCGTCGGCACCGATTTGTTCCACATCTTCGCCAAGGCCATCATGGGCAGCGTGCTGCACCGCAAACTGGGCAACGTCTCCGTGCCGCTGGCGGTGATCTTCCTGATCGGCTCGATCGGTGGGGCCACCCTCGGCGGCTACATCAACCGTCAGCTCTACGAGACCAACCCGGTGTTGTCGGATGCCTTCATCACCTCGATCTACGTGCTGCTGCTCGGTTTTCTTAGCTTTTATGGCCTGATCGACTACTTCCGTTCGCGCCGGCAGCGCCGCCGCCAGACGGTCACGCTCCCCACCGACGCCAGCGGTGAGGCCCCAGAGCCGGTCAACAACGGCGGGCGCGACCTGCCGCCGCTCGCGCAGCGCCTGCAGGCGGTACGCCTGCCGCCCATGATCCGCTTCGACGCGCACGTCGTGCCCGGTGGGCGCCGCATCTCGGCCTGGTTCCTCATCGTCTCCGGTTTCATCGTCGGCGTGGCGGCGGCCATCATGGGGGTTGGGGGCGGCTTCCTGACCTTTCCCATCTTCGTCTATGTGCTGGGCGTGTCCGCTCCCACCACGGTCGGCACCGACATCCTGCAGATCGTGTTCACCGCCGGCTACGCCGGCATCGGTCAGTACGCCATCTACGGTTTCATCTTCTATACCCTGGCCATGGGGATGCTGCTCGGTTCGCTCATCGGCATCCAGATCGGCACCCTGGTCACCAAGGTGGTCTCCGACGTGACCATCCGCGGCTTCTTCGCCCTGGCGGTCATGTCCGCCTTCGTCAACCGCGTGTTCGCGCTGCCCGGACGGCTGGCCAGCATGAACCTGATCGGGTGGTCCCCGGAATTGTGCCAGCTGCTCGAACGCATCGGCATCGGCATCTTCTTCGTCACCCTGAGCGCCTTCACCGCCTGGGTGTTCTGGACCTTCTTCGCCAACCTCAAACACCTCAAACACGCACAGTGAAGCCATGATCCACGACAAACGCGAGTTCACTCTGGGTGTGTTGCTGCTGGTCGGCTTCTTCGCCGTGCTCGCCATGCTGTTCGCTCCCCTGCACGCCAACGGCCGCAACACCATCGATTACCTGGACAACGTCTTCAACGCCATCTCCAAGCATTCGGCCTATTTCATCCCCAAACTGCGCGACAAGGTGCGCGCACAGGCGGGCAAGGCGGTGGACGTCATGGTGCGCGCCGGCGACGAGGCCCAGGCCCAGCGCATGGAGGAGCTGCTGGCCGGTGCCGGCATACAGGTCGAGCGTATCGGCAACCGGCTGCTCATCGATGCCGACCTGGGCCGCCTGCTCACGGCGGCGCTCGACGATGCCGAACTGCTCTATCGCAACGATGGGGACAGCCTGGAACGCAAGCATCTGACTGAGCCGCGGCTGGTGGGTTACGACTGGCATCGCCTGCTCGGCTCCATTGCCCGCGACCTGGACCAGCAGCAGCAGTTCGCCGCGGGCAAGGTGGTGCGTGAGGTCATGACCAAAGGCGTGGAGCCAGCCTATAACTACTACGGCATCGAGGCCGTGCCCATGCAGCGCATGCTGTTCATCGTCCTCGCGGCTCTGGCTGGCTACGTGCTCTACACCGTGTGGTACGGCTTCGCCATCCTCTATCTGTTCGAGGGTTGGGGGCTGAAGCTGGAGCACTGAGGTCGGCCGGCGCACCGACAGGCCAAACAAAAGCCCGGACGGGCGTGCGTCCCGTCCGGGCTTGGGGTCGATTCCGACAGCCCTGTCCGGCGACTGCCGCCGGCTGACGGCTACCCGCCCGCAGGGGGTAGCCGCCCGGCGCCAGTCAGCAGCCTGAGGTCTTCTTGAAGGACGAGGTCAGGTTGTTCTTGGCGTCGTCGTATTTGACGCGCACCTCATCACCTTTGACGATGCGCTTATCCTTGAACTTGTCCAGGGTCTCGGTATCCGCCACCGTGACCGTCACTTCGGCCCCGCCCTTGACGTTCTTCAGCACCACGGTGGCGGACTTGCCATCCGGGGCCAGCTTGATCTCCTGCACTGTGCCGACCATGCGCACCTCGGCCGCTTGGACGGCGGGGGTGGTGGTGGCGAACAGGGCGGCCATCAGGACTGCGAGTGTCAGTGGCTTGGACATAGATGTTCCTCCGTGGGTTGAAAAGGTTGACACCGGATGGTTGACACCGATCGAGTGGGACGCCGGAGCGGTACCAATCAGTATATCAACATCTACAAATCTAATAATAGACGACCTTGCGCCCAACGCAAGCCCTGTCGTGAACGGCCGTTGGCTGCCGTGCGCGCACCGGCCTCAGGCCCGGACCCCGGCTCGACCCGCAGGGCTAGCGACGTGACTGAGATAGAATACGCACAAACGCATCAGGGAGTACGACCATGTCGCAGCCGCCACGCAACCTCCTGACGGCCGCCTTTCCGCTCTTTCTTCTACGCGAACTGCCCTTCGAGCGGTTCGCCTTCCCGCGCTGGCAGTCCTGGCTGGCCCTGGTCCTCATCGGCCTGCTAGTGGGGCTGGATCCGGGTTACCGCGCTGGCGCCCCGCAATTGCCGCTCGCCGCGGTGATGGGGGCCAACGTGCTCCTCGTCCTGCTGCTCACCCCACTGGTGGTGACCCTGCTGCGCGTGTGGCTCAAGCGCGGCGGGCGCTGGGATGGGCAGGGCGAGCTTTTCAACCTGCTGGTGGCCTCTTGGCTGCTGCCCGACGTGCTGGGCGCGGGGCTCACCGCCCTGGGCGTGCCGGCGCTGCTGACCGTGCCGCTGTGGCTGTATTCCGTCTGGGTGACCGGCAACGCCCTCGCCGGGGCCATCCCGCGCGTGAGCCTGGCCTATACGGTGGCCGGCGTGCTGCTGTCAGTGGTGGTGAGCCTGCTGCTGTACGGCCTCGGCCTGGGCCTCATCCTGGCCGCAGTGGGGGGCATGTATGGCTGAGGCCGGCCGCTGGCAGCGGGCGGTTCTGTGTCTGCTGTGCGGTCAGGTGTCGGTGGTGGGGATGATGCTGGCCGTGTTGCCGGCGGCAGGGCTGGCCGGGGACGGCCGCTGGCGGGAACTGCTCGCCTGGATCGTGCTTGTGGGTCTGGCCGTCGGGCTTGCCGCATCCTGGTGCAGGCGGCGGGAGGCCTCGCATATCCTGCGCCTCATCCGCGTCGAGAATAGATGTCTGACCGTTGGTCAGGCACCCGAGGGCGGCCTCATCGCCTGGTTGTGCGAAGGGGCCTGGCTCAGGCCGCGCGCCATCCCCATCGAGGCCATCCAGGCCCTGCGTCTGACGCCGGGCTATCTGGCCGTCTATCTCAAACCCTCGGCAGCGGCGGTGGACGTCTTCTTCCCCGCGCGCGACACCGCGCAGGTGGGCGCCCGGCTCGCGCCGCTGGCGCATCTGTTCGTCGACGAGGTGCCGCACCCATGATGGCAGGGCTGGAACAGGTCCTCGTCATCGGCAGCCTGGGCCTGACGGTGGTCGCCCTGCGCCTGTTCTTCGACCTGCGTGCCGCCTGGCTGCGCTGGCGGTTCGGCCGGCGGCCGCCGCTCGACCTGGCAAACGGAGCAGGCGCGGGCCGGTGGCTGCGGGTGCGGCTCAAGGACGGCCCCATCTATACGGGGCTCAGTCAGCCCGTGTACATGGACGAGACGGGCGCGCGGGCCGCCGGCCTGCCGCAACCCCTGACCCGTTTCGTCCGCTTCGCGCGCAGCGACGGCGGACAGGTGTGGATCGACAGCCAGGCCAGCCGGGTGATCGAGGTCGAACCCATGCGCAAGGGGGAGGCCGATGTCGCCTCATGATCCGCGCCTGTGGGCCACGGCGGGGGCGGCGCTGCTGTGGCTCGTCATCGCCTGGCTGCAGGCGCGCGCCCGCCAGGCCCTGCCGCGGCCGCGCGGTACGGTGCGCGTATATGCCTTGGGCAGCGGCCTGTGGTTCACCGCTGTGGCGGTCGTGCTGCTGGGGCCGGTCGCAGGCCTCATCGTGCTGTGGTTGATCCCGTTCGAGCCGGACTCGCGCCTGACTGCCGCCGCCCTGCTGGGCCTGTACGCCGGCGTGTCGGGGGCGGTGGGCCTGACCCTGCTGCGCTTGGAAGTGCGCACAGACGACCATGGCCTGATCGCCCCCGACCTGTGGGGCGTGCCCGCCTTCCTGCCCTGGCTACGGGTGCGCTCCGTGCAGCTGCGGTTCGAGTCCCTGTGCTTCCTGGGCGGCGGGCGGCGGCTGTATGTGCCCGTCATGCTCAACGCCTGGCCGCAATTCCTGGCCGAGCTCGAGCAACGCCTGCCGCAGCTCGCCCTGCCGCCGGAACTGACGCGCAGCCGCAGTCTGCGCGAGGATCCTGAGCGGGCGGCGCAGGAGTCGCAGCTGCAGGGGCTGTACGATCACGCCGAGCGGATCGCCGCCGGCGCCCTGTTGGCGGTGGGCGTGAGCCTCGCCTGGGTGGAGCCCCACCCCACCGCCCTGGCCTGGGCCGCCCTGGGCGGGCTGGGGCTGGCGGCCTACCCCCTGGCGCGGCCCTGGCTGCCGGCCAAACCGGGTTGGCTCGGCGAGCTGATCGGCTTTGTGGGGATGCTGTTCGCCTTTGCCGCCAACCACGCCCTCAGCCTTTACGAGGCGCGGCATCCGCCCGCCCACCCGGTAGCCTGGGAGTGGTCCTATCTCGTGGTCCTTATCCAGGTCCTGGGCACACTGTTCGCCGTGCCCCTGCTGCTCATCGCCCTGGCCAAACGGTTGTGGCCCCACCGCTACGCCCGCACGCGGCTCAATGATGTCTGAGCAGACACCGGCCTGCCCGCGCGATCGGGGGCGGCTGGTAGAACACAACCATCTGGGACAACCCTGGTGGCGCTGCAGCCAGTGCCGCGGTGTCTTGCTACCGCTGTCCATGATGCCCGCGCTGGTGCCCTTGCTCGACGAGATCATCGTCCGGGCCGCCGCCTGGCCGCGCTCCGCCCTCACCTGCCCGCAGTGCGGCCGCAGCCTGTACGTGGCGCAGCACGCGGGGCTGGAGATCGACCTGTGTCGGCACTGTCACGCGGTGTGGTTGGACGGGGGCGAGGTGGATCGGCTCGCCGGGCAGGCGCTGCGCGCGCAGCTCAAGGAAGAGGCCGAGGCCGAGATCGGCGCGACCTTGTTCGAGCGCCTGGGCCCGGTGGGGAAGGACGACCTGGCGCGGGTGGTCGAGCAGCTGGCCGAGGCCTTGGGGCAGTGGGTCTCTTAAACCCAGATTGTCCATTAGGACGCGGGCAGGCGCGAGGACGCGGGCAGGCGCGAAGCCCATGATCGAGGCAGGTTGTGCGCGACGGCCGCAGGCCAGGTTGAACACCTGGCCGAGGGCTCGCGCGCAGGATGGCCGAGCAGGGGCAGCCGAGCCCGCGTAGGCGGTGAAGCCGTGTCGGCACGCGGCTGCGTTCGGCATAGGCCGTGTCCTCACCGAAGGCAAAGCCGGCCTAATGGACAATCTGGGTTAAAGCGCTAGAGGAGCGTCTACAGGGCACGGCAGAGGCAGGCAGGGCCGTAACGGCCCGACCGTCCGGTCGGGCACTGCAGCCCACGACCACGGGGATGACCAGATCAATAGTGGTAACGCCCCTGCAGGAATTCGACCCGATCCGCCCGGACGAGATAGACGCAGCGATGTTCCTGTGTGATGCGGCGCGACCACACGTCGGGCCCCAGGTATTTGAGCGGTTCGGGTTTGCCGATGCCGGTGGAGGGGTCACGCAGCACGGCCTGCATCAGGGCCAGCAGCCGTAGCGCCACACGGCGGTCGGTCTGCACCCAATGGCGCAGGTCCTCGATGAACTCCGGATGGCAGACCGCCAGCCGTTCAGGGCTCGAGTCCGACCTCACGGCGCAGCGCGGCCAGGTCCGTGGGCGCCAGATCGCCGTGGCCGCCGCGGCGGGCGCGTTCGAGCGCCCTCAGCAGGCGCTCGGCGTTACGCGGCGAGCGTAGCAGGTGGGCCGTCTCCATCAGGCTGGCCAGCTCATCTGCGGCGATCAAGGCCACGTCTCCGCCGCTGCGCCGGCGCACCAAGACCACCTCGCGGTCTGCCACCACGTGGTCCATGAGGGATTTGAGCCGCGCACGTGCCTGGCTGTATGTGGTCTCGAGCATGGGTTCGCACCGCGTATATGTACAATTTTATTGTACAGATCAGATGATCCTCTGCAAGGTCATCTCCGTCAGGTATCTTAATCGGGGCCTATACTGCGAATGTAAGGCGCACCCGCATGAACGAGATCGAACCTTCGCCCAGGGACCTGAGCGAGCAAACCCTGGAGACGCAGACCGTGTTCCAGGGCCGGCTGTTGCACGCCCGCCGCGACCGTGTCCGGCTGCCCAACGGGCAGGAGTCCACGCGCGAATACCTGGTGCACCCCGGCGCCGCGGTGGTGATCCCCCTGTTCGACAACGGGGATGTGCTGCTGGAGCGCCAGCACCGCTATCCCCTGCGGCGCGACTTCCTGGAGCTGCCGGCGGGCAAGTTCGACCCGGGCGAGACGGAGCTTGCCTGCGCGCAGCGTGAATTGCTGGAGGAGACCGGCTATACGGCGCGCGAGTGGACCTATCTCGCCACCTTTTACCCCTGCATCGGTTACTCCGACGAGCGGCTGGTGTTCTTCCTGGCGCGCGGGCTCGAGCATGTGGGGCATGCGCCCGACCACGACGAATTCATCGAGCTGCTGCGCCTACCCATGCAGGAGGCGCTGGCGATGATCGCCGACGGGCGCATCTGCGAGGCGAAGACGGTGATGGGGCTGCTGTGGCTGGCGCGTTACGGCCCGCTCGCAAAGGCCTGAGCCACGCACGCGCGCAAGGTGTGCAGACATCGTCAGACGGAGGTCGGAGATGAGCCGCAAATGGGTGTATGACTTCACCGAGGGTGACGGCAAGGACAAGAAGCTCCTGGGCGGCAAGGGGGCCAACCTATGCGAGATGACCCGCATCGGGCTCAACGTGCCGCCCGGTTTCGTCATCACCACCGAGGCCTGCCTGGCTTACCTGGACGACCCGCAGCGGCGGCTGCCGGAGGGCCTGATGGAGGAGGTGCGCGCCCATCTGCGCACGGTCGAGGCGAAGACCGGCAAGACCTTCGGCGGCCGTGCCAATCCCCTGCTGGTGTCGGTGCGTTCGGGTTCGGCCCTGTCCATGCCGGGCATGATGGACACCATCCTGAACCTGGGCCTCAACCCCGACACCCTGCAGGGTCTGATCGAGCAGACCGACAACCCGCGCTTCGGCTACGACGCCTGGCGCCGCTTCATCCAGCTGTTCGGCAAGGTGGCCCTGGGCGTGCCGGAGGAGGCCTTCGAAGCCGAGTTCGAGCAGGTCAAACAGGCCGCCGGCGTCAAGCACGACCTGGGCCTCACCGCGGCCCATCTCAAGGAGGTGGCCGAGCGCTTCCTGCGGGTGGTCGAGCGCCACACCGGCAAGCCCTTCCCGGCCGACCCCTATGAGCAACTGGAGATCGCCATCCGCGCGGTGTTCAACTCCTGGATGGGTAAGCGCGCGGTGGACTATCGGCGCGAGTTCAACATCACCCCCGACATGGCCAACGGCACGGCGGTCAACGTGGTGGCCATGGTGTTCGGCAACCTGGGCGACGAGGGTGAGAACTGGTCGGCCACCGGCGTGGGCTTCACGCGCGATCCGGCCACCGGCGAGAACGTGCTGTTCGGCGAATACCTGGTCAACGCCCAGGGCGAGGACGTAGTGGCCGGCATCCGCACGCCCAGACCGATCGCGGAGTTGGCCCAGGAGCGGCCGGACATCCACCAACAGCTCGTCGAGCTCAAACAGCGCCTGGAGGCGCATTACCACGAGGTGCAGGACTTTGAGTTTACCGTCGAGCGCGGCGTGCTCTACGTCCTGCAGACGCGCAACGGCAAGATGAACGCCCAGGCCCTGGTGCGCAGTTCCGTGGACATGGTGCGCGAGGGGCTGATCGATCGCCGCCAGGCGCTGTTGCGCATCCCCCCGCAGGCGCTGGAGCAGCTGCTCTTTCCGCGCCTCGACCCCAACGCCAGGGCGAGGCCGGTGGCGCGCGGGCTGCCCGCATCGCCCGGGGCGGCGGTGGGGGTGGCGGTGTTCGACGCCGACCGCGCCGAACGGCGGGGGCGGGCGGGCGAGCGGGTGATCCTGGTGCGCGAGGAGACCAAGCCGGAAGACATCCACGGCTTCTTCGCCGCCCAGGGGATACTGACCAGCCGCGGCGGCAAGACCTCGCATGCCGCGGTGGTTGCGCGCGGCATGGGCAAGCCCTGCGTGGCCGGGGCCGAGGGCATCCACGTCGACGTGCGCGCCCGCCAGGCGGTGGTGGGGGCCCACGTCATCCACGAGGGCGACCTGATCACCATCGATGGGACCACGGGCGAGGTCTATCTGGGCGAGGTGCCCATGATCGAGGCGGAGTTTTCGCCCGAACTCACCACCCTGCTCGCCTGGGCGGACGAGGCGGCACGGCTTAAGGTGATGGCCAATGCCGACACCCCGCAGGACGCCGAGCGGGCGCTGCGATACGGCGCCCAGGGCATAGGCCTGTGCCGCACCGAGCGCATGTTCAACGCCGCCGAGCGGCTGCCGGTGGTGGTGGAGATGATCGTCGCCGACAGCCCCGAGGCGCGCCAGGCCGCCCTCGACCGGCTGCTGCCCATGCAGCGGGCGGACTTCAAGGCCATCTTCAAGGTCATGGCGCCGCGGCCGGTGACGGTGCGGCTGCTTGACCCGCCCATCCACGAGTTCCTGCCCAACGAGCAGCAGCTCGCGGAGGAGATCGCCACCCTCAGGCACCTGGCCGACACCGTGCGCGGTATGCAGGTGCTGGCCGAGGCGGCGGAGTTCCTCGCCCGCTTGGGCGAGGCGCACGCGCCGGTGGCGCCGCTCGCGGATGCCGCCCTGCTCACCGAGGCCATCCGCAAGAAGGAGGCCATGCTCAAGAAGGTGCGTCAGCTGCACGAGGTCAACCCCATGCTGGGGCATCGCGGTGTGCGCCTGGGGCTGACCTTCCCGGAGATCTACCGCATGCAGATCCGCGCCATCCTGGAGGCGGCGGCCGAATGCCAGCGCGAGGGGGTCGCGGTGCATCCCGAGATCATGGTACCGCAGGTGTGCACGGCGCAGGAGCTGAAACGGGTGAAGGCCTGGGTGGAGGAGATCCGCGCCGAGGTCGAGGCGGCCCAGGGGGTGCGGCTCGATTTTCGCTTCGGCTCCATGCTGGAGGTGGTGCGGGCCTGCCTACGCGCGGAGAACCTGGCCGAGGAGGCGGAGTTCTTCTCCTTCGGCACGAATGACCTCACCCAGGCCACCTTCTCCTTCTCGCGCGAGGACGCCGAGAACAAATTCCTGCCCATGTACAATCAGAACAAGATCTTGCAGGACAACCCGTTCGAGGTGCTGGACGTCAAGGGCGTGGGCAAGCTCATGCAGCTCGCGGTGCAGTGGGGGCGCACCACCCGTCCCGACATGAAGATCGGCATCTGCGGCGAGCATGGTGGACACCCGGCCTCCATCCGCTTCTGCCACAGCATCGGCCTCACCTACGTGTCCTGCTCGCCCCCGCGCGTGCCCATCGCCCGGCTGGCAGCGGCGCACGCCGCCCTCCTGGACGGTGGGGCGGCGGTCGATCGGGCGGTCTGACCGGAGAGCCACGAGGCACCGGCGTGACGGCGACGGAGGCCTTCGAGGTCGTGCATGCCGGCGTGCCCGGTCGCGTGCGGCTGCGTGTGCGCGGGCTATACCGCGACCCGGCCGCCTGCCGCACGGTCTGCACGCTGCTGCAGGACCTCGCGGGGGTGGCGGTTGGTGCGGCGAACCCGCTCACCGGCACCGTGCTGCTCAATTACCCGCGCGACTGGCCCCTGCAGCGGCTGCTGCAGGAGCTCGGCCAGCGGCTGGATGGTGCCTTGCCGGACGCACCCATGCCGCCCTCGCTACGGCGCATGGCCAATCCAGTGCTCGCGCGGCGGGCCGACCCACCCGATCCGGCCCCGGTGCAGGCCGCCGCGGTCGCACGCACCCCCTGGCACACGCTGCCTGCCGCCGAGGTGCTGCGGCAGTTCGCGGTCCCGCTGGACGGCGGCCTCAGCACGCCCGAGGCGCAGGCGCGTCTGCAGCGCTTCGGCTTGAACCGCCTGCCGCAGCCACAGCGCCGCTCCAGCCTCGCCCTGCTGCTGGAGCAGGTGAGCAGCCTGCCGGTCCTGCTGCTCGCCGCCTCGGCGGTGTTGTCCGCCGCCACCGGCGGGCTGGCCGATGCGGCGGTGATCCTCGGCGTGGTGGTGATCAATGCCGGCATCGGTTATGTCACCGAGAGCCAGGCCGAGCGGGTGATCGACGCCCTCACCGCCGGTCCACGCCCGCACGCGCAAGTGTTGCGCGACGGGCAGCCGACGTTGTTGCCGGCCGAGCAGGTGGTGCCGGGCGACCTCGTGCTGCTCACCCCGGGCACGCAGGTGCCCGCGGATGCGCGGCTGATCCACGTGCGCGACCTGCGCGTGGACGAGTCGGCCCTCACCGGCGAGAGCCTACCCGTGGCCAAGCATGCGCAGGCGCTCGCCACGCTGGAGGTGCCGCTGGCCGAACGCTGCAACATGGTGTACATGGGCACGGCGGTCACCGGTGGCAGCGCCCTGGCGGTGGTGGTGGGCACGGGCCGCGACACCGAACTGGGCGTCATCCAGGGCCTGGTGGACAGCGCCCGCCCGCCCGACACCCCTATGCAGCGCCAGCTCGACCAGCTGGGCAATCAGCTGGTGTGGGCCTCGCTCGCCATCTGTGCCGCGGTGTTCGTCGTCGGCCTGGCACGCGGCTACGGCGTGCTGCCCATGCTGCGTGCGGCCGTGTCGCTGGCGGTGGCCGCCATCCCCGAAGGGCTGCCCACCGTGGCCACCACCACGCTCGCCTTGGGCCTTGCGCGCATGCGCCGCCACCACGTGCTCATCCGCCGGCTGGCAGCGGTGGAGACCCTGGGCTCGGTGCAGGTGATCTGCCTGGACAAGACCGGCACGCTCACGCAAAACCGCATGGCAGTGCAGGCGGTCTGGGTCGACGGCGAGCGGCTCAGCGTGCGCGAGGGCCGCTTCCTCGCCGCCGACGGCGAGCGTGCCCCGCACGACCACGCCGCGCTGCTCAGGCTGCTGCACGTGGCGGTGCTGTGCAACGAAAGCCGGCTCAACGGCGGTGGGGGGAGCTACAGCCTGGAGGGCAGCGCCACCGAGAACGCCCTGCTCGCCCTGGCCCTGAGCGCCGGCGTGGACGTGCAGGGCCTGCGCACGCGCCACCCCGTGTTGAAGACCCAGTATCGCAGCGAAGGCCGCGCCTGGATGGCCACCTGGCACGCGGCCGAGGCGGGCGAGACCCTACTCGCCGTCAAGGGCAGCCCCGAACAGGTGCTGGCCCTGTGCCGCTGGCATCAGAACGGCGCCGAGCTCGCGCCGATCACGCCGGAGTTCGTCGATGCCGTACGCATGCAGAACGAGCGCATGGCCGGCGAGGCCCTACGTGTGCTCGCGTTCGCCTACTGGCGTGGTGCAGGGGAGCCGGATACGCACGGGCTGGTGTGGCTGGGGCTGGCAGGCATGGCCGATCCCCTGCGGCCCGGTGTGCGTGAGCTGATCGCCCAATTCCACGCCGCCGGCATCAAGACGGTGATGATCACCGGCGACCAGAGCGCCACCGCCTATGCCATCGGCAAACAGCTCGACCTCTCCGGCAGCCGCGAGCTGGAGATCCTCGACTCCACCCGCATCGAGGCCCTGGACCCCGAGCTGCTGGCTGCCCTGGCCGAGCGGGTGGAGATCTTCTCGCGTGTGAGCCCTGCGCACAAACTGCGCATCGTCCAGGCCCTGCAGCGGGCAGGGCGGGTGGTGGCCATGACCGGCGATGGCATCAACGACGGGCCGGCGCTCAAGGCGGCCGACATCGGCGTGGCCATGGGCGCGGGTGGCACCGAGGTGGCGCGCAGCGTGGCCGACGTGGTGCTGGAGGACGACGAGCTGCAGACCATGATCGTGGCGGTGGCGCAGGGGCGCACCCTGTACGCCAACATCCGCAAGTCGGTGCACTACCTGGTCTCCTCCAACCTGAGCGAGATCGGGCTCACCTTCGCCGCTATCGCCCTGGGGCTTGGACAGCCGCTCAACACCCTGCAACTGCTGTGGATCAACCTGGTCACCGACGTCTTCCCGGCCCTGGCGCTGTCGCTGGAGCCGCCCGAGCCGGACGTGTTGCGGCGGCCGCCGCGCAACCCGCAGGAGCCCATCATCCGCCGGCAGGACCTCGCTCGCTACGGCTTCGAGGCCGGCGCCCTCACCCTGGGCAGCCTCGCTGCCTACGGCTACGGCGTGGCCCGTTACGGGCCCGGTGCACAGGCCAACACCGTGGCCTTCATGAGCATCACCCTGGGCCAGCTGCTGCACGCCCTGTCCTGCCGCTCCGACACGCACGGGCTGTTCACGCGTGGGCGGCTGCCGGACAACCGCTGGCTCACCCTGGCCCTGTCCGGCACCGCCCTGCTGCAGGCCGGCACCGTGCTGCTGCCGCCGCTGCGTGGGCTGCTCGGCAACAGCCTGCCGCAGCCGGCCGACTGGCTCGCCATCGCCGCTGGCGCGGGTCTGCCCTATCTGGCCATCGAGGCGGCCAAACGCAACCTTGCCCCCAACCACGAGGGAGCGCCGCGATGAAGACGCACTACATGTTCACCTCCGAGTCTGTCACCGAGGGCCACCCCGACAAGCTGTGCGACCAGATCGCCGATGCGGTGGTGGACCGCTTCCTGCGCCAAGACCCGATGAGCCGCGTGCTGGCCGAATGCGCCGTGGCCAACGGCGTGCTGTTCATCGCCGCGCGTTTCGCCTCCACCGCCACGGTGGACATCCCCGAGGTGGCCCGCTCCATCATCCGTCAGGTGGGCTACGCCGGCGAGGACTTCAACGCCGAGGCCTGCACGGTGATGACCAACCTCAGCGAACTGCCCTTCGTCGTCCAGCGCGACGAGCGCGAGCTGGACGAGGACGAGCTGGAGCGCATCCCCGCGCGCAATATGGCCAACGCCTTCGGCTTCGCCTGCGACGAGACGGCGGCGTTGATGCCGCTGCCGATCTGGCTTGCGCACAAACTCGCGCGCCGGCTCGCCGCGGTGCGGCTGCAGCGGCAGCTGCCTTACCTCGCCCCCGACGGCAAGACCCAGGTCGGGGTGGAATATCGCGATGGCCGGCCGCACCGCATCCACAGCATCACCCTGGTGGCGAGCCAGCAGCGTGCCCTGCAGGTGAGCGAGCGGCGGCTGCGCGACGACCTCTACGCCCACGTGATCGAGCCGGTCTTCCTCGACGAGCCCTTGCGCCCGGACCGCGCCACGGCGATCTTCGTCAACCCCGACGGCCCCTTCGTCAACGGCGGCCCGGCCAGCCACTCGGGCCTCACGGGCCGCAAGAACGCGGTCGACACCTATGGCGAATACTCGCGCCAGAGCGAGTCTGCCCTCTCCGGCAAGGACCCCACCCGCATCGACCGCGTGGGCGCCTATGCCGCCCGCCATGCCGCCAAGAACGCGGTGGCGGCGGGGCTGGCGCGCCGCTGTGAGGTGCAGTTGACCTATACGATCGGTCAGGCGCAGCCCGTGAGCGTGCAGGTGGACACGCACGGCACCGGCGTGTTGGCGGACGAGGTCCTGGCCGAGCGGATCAAGGCGCAGTTCGATTTCCGCCCCGCCGGCATCATCCGTGCCTACGAGCTGCGCCACCTGCCCGCGCGCCACCGCGGCGGCTTCTACCACCGCCTGGCCGCCTACGGGCAGGTGGGGCGCATGGACCTGGGGCTGCCCTGGGAGCGCACGGACAAGGTCGAGGCCCTGCGCGGCTGAGCCAGGCTCACCCCTGTCAGCAACGGTTTCATCCTGGCGTAACCCGGACGGATTACATTCACGCTCCGGAGAACCTCCGGGAGGAACGCCATGACTGTTACGCTGCGACGGATGGGTTACACCCTTTTTTTCGTCCTGTTCGTCAACGCCTTGTCCGGCTGTAGCGAAGATGATCCCACGCCCAAACAGGGTGTGCTGCTGGATGCGCCCGTGGCTGGAGTGGCCTATGAAGGCACCCTGGGCAGCAGTGGAATCACCGATGGCGAAGGGCGTTTCAGTTACTTTGAGGGGGAGGAACTCAGCTTCCGCATAGGCGC